>CAZZGG010000116.1:7314-7831 GCA_964654125.1 uncultured Oscillospiraceae bacterium
CGCCACGCGGTTCGGTCTCGGCCCCGACGACACCGTGTACGTGTCGATGCCGCTGTTCCACTCCAACGCGATGATCGCCGGTTGGTCGATCGGGCTCGCGGCGCGCGGCAGCATCGCCCTGCAAAAGGCCTGCCAGGCCAGAGCATATCTGGCAGGCCGGGATTTTGTTTTACCGGACGATATAATCAGTCTGGCTGAGCCCGTTCTCTTGCACCGGCTGGTGCTGCGGCCCGAAGCGCTCCTGAGTGACAACTCAGGCAGCAGCCTTTTACGCAGCCTGGTCCGCTCCGTGCCAGTCCCCAGCTTAAGATGAAGCGGCGTTCTTTGGTGTTTTTTAGTCTAGCTGCCTGTTTTTTAACAGCTGGCTTACTCAGCGCTCAGCGGGTCTTTTATGTCCTACTATTTTGCCAGCTGGCCGTCCTGACCGCAGGTGCACTGATCAATCTCTGGGCCGCCTTTTCCTTCACCTACACCCAGGAGCTAAGCAGTAACAGTGCTATCCGCGGCGAGTCTGTCC
>CAZZGG010000117.1:0-7767 GCA_964654125.1 uncultured Oscillospiraceae bacterium
CAGTCGATTGCCAGAAGAGCCCAGACAATCCCAGCGCAATTGGTCCATCATCAGCAAGAGTACATTTGGTTTTCTATTCACTTGGGTTCCCCTCCTGTAAACGCATCTTAGCCAGCAAAACTGTTGCCAAGCAGCTTGTGTTGCTTTTTTGCTCTACTTAGGGCAAATCTATATCAGCCACCTGCAATTGCCGCTCTGAATCATTGGCCTGATCATAGAAAAAAGCCGCATCTTCTGCCGGCAGGGCCAGCCTGTATCTTAGATAATCAGCCAGGGCCTTATCACAGCAGTAGACATAGCAGCCCTTCATACCCCTGGTCAATAAGGTCCGGTAAGTGTTCTTGATGATAAGATCAGCTGTTTCTAAGGCTTTTTGCTTGTCCTGGCGGTACAGCTGCTTAATCCCCTTGAGAGACTGGTCCGTCCGGGCCCTGGCTGTAAAATCAGTCACCAAACCCTGCTCTAGATCATAGCGCAGGTCAGGCCCGATAATCACGCCAACATAATCAAACTCCAGGCCCTGGGAGGTGTGGATGCAGCCGACCTGGCCAACTGATTCTGGATCAATAGCCCAGGTGCTGGTATTCTCCAGATTCCAGCTCAGCCTAAAATCCAGCGGTGTCAGGTCAATGTCGGCATGCTCTGGATCAGCCCTGGTCGCCTTTTGCCAATCCCAGCAATAGCCAGCCAAAAGGCGGGCCTTATTATTTTTACGGTTCAGGTCAAAGATCAGGTCTTTTAACTCAGCTGGATCATCCAGCACTTTGAAATCGTAAGTTGCAGTAAAAGCCGTATCCTGGGCTGTGCTTTTGATCTCCAGCACATCATCCAGCCAGGCAATATAGCCATCCGAGCCCTGGCAACGAAACTGGGAATCCAGCTGCATATGGACCAGCTCAGCCTTGGCCTGGTGGGCAAAATAGGCAATTTTGGCGATGCTGCCGCTATCATCGATAGTCACTTTTTGTGCTTCATCAATAAAGAAAACACTAAAGCTGGCCGCTGCGATGATCTCCTTGGTCTGGTCCTCGCCCTGGTTTTTAAAAAAACCTGATTTATCCACCAGGCGGTGTGATTCATCCACAATCAGGGCATCCAGGCTGCCCGGTGGTGCAGCATGGTAAATACCGGAAGTCTTGAACAGGTTGCTGATGCGCCCTTTGCGCATGGTCTGGCTCAGCTTAGCCTCATAGACATGGCGTGGGGCTGAGTTTTTTGTCACATACTGGGCCAGCATCTCCCGCCGGGTCAATTGGACCAGCAAGTTGATGGCCACCACTGATTTACCAGTGCCGGGGCCGCCCTCAACAACCAGGATCTTTTTTTGGCCACTGCTCCTGGCCTCTTCGGCCATGAGCAAGGCGGTCTCAAAAACCAGCTTCTGGCTATCCAGTAAAATAAACTCCTGATTACCCTTCAGCATGGAAGCCAGCATGTCCTGCAAGGACTTGGAGGGCCGGATCTCGCTCTGGTCAATGGTGTACAAGGTTTCTTTGCCGTCTCCATAATGGATATGGCGCCTTAAAAAATCGCGCAGCTGGATCAGGTCACCACGAAGGAAGGGCGGGGCCTTTTTCAGGTAGAACTGGTACTGGGGCGCGAACAGGTCCTCCGGATCCTGTTTTTTGTAGTTATGCAGATAGACACAAGGATGCAGCTGGACCGGGGTTTCCTGGACAGCTACATTATAGTCCTGGAAAAAAGCGGCATAAGACCAGGCTTGGTAGGAAGGATGAGTGGTCTGGACCAAAGATCCGCCCAAGGCTGTCTCCACTAGCCCATCTGCACCACTGACAGCTTTGGCTCTTTCCCATTGCTTCAATTCAATTATGACAGCAGCGGCCTGCTCCTGTTCATTCTTGCCGGACAAGACAAAATCAACCCGGCGCGATGTGCCCGGCAGGCGAAACTCAATGGCCACACCAGCATCTGTTGGTAGCAGAGGGTCATTGAGCACCTTGTACATATAGTCCAAGGAGTTTTGCCAGGCCCTGATTTCAGATTTAGCCGGCCGGCCCAGCTTCAGGCTAAAGCCACTGCTGATCTTATCAACCAGGACTTCCTGCTCAACGTCGGCCATGAAACTCTCTTTAGTCGCTGTGTAAACGATCATGGCTCGGCCTGGCCTGTCAGCTCTGTATATTTTTTAGCACTGCCATAAGCCTGGCGGGCCGGATACTTGGCTTCATTGGCTGTAATCTTGCTGTTCAGCAGCTGGTCGGGATCGGCCTGCATGACTTGGCAAAGCTGCAGGGCATAGATCAAAATATCAGCAGTCTCTTCCAAAATCTCTGTCCGTTTTTGACTGACATTCAGATCAGTGCCCGACCACTGGAAACATTCCAATAGCTCTGCAGCTTCCAGACTGATGGATATGGCCATATCCTTGGGATTATGGAACTGGTCCCAGTTGCGCTGGCGGTTAAACTCGGCGATCCGCTCATAAGTCGCAGCCTTGATACAGCACTCCTGCTCCAGCTTGTTTTCTTTTTGCACCATCTTATTAACTTTCTGGAATCTGATAGATATCCTGCTGGGTCAGACCCAGCGCCAGCACGACTGGTTCAAGCTGCTTTTTGATCGGCAGACTGGCCACACCATGCGCGTCTGAGGCAAAATAAAACTTACAACCGGCTGCCTTGGCAATCCGGTAGATCTTCAGTGACAACTCCTCGTCCTTTTGCCAGTCGCCGCGAAATGAAGAGGCGTTCAATTCAATACCAGTGCCTTTTTGGGCAAATCCGCTAAAAATCCGGGCCAGGCGCTGTTCTGACAATTGAGCGATCACTTCCAGAACATCGCCCTCCGGGAAGATCAGGCTGGTTGTCAGATGAGCGATGCCAAGCTTGGTCCAGGGCAGGTCCAGCAGCTGCAGCTCTTCCAGACGTTCCTGGAGGAGATCTGCCACTAGGGCTGGTGTATTATAGGCAGCCGGCCGCACAAAATCCACCATGTGGAAATGATCCGGCGGGATGACAATAAAGTCAAACAAGTCATAAGACTCAGGTGCCAGACCCAGCTTTTTGCCACCACAGTACTCAGTTTCACAACCAAAGTAAAAGCGGATGCCATCAGCTTGGGGCAGGGGCAGGGCCTGTTGGATATGGGCGATATCCTGCGGTCTGTACCAGTCTGAACTGCCTGGCACCTTATTGTCCCACAAATGGTCCGTCAGGCAGACTGTGTGATAACCGCTTGCCAGGGCATGTTCTAATATTTTAGCTGCACTCATCTCCGGGTCGGAGGAGCAGGCGGATAAGAAAGTATGTTGATGCAGGTCATGGTCAATTTTAACTGCCATTTTTAATCTTCCTTTCTTGGTTAAGGCACCAGTAGGGTCTTAACATTTTGGCCCTGCTCGGCAAAGGCCTGGTTGATCCCACTGACTGGGTAGCTTTTAGCCAGGCCTAGTATTTTTTCATGCAAGTGGGGATTATCTTGTAAAAAGGCCAGATACTGGTCAATATCGGCCAGATCGTACTGGGATGAGCCGATCACCCGCAAGGCATTAAAGGTGATCAATTGGGGAGCGATAGCAATATCTCCGCTGTTGGAATACTGGCCGGGTACCAAATAGCTGCCCCGGTTGCGCAAGAAGGTCAACCCCTGAGCCAAGGCCTGGGGATTACCGGAAGCTTCAATGACCAGGTCTGCCCCGATCCCGTCAGTCAGTGAACGGATATATGCATTAATCTGGGCCGGCTCTGTCTTTTCCAAAGCAAAAACTTCACTAGCACCCAGCTGGCGGACCAGCTGGGCCCTGGCCTGGTCAAAGCGGCCGCTGATGGCGATAATATGCTCAATACCGAGCGACTTCAAAAAAAGCAGGCTGAACATACCAACTGGGCCCAAGCCCTGCACCACAGCAATCTTGCTCTGGGCCAGATCAATATTAGCCCTTTGGGCCAGTTTAGCAGCATGCAGGGTGGTCGGGCCGGCACAGGCAAAGATTGCTGTCAGGAAAGGATCCAGTCCGGCCGGGATAGCCACCAGATTGGCCAGGGGCGAATAATTATACTCAGCAAAGCCGCCGTAAAAATGCGGTGGCTGATCCGGATCACCGGCATTACTCACCGTCATATTGACGCAGTTGGCTGCATCACCGCTTTGGCATAGGCGGCAGTGGCCGCAGGGGCAGGCTATATAGACAATCACATGGTCGCCCGGCTTGAGATCTGTCTTAATGTTGCCGGGATTTATTTCTTCAACCTGGCCAATAAACTCATGCCCGATCAGGGCTGGCAGCTGGCTGGGAATCTTACCTTGCTGGATGTGCTGGTCCGTACCACAGATGCCGCTGGCGATCAGTTTCAGCCTGGCCTGGCCGGGCGGGACCGGGACCAGTTCATACTCCCTGATCTCAAATGGCTGCTTGACACCGGTTAAGACTGCTGCTTTTGCTTTCATGTTATTTCTCCTTGTCTTTTTGCCCGCAGGGCAGGCCCATCAGTTTTCAATTCTCACCTGGATAGCAGCAGATCTGAATTTCTCAGCAATAACTGCCAGTTCAGGCCCACTCAAAGGACTAGCTGGCCAGGCCGGACCCAGGCCCAGTTGGCTGTACTTACTGCTGCCCAGGCGATGGTAGGGCAATATGTCCAGCTGGCTGATCTTTTCTTGCCCCAGCAGCTGCACCAGCTGGTCGACCTGGGCGGGACTGTTGTTAAATCCCGACACCAGGGGCAGGCGGATCTGCACCCTGCTGCCACTAGAGCGCAGTTGGCGCAGGTTGCTTAAGAGCAGCTCCAGGTCACCACCCAGTTGGCGGTAGGCCGCCGGGTCAGCTGACTTGATATCAATATAGAAGAGATCAATAAAGGGCCGGACCTGATCCAGTGCCTTATAGTTCACGCAGGCTGCTGTATCAAGCAGGACAGGTATGGCCTCTTCCTGGCAGGCCCGGGCCAGCTCAGCCACAAAAGCTGGCTGGAGCAAGGGCTCACCACCGGAGATAGTTACACCACCGCTGGAATTTTGATAAAAATCAAGATCCTCCAGGATCTCGTCCATAACAGCCGACAGATCCAGCCAGCTGCCGCTCAGCTTTAAAGCCCCGCTGGGGCAAAGCGGAGCACAGACCCCGTTTAAATGACACAGCTGGCGCTGGTAAAGATGCCGGCCTTGCTTAAGACTGTGGGCTTTTTCTGGACAGGCCTGGACACAGGCTCCGCAGTTACTGCACAAGCTCTCCTGATAAAGCAGGGTCGGTTTTAGCGGAACAGTTTCCGGGTTATGGCACCAGCCGCAGGAAAGATTACAGCCCTGCAGGAAAACAGTGGTCCTGATCCCGGGGCCATCACCGACACTGAAATGTTGAATCTGGCTGACTAATCCTTGCAAGAAAACATTCCACCTCTAAGCATGTTCAGTCCGGCCCAGGATATCGAGCTGGACTGCCTGGTCCAGGTTGACAAAATAGGCACTGAAGCCGGAAACCCGCACTACCAGATCACGGTATTCATCCGGCCGGTCCATGGCAGCCAAAAGGTCTTCTCTGGCCACAGAGTTGATCTGGATTTCCTGGCCGCCTTTCTTAAAATAAGTCCTGACCAGGGCCTGGACCTTGCTTCTTTTTTGGGGATCGGTCAGCATCTGGCTGGTGAATTTCTGATTCAGGACTGTCCCGCAGGCGGCCAGGGTGTAATCCGGCTTGGCCACCGACAAGATAGCACTGGTCGGCCCTTTTTTATCCGCCCCGCGCATGGGTGAAGCCGCATCGCTCAGGGGCTGGCCGGCCTGGCGGCCATCCGGCGTGGCAGCTATCTCCTTGCCCGCCGGGATATTATTGACATTGGAAGCGATAGCCACATAAATACCACCACCATCCCGGGTCCTGTAAGCAGAAAAGATCTCACTCATCAGCTCGACATACCAGACAGCATACTTATCGACCTGGTCAATATTATTACCATATTTTGGCGCCAGCAAAAGCCGGGCCCTGAGCAGGTCATGACCGGAAAAATCGTCCTTGAGGGCCAGGAGCAGGCCAGGCAGGGCTGTATAAGCCTGCTTAAAGACCACATCCTCAATGGCTGCTAAAGAATCGGCAAATGTGGCAATACCCATACAGCCGGCTCCATGCACAGAAGGATAGATACTGCCGCCAGCATTGATATCCTGGCCCCGGCCAATGCAATCCTGGCAGAAAACTGACAGGAAGGGCTGGCTGTACTGGACCTTGTTATAGCGGTCATTGTCGTTTGTAAAAAACATCATGTATTCAGCTGCACCGTAAAACATCTGTTCTTTTAAAGCAGCTTTGAAATCTTCCATTGATTTCATACTGGCAGCAGGGGCTGTTTTAGGCCCCATCTGGCGGCCAGTCAAAAGGCAGCGTCCTTCGTTTAGGGCCAGTTCAATATATTTGGGTGCATTATAACGGCCATCTGACCAGGGTGGCTGCTTGCCGGTGATAAAGTTTTCAATGCAGCCAACCATGGAGTAATCGCGGCAGTCTGCAAGATCATAGCCATACCGGGCCAGGGCCGGTATATTTACCTCATCATTCATGAGGGCCGGATAACCTAGACCGGTGCCGATCACTGCCAGGCACTGGTCAAGAAACTCGGTGCTGGTCCCCTGGTGAATCCTGGCTGACAGATTAGGCCCAGGGATGCGGCAGTTGGCGACTGCTTCCAGGACCAGGAAAGATAATTCATTTTCGGCATTAGAACCATCTCGTTTCACTCCCCCGATGGCAATATTGACCACATCGTCACTACCTAGCCACCTGTGCTCGCCCAGCTTGATCAGGCTGCATTCCAAAAGTGCCAGGGCCCTGGCCCGGTCGATGCGCCCGGCTGCCAGGTCTTTTTCATAAAAGGGCCAGAGGTACTGGTCCAGACGGCCCAGGGCCATGGCATAGCGGCCTTCATAAACAAAAGCGATATGGGCTAAAAAGACCAGCTGCAGGGCCTGCTGGAAGGTGTCAGGTTTTTCCCGGACCAGCCAACGGCAAGTATCTGCCAGCAGGCCCAGGTTTTCTTTTTGTTGACCTGCCAAGCCAGCTGCCTTTTGTCTAGCTGCCTGGCCATAATCTTCCAGCAGGCGGGCAAAAGCCTGGACAGTGATCTCCATGGCTGTCAAAAAGGTGACCTTAGCTGGGTCTTCCTGGTGCTGCTGGTGGGAAGCTTTGAGCCTGGCCAAGGTGCCCGGGATACCATCAGCTAAAAATCCGCCATAATCCGGTGCATAGTGGTCTGCATTGGTCCTGAAGTTATTAAAACCATAGCTGGTTGCCACACGATCGGCATAGTCGAGTTCCACCTGAGGCAGATCAGCCCGGAACAAGCCCAGCAAGGAACCAGCCACTAGGTCATTTTCATAAACATGCTTGGCATGGTGGCTGAATAAAGCAGCTGTCGCCCAAGCCCGAGCCAGGGGCACTGGAGCAGCGAAGTGGTCTTTATAACCCTGGCAGAGCAGAAAATTGCGCTGATTGACACCAACGGCCTGCATGCCTTTTATTTCATTTTTTAACCGGTCCAGCATAACGATCACCTCTATTTCTCATTATAGCAAAGCCTGCTGGCAATAGAGTGGGAAAAAACGGTTTAATCTAGCTGAAGTTTATCGCATTACAGGCGAAAACTAGTAAGAGCTTAAAATTATTGATTGTATTTAGGGAAATGAGTTGTTAAAATCCAGGCCAATGAATACTTTTAAAATAAAATCATTGCTCAGCAAGCATAAGCTGTTCGGGCTGGCTCTGCTTTTGAGCAGCCTGCTGGTCTTTTTTCTGTCGGCCTGTTACAGGACCTACCAGCC
>CAZZGG010000118.1:0-7521 GCA_964654125.1 uncultured Oscillospiraceae bacterium
CTTCTCCCAGGGCTTCTGCCATCCTGGCCGCAGCTTCCAGGGCAGCCAGGTAGATGCCACTTAGCCAGCTGTTGGGCCCGAATAGTTCCATATCCAGGGTGTGGTGCTGGCGACCCGTCAGTACACCAGCCTGGTCCGGGTCCCACTGGTCTGGATTGGCCGGACTCCAGATAAACTCCAGACTGCGTCGGATCTCAGGCCAGAGAGATCTCAGCCAGGCTGTATCGCCGCACATCTGCCAGTCGCGGTAGCTTTTGATCACGCCGCCTAACTGGCCATCTGCGCAGGCCCTAAAGGCTGAAGGTGGTGAGCCAGGGGGCAACTGCAGGCGAAAGCCCATCGAGCCGTCAGCCCTGGTGTTATAGCGGTAGTCGAGCTGGCGCATGGAGCGTTCCAGAGACGGGAAGAGCAGGGGCAGGGCATACTGGTAGTTCCAGACATGCTGGCAGCTGCCTTCGCAAGAGCCCTCCCGGGCATGGCTGCCTTCCCAGCCATAAAAGCTGCCGTCACTTAAGCGGACGCAGGTGGGGCTCTTCAAAACTGACAAGGTGGCACTGGCTGCATCAATCACTTCCCGGGGCAGGCTTGAGCCAAAAAGGATCTTACTAAAGGTGGCTGCTGCCTCTGCAAGCTCTTTTTGGTGGGCCAGGCCGTAACTGGCCACAGCCTTGGCGTCCGTGAACTGGCTGGCATACCAGTTGCGCAGCAAAGGCCTGTGCAGGTTGTCTTTTTCCCGGCCCCAGTATTTTTCATAGTTGGGATAGTACCAGGCCAGGAAGAATTCGGCTTTAACTGTTTCCCCAGGCCGGGCCGGCAGATGGATACAGAGCGTGGCATGGTCCTGGCCGGGCTGTTCTGGCAGTTGACGGGTATATAAGGAGCCAGGCCTGGTGAAGTCCTGCCAGAAGACATTTAAGGCATCAAACCAGCTGCCCCTGTACCAGTAGGCCTGGCTACTGCATGATTTGGCACTGGTGAGGAGGCAGAGCTGGCCCCAGTCGCCTGTGCCGGAGTCTGGCCTGCTGTCAGCCAGGAGTAGACCAGTCAGGCCATCTTCTTGGATTATCTTGTTAACAGGTTCTGGCTGGGGGTTGGCCAGGGAAAAGGCCACTGTGTAGTCTAGATCATCATTTGTGGTGTTTTTCAGCTCGACTGTGAAAAAAGCCAGTGGTAAAGAACTGCTGAAGTCATTTTGCGGTTCGAAGGGGGAGAAGGCGCTAAGCTCAAGCTGGGCCGGGAAATCGCCGGTAAAGCTATAGCGGGCAAAAGGAAAGCTGCTGGCCAGATTGACTGCTGAAAAATGGGGCAGGCCAACCAGGGTTTCCCGGGCCGGACCATAGCTGTAACCGCCAAAGCTGTGCAGGCCCCGGCCCATGCGGCTGCCCTGCCAGGGTCCGTGCAGGGCCCGGGCAGCCAGGACCTGGCCAGATTTTTCGGCCTTGACAGCCAGGTGGGAAAAACCGTTGTAGGATTCCTTGTTGGGCCTGTTTTTGATCTCCCAGTCAACCAGGCGGGCTGAACCATCTAAAGAAATAGCACCAGCCCCGATGCCGCCTAAGGGGAAACGGACTTCACGCAGCTGCTCACCTGTATAAGTTATAGCTTCCATAGAAAATCTCCTCATCATCTTTGGCTAAAGCAGGGTTTGCATAATTTTGCTGTTTGGTTATTGTTATGAGTCTTCTTGGTTGTTTGGGGAAATGTTACTGATAGTTCCAGTTTAGCAGCTTGCCAAAGCAGAGGTCAAGCAGGCAGGTTCTAATGAAAAGTCCTAGGTGGGAAGTTAAAACGTGCTAGAAAAACTTAATGGGGTTGTCTAAAGGAACGTTTAGAGGTAATTTTTACGTAATGAGCTAACATTTCTTGTAAATTGGGTTATAATAAGCTAACAGGACTCCCCGCACCTCTCAAGGATGTGCCCCAGGGGAGACATTTTTTGTTTAGGTCTTGTCTGGAAAATTAAACAACCAACAAGGTATGAAAAGCTAATTTTTCAGATTTATACAGTGTGGCTGTTCTAATCTGGATGAGCAGTGATGTGCTGGCTTTTGGGAGCAGCTTTGCCAGAGCTGTCAGAAGATAACGGTTGAATAGTTACAAAAAAACAGGGAAAGCATTAATGCTTTCCCTGTACTTAGATAAGGTTTTATTTTTTTACTGGACGATGTCTCCGTCGTCAAACGGGTCACCGCACTCCGGGCAGAATTTGGGCGGGTTAGCCTTATCTTCAGGCTCCCAGCCGCATTTGTCGCATTTGTACTGGGGGATTCCAGCAGGCTTGGGCTTGCCGCACTCTGCACAGAATTTACCCTTATTGTGGGCACCGCAGGAGCAGGTCCAGTGATCCTGCACCGGTCTGGGCTGGCCGCATTCGGCGCAGAACTTGCCGGTGTTAGCAGCATGACCACAGTTGGCACAATTCCAGCCGGCTGCGGCTGCGCCGCCTCCACCACCGGTCGGGGCCGGTGGCTGTGGGTTGGGTGCCTGGGGTGCAGGCGGTGGCTGCTGCTGTTGCTGTTGCTGACCCATCTGGAAGAGATTTTGTGCATTCATACCACCAGCGCCTTGGGCCATATTCATGCCGGCAAAAGCCATAAAGGCACCACTGCCTTCGTTGGCTGCAGCTGCCCGCATAGCGTCGGCCTGGGCACCGGTCAGGTGGGCTGCCGCCATGGTCGGGTTGCGGAAAACAGCACTCTTTTGCAGATCCTTGATGGTCTTTTCGTCTTCTTCGTTGGCAGTGATAGAACTGACACCGAAAGATACTATCTCGACACCGCGCAGATCAGCCCACTTGGCTGAGAGCACTTCGTTCAAGGCATCGGCCAGCTCGGTTGTATGACCGGGTACTGCACTGTAGCGGATACCCATGGCCGAGATCTTGGCAAAAGCTGGCTGCAGGGCGGTGAGGAGCTCTGTTTTGAGCATGCTGTCGATCCTGTCACGGGTGTAGTCTTCTGCTACATTGCCACTGACATTGGTGTAAAAGAGCATGGGGTTAGTGATCCTGTAGGAGTATTCGCCAAAGCAACGCAGACCGATATCCATATCCAGGCCAATATTCTGGTCAACCACACGGAAGGGAACCGGACTGGCTGTGCCATATTTGTTGCCGATGATCTCCTTGGTGTTGAAGAAGTAGATCCGCTGATCCTTGCCGGTGTCACCGCCGAAGGTGAAACGCTGGCCGATCCGTTTAAAGGTTTCCTTGAGGCTGTCTCCCAGTTTGCCAGTGAAAATACTGGGTTCGGTTGAAGTGTCCCAGACAAATTCACCCGGCTCAGCACAAAACTCAACAACCTTGCCTTGCTCCACTATGGCCATGCTCTGGCCATCGTTGACAGCAACAATGGAACCGTTGGAGATGATGTTTTCCTCGCCTTTGATATTACTGCTGCGCCCGGATGTCCTTTTGGAACCTTTTGTCACCAGAACATTGGCGGGCATGGATTCGCAGTAAAAGAACTCGCGCCATTGGTCGGCTAATACGCCGCCTACAGCACCAATACCTGCTTTGATTAAACCCATATGCATTTCCTCCACTAATTAATCATGGCATAAAGCTGACAAACCGCTTTGGTGGCTGTTTTGACCAGCACTATACTTACAGTTTCTTTATTGTACCAATTATTAGGGTATCTTGCCATATCTGCAACAAATCTCCTGACCAAAGCAGGGCAGCTTCTTTTGTGCAGCTTGAGCATATTCCAGCTTTGCTTTAAAATAAGCCTATGGAAAAATTAACAGTAAATCAAGAAGCAACTCAAGCTTGGCCTGCTCAAGCTTATCTGGCAGCAGAATTTCCGGTGGCCTTCCGGGATGTTGACTTCACCAGACAACTCAAGCTGAGTGCCTTGTTTGGCTATTTCCAGGAAATGGCTGGAACTCATGCAGAAAAACTGGGTTTTGGCATTAAAGCCTTGCAGGAAAAGCATGGTGTTTCCTGGATGCTGGTGCGGATCCGGGTGGAGCTCGCGAAAAATCCCCAACCCCATGATGTGATCACAATCAGGACCTGGCCGCTTAAACCGAATCGGATTGAATTTGCCCGGGACTTTCTAGTGACAGACCAAAAGGGTGAGGTGCTGGCCCGGGCAGCGTCTAGCTGGGTGATCTTTGACGTCAGGAGCCGCAAACTGGTCAAGGCAGAAAGCATTGATTTTAGTTATCCTGTCACTGTCGATCACAGAGCCATGCCGCAAAATCCTGCCCGGATCAGAGCTGAAGGAGAACTGGCAGCCGTCTACGAGAAAACGATTGCCTATAGTGATATTGATGTCAATGGTCACCTGAACAACTCCCGCTATATTGATTTCATCATGGACTGTTTTAGTGTCGAGCAGCACAAAACTCATACAGTCAGCCAGATAGAAGTCAATTATGTCAATGAGGCCCTGCCCGGCGAAACAATCCAGCTTTGCCAGGAAAAGCCTGAACCAGGCCAGGATTCTATTTACATAGAAGGTAAAAAGGCAGATGGCACAGTTGCTTTTCGAGCTAGGCTTAAGATCAGGCCAAGATAGTGTTTCTACATCAGCAGATCTGATGTGGTTAGACAAGCTGGCTTTGCTTTTTTAGGTTTTTCTTCAGTCCAGCAGCAACTCTACCAACCGGTGCATCACCATGCCTTCTACGCTGAACTGCACCCGGCCCCTGGCGTATTCGTATTTCAATGGTTCCATATCCGGCAAATAACGCACTTTGCCGGGCTTTCGAGGCAGCTTCAGTGCCACTATAAACGGCCGCACCGGTAGCAGCTCCTCGTCGCAGCGCAGATCCACAGCGTGCACCAGATAGCTGTCCTCTGTTTTGAAGGTAACCAGTTCTACCTGCTTGGGGGCATTGCTGACGAGGGTGAAGTCCTGCGGCTGCACACATTCGTTCAATAGCCGTTGGAGGATCTGCTTGTACTGCACGCGTTCGTCCAGCTCCAGCGGGGCGGCACACCATATCACCTTCCCCTTACCGTATTGCCGAACAATAAGCCCTGGGTGATTTGTCTCCACCCCTGGCGGATTGGAATGGATGGAGGCGAAACGCTGCTCGTTCTGATCGGTGTAAGGCAGGGTTAGGGTGGCTGCCACACCCCTGGCGGGCTTTGTGATGATAGGCAGTTTGTAAAAAAACGGCAGGGGGAAGTCCCGGTTGAACTCGCCAAAAGCTGCCTGGTTACCTTCGGTTGGGGCGAGATAGCTAACACTCCCCTTTGTCATCTCTCCAGTGTATTCACTGCCAACCAGTTCCTTGAGCAGCTTCGTGCTTCCAGCACCGCTAAAATAGAGGTTGCCTCCATTTTTTACATAGGCAATCAATCTGTCGGCGAGAGCATCCTCCATCTCGTAGATATTGGAGAAAAAGACAAATTTCATCTTCTCCAGCTGCTGCACACCGCCAGGGGCTAATACACATACCGGGATATGCTGCTCCACCATATGCTTCACCGTGGCTAACGCACATTCTTTGTTGGTAAAGGCCTGCTCTTCGCGGTTGTAGCGGTTTACTGTGCTGTAGTAGACACCCACATCCGCTACATGCTCTCCTTTAAAGTAGGGCTCATAGGCTTGGTGACGGCCAAAGATTTTGCCGATGCGCTCATAAACACGCCTGTCCATTGTGCCACACGGGTCTATAGCGTCTATGATGAAGGATGCGCCGTGGTGTGCTGCCGTCAGCATGATCTCGGACTCTAGGGCGACCTCGCTCTTGGTCACCGTGTGCTGGCTCAGATTGTTGGCGCAGCGGCAGGTCATGTACTCAAAGGGAGCATTTTTCGTCACATTCAGATAATACTTACATGTGAAACTGTGGTTGTACAGGTCACCGTATAGGTCACCGCCGGTGTAGTCACAGGCGTCGTTAACCAGCTCGCTGGATCCCATTTCCCAGTTGCCAGATACGGCACTGGCATAGTTGTGTTCCACCGACACGCCGGGCATCAAGCGCCTAGTTTCCAGTGTGACAGCCCCGGCAAATTCTCCCATCCATTCACGGCGCTTGCGGGTAAAGGCCAGCCAGCGTTCGTCGTTCCAGTCCACCTTGCTGGGGATATCACCACCCACCTCCTTGGCGAAGCGTGCCTTGCAGGCCTCACAGCGGCAGATGTCCGGCCAGAACAGCATGTCGTAGAACATGCCATCCACAGTAAAATAATCCGCCATTTCCTTTATCTGGCCGAAGACAAAGGCACGGTATTCCATGTTGTTGGGGCAGCAAAGACCATAACGGCCACCCTTGTCCCGCTTGGACATCCCGTTACCGTCATGGATTTTCCATTCGGGGTGCCTGTCCTCTTCGTAGGTGTTGTAAATCAGGCTGTAGTAGCCTACCACGTGCATTCCCCCGGCTCGGCACTTATCTACCAGGCGCTTCATCATATCCTCCCGGCCCTCAAAGGCGGGGTGCATGTGTCCCAGTCTGGTGGGGAAGTAGCAGTGTCCTGCGTGGGACTGGAAGTAGATCATCGGTGCTTTTATCTTGCCGGTCACAAGGCAGTCATAGTACGCGTCAGGATCGAACTGTGACAGGAATTCCGGGTTCCAGTCATCGATATGCATATCCACCAGGTTGCGCCGGTAGCTGTTCGTGTACCACACAGTAACACCTCCTCAAATTTTGGGATTGATAGCAAAATGCTTCAGCAGTACCAGAGGCTCAGCACGGGATTCGTTTCTAATGCAGACCCCTGTGCTGGCGGCCGGAGCAGTGACAAAAAACTCATCGTCTGTCTGCTGACCATAGCGTATCATTGTGGGAGTCTCAGCCTGCCAGACACCTATTTTGCCATGGCCCTGCAGCAGAATGATACCGTATGCTGTGCTATCACGCACCACTACTTGGGCTTGCGGCAGCACGGTCAGTCTCTTGGCGCCCACTGTAGCGCTTTTGTAGCAGATATCCTCCTCAATATAGCCCAGGTCAGAGGTGTCACCTAGCATCCTTGGCGCCATATATCGCTCAGCAGCAAAATCTGCTGCAGTGTTCTGTTCCCAGTCGATTAGCTCCATCAGCCAATCAAAATCCCCTAACCGGTCAGGCGGCGTGTTCTTCCACAGCAGCTCCTCGTCAACCACGTGGTCTCCTACCAGCACCGACTGGTACATGGCATAAACATCGCTGGCAAACTGAGGTTCATAGGTGCATAAACTGCCCGGTGCGTGCAAGACACCCGGCGGAACATCCCAACCTGTGTCGCACTCCAGCTTATAGGCCCGGGAAAGCTGGAGCAGCTTGTTGTCTCCCTTAGTGAAGTTTTCCAGACATTGGCGCACCGCGCTGCGCTCAGTGCCCGGGTTGAGACCGAAAAAGGTAAAGGGAAATTCGCCCCCATAGTTGTTCATTTGGGAAGGGAAAAAATACATCTCCGGCTTGCCAGCCTGACCGGTCAGTTGCGCATGCTCTTTCCGATGATGGATATGAAGCGGCAGCGGGCCGAGGTTGTCAAAGAATTTGGAGTACATCGGGAAGTAGCCATATTTGTCCCACAGAGCTTTGCCAATCACCTCACCCCTGCCCTCAGCCACA
>CAZZGG010000119.1:0-7362 GCA_964654125.1 uncultured Oscillospiraceae bacterium
TAGACAAGCGGCGGCCGGGCCCGGTCCATGCGCCGGATGATCAAACTGGCCATTTTTTCCTGGCTCATGCCAGCGTTTTCATCTGCGGCCATCCGCTCAACGGAACGCCGGCAGCGCTCAGCATAGGGTAAATCCCAGGTCGCAGCAGAAAAAACCCGGGCTTTAGTAAAGCCAGTCTTAGTATCACCTGGCTGGACCAAAAGGCACTTTATACCATAGGGCTTCACCTCGGCTGCCAAAGCCAGGGTCAAGGCTGCCAAGGCGGCCTTACTGGCAGAATAACAGGCCTGGAAAGGCAAGGGTAAAAAACCGGCCACGGAGCCCAGCTGGACGACAAGTCCCTGGCCCTGGCTGCGCATCTGGGCCAGTACAGGTCCCAGCACATGGCAAACACCTAAGTAATTGGTCGCCATCTGGTCGCTGGCTTCTTGTGGCAGCATGGCTTCAACAGCTCCAGCCAGGCCAAAACCCGCTGCCTGGATCAGGACATCGATTCGGCCAGCCTGGTCAATGATCTGACTGATCACTTCGTTTACCTGTGCAGGACAGGTCACATCCATAATCATAGAGTAAAGATTATCTGCTGCTTCTATTTTACGTCTGGCCACTGCATAAACAAGGTCGCCCCGGGCGGCCAGCTGCTGGGCCAGGGCCAGGCCGATTCCGGAACTGGCTCCTGTGATCAAAAACACACGTTTATTCTTTGGCATTGCTTTTCACCCCTCCTCACCCAGGCCGAGCTGCAAAAACCTTCTGGCCCTTTCCTCTGCCTGACCGCCTAAATTGATTTGCCTAGCGATAAAGCTGGGGTTTTCATGCAAAAAACTCTTGATATAGGCAGCTGGATCCTGGCCAAAGCGGATCAGCTGCTCTTTTTGCTCATTATCAATCAGGCCGGCCTGAGCAGCCCTGCTAAATAGATCGCTGTCTATCACAGCCAAGCTATAGAGCTGGACGGCAAAGTCTGCCAGGACCTGGCGCCCATTCTGGTTACGGTCAATCACAGCTAGGGTCTTTGAAATACCAGCTCCCAGCCTCCTGATAGCCGGCAGCCAGGCCCTGGTATAACTGGAAGCCTCAGTGACCAGATCAGCCAGATGCAGGGCCTGCTGGCCGGCCAGATAAGCAGGTGGGGTATTGGTGTTTTTTTGCCAGTTGGCATCTGTGTAGACAGCCGAGAGGTCTTTTTGCAGGCTGAGATGGGCTTTACCCAAAAGACAGGCGGCTGGAATAGAGAAAAAATAATCACGCCTGGCTCCGCCCGAGATAAAATCAAACTGGAAATCTGCGATCCTGGCCAGCAGCAGATCCAGCAACTGGCGGTAGATCTCATTTTTTTCATACTGGCGCATGACCTGTTCTCTTAAGAGTCCAGGCAGTTGCAGTGGATCTGTCTGATCGATCAAAAGGAGCAGCTCCTGGGCTGCCTCTTTGCTGCCGTAAAGGTAATGTGTGTTGATATAATAGGGTCCAAAAAGACCCGATGTATACCAGAAGGGCTGGTCAGCCCGGGCAACCTGCAGAGCTTTTGTGGCAAAAAGCCAATTAATAATCTTTTCCTGATCAACCATGTCTTAATCCTTTCTCTTCCCTACCACAGCTGTAAGGTTTTCGTGTAATCAGCCAGGGCTGTCACCTGCTCAGCCTGGGCCAAACCTATCATCTCAGCTAGAATCCTGCTGCAGGCAGCTGGATCGATCAGGTTGGCTGTGCCAACCTGGACTGCACTGGCACCGGCGATCATAAACTCCAGGGCATCCCGGCCACTGCTGATCCCGCCCACCCCGATCAGGGGAATCTCAACTGCCTGGCTGACCTGGGCCAGCATGCGCAAGGCTATCGGCTTGATGGCTGGTCCGGAAAGTCCACCTGTATTGTTTTTCAGGACAGGCCGACGACTTTTATAATCGATCGCCATGCCCAGCAAGGTGTTGATCAAAACCAGGGCATCCGCGCCACCGGCTTCGGCAGCCAGAGCCATGGCTGTAATATCTGTCACATTGGGAGTCAGCTTAGCCCAGAGGGGCTTTTTTGTCACCTGGCGCACCTGGCTGACTAGGCTCTTGATCTGCTCGGCATCGCTGCCGATCAGCATGCAACCTTCCTGGACATTGGGGCAGGACAGGTTTAGTTCAATAGCTGTTACGTCAGTCTGGTCCAAGCGGGCACACATAGCCAGGTAGTCATCGGTTGACTGGCCGGCCACATTGGCTATCACGGCACAGTCCTGCTGACGCATAAAGGGCAATTCAAGGCTGATAAAATCAGCCAGGCCGGGATTTTGCAGGCCAATACTGTTCAGCATGCCGGAGGCAGTCTCAGCAACCCGCACTGGCGGATTACCCTGGCGGGGCAAGAGGGTCAAGCCTTTGCTAGAGATCCCGCCCAGCTGACCCAGATCCTGCCAGCGGGCCATTTCCCGGCCAAAACCGAAGGTGCCTGAGGCAGCCAGCAGAGGATTTTTCAAGACCACTTGGCCGACTTTTACTTCTGTATTCACCATTGCACATCCTCCGCCATAAAGACAGGCCCTTCCACACAGCAGCGCTGATAACCAGATTTGGTCTGGCAGACACAGGCCAGGCAGACACCCACGCCGCAGGCCATGCGCTCTTCCAGGCTTACCTGGCAAGCCAGGCCATGCTGCCGGGCAATTTGGGCCACCTTCTCCATCATGGGCCGGGGTCCGCAGGTTAAAACTGCTGTTCCAGCCAGATCGGGCAAGTTGGACAGCAGCTGTTCCAGGGCTTGGCCGGCATGGCCAGCCACCTCAAGCCCGCCTGCCTGGGCAGCAAATAAAGTGCGACAGCCCAGATCACTGTATTCACTTTCTAAAAGACTGTCTGCTTTAGTGCGGTAACCACAGACAGCAATAGCTTCAATAGCCTGCTCGGCGCAGACCTGCTGGACAAAAAAGAGTGGGTAAACGCCACTACCGCCGCCCACTGTGATGATTCTTTTATAGCCTGCCAGGCGAAATCCATGGCCTAAAGGCCCCAAAAGTGAGATTTGATCACCAATTTGACGCCGGGCCAACCATTTGGTCCCTTCACCCTGGATCTGGATGCCCAAGCTGATCTGGCCTAGACCCTTGTCTCTAGCCATTATGCCGAAGGGGCGGCGCAGGAACTGGCCGGCCGAGACGTTGACAAACTGGCCTGGAACTGCATTTTGGGCCAGCAAAGGGGCAGCCAGGGTCAGGATAAAGTTATGCTGGTTGAGCTGCCTGAGACCGGTGACGCTAGCTTCCAATTGGAATTGTTTTTTATCTTGCGGCAAATCTTTTTCTCCTTAATGTATGTTTATACAAGATATTGCATGATAATACTTCAGTGAATATTATGCATTGCCTATCCCGGCTTCTGCCAGGGCCTTTTGTAGATCAGCCCGCATGGCTAGAGCTTCTTTTTGTGCAGCCAGGTCAAACAGGTCATGGGCAAAGCCGTGTTTTTTATAAGCCAGCATCAGGCTGCGCGAGGCGTTGACGATACTGCCGCGTCCATCTTTTGTGAAACTGGCGACTGCATCGCGGGCTGTGGCACCTTGGGCACCATAACCGGGCACTAGGATAAAGGCAGCTGGCATGCGCCGGCGTAAACTTGCTGCCTGCTCCGGCCAGGTGGCGCCAACAACTGCTCCTAGTGAGGAAAAACCACTTTGCCCAACCAGCTGCTTGCCCCAGCCTGCCACTAGATCAGCCATGGCCTCGTAAACCAGACGGCCGTCTGCCAGACGCAGGTCCTGCAGTTCTCCTGCCGAAGGGTTGGAGGTCCTGACCAGGACAAAGGCCCCTTTATCCCTTTTTTCACACTGCTCCAGAAAGGGCATGATCCCGTCTGAGCCCAGATAGGCATTGATGGTCAGGGCATCTGCAGCAAAGGCTGCCTGTTGCAGCTGGTCAGTGTAGCTGGTCTCACCCAGATAGGCCCGGGCATAAGCTGCAGCTGTGCTGCCGATATCATTGCGCTTGCCGTCCACAATAACTAGGTAGGATTTGGCACGGGCATATTCGATTGATTCAAGCAAGGCTCTTATACCAGCCAGGCCGTACTGCTCATAAAAGGCAGCCTGCAGCTTGACAGCCGGTACGATGCCGGCCAGAGCATCAAGCAGACGGCGGTTGTAGGCGGATAGGGCCAGGCCGGCAGCCTGGATTGGATCAGGTGTGATTTCACGGTAGTCAGCCAGCAAGCTTGGTGGCAGATAGTCCAGATTGGGGTCCAGGCCCAGGACAGTCGGATTTTTTGTTTTATCAATTGCATTTTGCAAACGATCAGCAAAGTTCATAGGTTATTCTCCCCTCACAGATGGTCAGGACTGGCCTGCCCCACAGTTGATAGCCGTCAAAAGGTGTGTTTTTAGCCTTAGAGGCGAATTTACGCCGGTCTACTGTATAACTGTTATCCAGATCAGCAATGATGAGATCGGCTGGTCTACCCACAGCCAGACTGCCTAGATCCTGTTTCAGCAAGGCGGCCGGCTTAACTGTCATCTTTTCGATCAGGCTGGCCAGGCTGAGCCGGCCAGTCCTGACCAGCATGGTTACGCCAAGACCCAGAGCTGTTTCAAAGCCAACGATGCCATTGCTGGCCAAGCCAAATTCCAGGTCTTTTTCATCGCTGTGGTGCGGGGCATGGTCTGTGGCAATGATATCAATAGTGCCATCGGCCAGGCCTTTTATGACTGCTTCCACATCCTCTTTAGTCTTGAGGGGCGGGTTCATCTTGGCATTGGTGTTAAAGCCCTGGCAGGCTGCCTCTGTCAAGCAGAAATAGTGCGGGCAGGTTTCAGCTGTGACAGCAATATTAGCCGCCTTGGCCTGCCTGATCAACTCAACTGATTCCTTGCTGCTGACATGGGCGATGTGCAAGGGCAATCCGGTATAGGCGGCCACCTGGCATTCGCGGGCTACAGCGATTGATTCGGAGATGGCCGGGATGCCCTTCAGGCCCAGTCTAGTTGACCACTCCCCTTCGTTCATCTGGCCGTCTTGGGCCAGGCTCATTTCTTCACAGTGAGCAATCACGGTCAAATTAAAGCGGCTGGCATAGAGCATGGCTTTTTGTAAAAGGTCAGCTGTGGCCACTGGATAACCATCGTCTGAGATGGCTACAATACCGGCCCGGGCCATCAGGCCTATTTCAGCCAGTTCCTGGCCCTTTTGGCCTTTACTGACTGCCCCGATCGGCAGGACCCGGGCATAGCCTTCGCGGCGGGACTTTTCCCGGATGAACTGGACAATGGCGGCATTGTCACAGACCGGCTTGGTGTTGGGCATGGCTGCCACGCTGGTGAAACCGCCCTGGGCAGCGCTTTTTGTGCCCGAGACCAGATCCTCTTTATATTCGTAGCCGGGCTCGCGCAAATGGCAGTGGGCATCGATCAGGCCGGGCAGAACATGTTTTCCGCCTGCATCTATGGTTCTGTCTGCCGCTGTGCTGAGCTGCTCGACAAAGAGCCCGTTTTCAATATAGACCGGCCGCCCCTCTAGCTGATTGCTTTTAGCCGGATCGAGCACCTGGCCGTTGATAATGGCAATTTTCATCTCACACATTCTTTCTTGCTGTAAGCAGATACATGATGGCCATGCGCACAGCCACCCCGTTGGTCACCTGTTCCTGGATAACTGATTGATCACTTTCATAGACGCTGGTGGGCATCTCCACACCATGGTTGCAGGGGCCCGGGTGCATAATTATGGCATCTGGATGGGCCAGGGCCAGCATTTTTTCGTCCAGAGCAAAGAAGCTGGCATATTCATTGATGGAGGGAAAGAGGGCCTTTTGCATGCGTTCAAGCTGGATGCGCAAGGCCATGACCACATCAGCACCGCGCACAGCGTCCTCTATTGTCGGACAGACCAGGGCGCCCATTTTTTCCAGGGCTGGCGGCAACATGGTCGGCGGTGCGGCCAGGCTGACCTGGGCACCCATTTTCAAGAGCGCCCAGACATTACTGCGCGCCACCCGGCTGTGCATGATATCACCGGCTATGGCAACCTTAAGGCCATGCAGACCGCCTTTTTTCTGGCGCATTGTCAAAAGATCAAGCAGGGCCTGGGTCGGGTGTTCATTCATGCCGTCACCGGCATTGACTACTGAGGCTTTTAGCAAAGGAGCAATCAGGTGGGGGGCGCCGGACTGGGGATGGCGCATGATCAGGATATCTGTGCCCATCTGGTCGATAGTGCGGGCTGTATCGATCAGGGTCTCACCCTTGTTGGTGCTGCTGGCATTGGTGGAGATATTGGCTGCGGCAGCTCCCATATATTTGGCAGCCAGTTCAAAGGATAGTCTGGTCCGCGTGCTGTTTTCATAAAAGAGGGTGATGATGGACTTGCCCTGCAGATGAGCAGTCCTTTTGCTGCTGGCTGACAAAACCTTTTTCATGATGTCAGCCGTATCAAGGATCTGCTCGATTTCCGCGCCGGTTAAATCCTGGATGCCTAAAAAATCTTTTTTAGCAAGAGACATGGCTTATCCTTTCTGCTCTAGATCTGAGAGCAAGACAGCATCCTGGCCGTCTACTTCGTCCAGCATGACATGAATTTGTTCACCACGTGATGTCGGCACATTTTTGCCGACATAGTCCGGCCTGATCGGCAGTTCACGATGGCCGCGGTCGATCAGGATGGCCAGCTGGATCTGGCGCGGCCGGCCCATGTCAAAAAGGGCTTCAATGGCTGCGCGGCAGGTTCGGCCGGTAAAAAGTACATCGTCGACCAGGACCAGTTTTTTATCTTGCACAGCAAAGGGCAATGATGTTTTGTTGATGACTGGATGCTCAGCCAGCATACTCAGGTCATCGCGGTAAAAGGTTATGTCAAGGATACCTACCTCTGGCTCATGGCCTTCAAAGCTGCCGATTTTTGCCGCCAGACGCCGGGCCAGTGGTACTCCCCGCCTTTGGATACCGATCAGGTAGAGGTCATCTAGACCCTTGTTCTTTTCCAGGATCTCATGGGCTATCCTGGTCAAGGCCCGATCCAGCATGTCTTTGTCCATTAGGATTGCTTTTGCTTCCTGTATCATCTTCTTGCCTGCCTTTCCATAAGAAAAAACCTTCCAGCCCGGGCTTGAAAGGTCTTGCATACAACACAACCGGCTGCCAGCCAAAGCGCTAGAGCCACTTGTAAATATCCACCCTTCCAGCCTCACAGGACCGCTTAAAGAGTTCTTTTTTCTTAGGATAGCGGATATATTGACAGAATGCAATAAGATTGTTAAGATTACCCGGTAAGTCCACTGGGACAAGCTGAACTAGAAAACTTAATTGCCGGTGTGTCGGAATTGGCAGACGACCTCGACTCAAAATCGAGTGCTATAATGGCGTGTGGGTTCGAGTCCCACCACCGGCACCACA
>CAZZGG010000120.1:0-7315 GCA_964654125.1 uncultured Oscillospiraceae bacterium
TATTTTAGTTATTTTATATTATTTATATATATTGCTTAACTGCTTAACTCCCTTCTTTGCCAGGAAAGTGTCAGGCAGAAGATAAAAGCTGGTTAGGTTATGAACCAAAAGTAAAATCAGCAAGTAATTCCAAAGCATCCCTCCCTCGTACGCATTCCCCTTCCAAGCCGTCAGGTTTAGGAGGGGTTAGCACCTTATTAGCTGTCAAAGCGTGCATTAATCTCCTCCAGGGAGCTTTTTAAGCTTTCTTGCACCGCAGTGCGATTTTGCAGCTTTCTTGAACCCTTGCTATCCCTGATCACAGCCAGCTAACAATTTCGCTCTGCTTGCCAAACCATCTTATCACCTCCTTTCTTTAACACTGATCTATATGGCATAGTTGATTAATTTAAGGTTTTCATACCCTGCCTGGATCTAGGCGCATAGAAAGGCCATAAAAAAAGACCAGCTAGCTGGTCTTTTTTTAATAGCTCTTATTCTTTTAGTCTAACTTTGCAGCAGGGATTCACCCTTACCTGTAATCTTATAGCTGGTCAGGATATCCTTGCTGCAGCTGACAGCATAGGGGCAGCCGGCGCAAACCACGGTGCAGTCACGGCCGGTGACATCCCGGACCAGATAGCCCATGCGGACCAGCTGCTCCACGCCTGCTTCAACAGCTGAGGCTGAGGTATCCAGCTGGCGGGCCAGGTTGCTGGCTGACAAATAGCCCTCCTGGTTGATCCTTTGTAAAATATCCTTAAGCATTCTGCTTCACCTTCTTTTAGACAAACCCAAACAATAATCCGATCTGGTAGACAGCCACTGCCACCACCCAGCCGATGGCAAAGGTGTAAAGGGCTGTAAAGACAGGCCACTTGATGGATTTGGTTTCCTTGCTGACTATGCCTAAAACAGCAACGCAAGGGGTATAGAGCAAGACCATGGCCATGTAGGATAGGGCTGTCAGCTGGGTGAAGTTTTGCCGCACAGCATCGACCAGGGCCTTGCCTTCTTCCATATACTGGCCGGCATAGAGCATGCCTAGGGTGCCGACCACGGCTTCTTTAGCCGGGATACCGGCAAAGAGGGCGACTGCTTCCTGCCAGGTGCCAAAACCGGCCAGGCGGAAAACAGGGACGAGAAAGGTGCCGATCCTACCCAGTAGGCTAGCCTGGCTGTAGGGCTCGGCTGAAGTTGGTAAGACCGCCAGCAGCCACATGACCGTGATGACCAAAAAGATGATGGTGCCGGCTTTCTTGATAAAACCTGAAACATTATTCCACATGTTGCGCAAGACATTCTGGATGGTCGGTATACGATAAGGCGGCAGTTCCATGATCAGGTAGGAGGTCTCACCCTTAAAAAGAGTCTTGTTAAAGACCTTGGCCATGATCAGGGCCACAATTATGCCAAAGCCGTACAAGGAAAAGAGAATTATGCCACCATGCCTGGGGAAAAAAGCGGCTATAAAGACTGAATAGATCGGCAGCTTGGCCCCGCAGGACATGAAAGGGTTGATCAGCATGGTGATCATCCTGTCTTTTTTATTATCCATTGTCCTGGTTGACATGATGCCGGGCACAGTGCAGCCAAAGCCAATGATCATGGAAATGAGGGCCTTGCCCTGCAGGCCGAATTTACGCATCAGGCTGTCCCAGACATAAGCGGCCCGGGCCATGTAGCCACTGTCTTCCAAAAGGCCCAGCAAGAGATAGAGGATGGTGATCAGGGGGACAAATTCAATGACAGCGCCGACGCCGTTAAAGACACCACTGATAAAAAAGGAGATCAGCCAGTCCGGCGCATTAACTGCTGCCAAAAGACCCTCAAAGAGTTCAGACAACCAGTCGATCACAGTAACTGCATAGCCGCCCAGGATTTCTTCGCCCAGGACAAAGGTGACCTGGAAGACAACGAACATGACCAGAGCAAAGATTGGTATGCCCAAAAACTTATTGATCAGGAAACGGTCAATCTTGTCTGATAAGGTGACAACTTCTTTTTCCGGACGAATAACATTTTGGGCAGCTACATTGTTGGCAAAGGCATAACGCGAATCGACAATCTCCAGTTCAAAGCTGTCACTGGAATGGTACTTATTAAACTCATCTATTTCTTCCAGGAGCTCTTCAGCAACATTGGCCTGGCGCAGCTTTTGCAGCACATGACTGTCACCTTCGACGATCTTGATGGCGGTCCACTCAGCCGGATAAGGCAGCTCCTTGCCGGCCAAAAGCTCTGCCACATGCTCAATATGGTGGACAACATTGCTGTTATACTGCAGGGGGTTGGGATAGGATTTTTTGTTGGCAACAGCTGCCAGCACAGCTTCGATGACAGCTTCTTTACCTTCCGCCTTGTGGGCGACAGTACTGATGACAGGCACGCCCAGACTTTTGGCCAGGCCAGCTAGATCAAATTTGATATTGCGTCTTTCAGCTTCATCAGCCATATTGAGGGCCACTACTATATTCTGGCCCATTTCCAGCAGCTGGGAGGTCAAGTAGAGATTTCTTTCGATATTGCTGGAATCGATGACATTGATCACAAGATCAGCATCTCCGGAAAGGATATAATCCATGGCGACAATCTCATCTTCAGAAAATGCCCCCATGCTGTAGATACCTGGCAGATCTATCACATCAAATTCTGCACCATTGACTTTTAAAACACCTTCTTTTTTTTCAACGGTGACACCGGGCCAATTACCAACATGCTGGCTGGATCCGGTTAGAACATTGAAGAGTGTTGTCTTACCACTGTTGGGATTACCCACCAGGGCTATCTTCTTGTTTGCCATCTTCTTCTCCTTGCGTGTATCTATTTGTGCTTACAATCTAGCCAGAGTGACTTTTTCCGCCAGGCCGCGCCCTAGGGCAACCTTGTTACCGTTGATGCTGACAATAACCGGACCGGCATCGTTTTTTATAATACTGACAAAGGCATTTGTATTAAAACCCATTTCATAGAGTCTTTTGGTAGCATTTTTACCAGCGCTAATTGATTTCACCTGGCCTTTTTCACCGGGGCTCAGTTCAGCTAAAGATATCTTCATTGTTTTTCCCTTCCTCTTAGGGCAATTTAACTTGCCAGATCGGCTAATTTTTGTTAACCTGTTGAAGAGTTAGTCGTGACTAACTAATTGTAAATATAACTAAGAGCTGGGCAGTAGTCAACATGAAAACAGTAAAGCTTAAACAATTGTGACAAATGCTCTAAAATACTAGATCTAGTCCTGCTATCTTCTAGCAGATCAGCAACCAGGAGGTGTTAGGATGCAAATTGGAGAAACAATCGAAAACTATTTAGAGACTATCTATATGCTCCTGCAGGAAAATGAGACCATCCGCTCGATTGATGTCGTTAACGAAATGGGCCTGTCCAAGCCATCTATTTCGGCCATGATGAAACAGCTCAGGGAAAAAGACCTGGTTGATATTAATGATGCAGGCCAGATCAGCTTGACCGCTGGTGGTCTTGATGTGGCCCGGCGTATGTATGAAAGACACGTGCTTTTGACAGAGGCCCTGATCAGGCTGGGTGTCAGCCCGGAAATAGCCAAGGAAGACGCCTGTAAGATCGAGCATGTCTTAAGCCCGGAATCTTTTGCCCAGATCAAAAAGCACATGCAGCAAAATTAGCTGCCTAAGGAGGGTCCAGCCATGACCTGGCCAGGTATTGTGATCGGTTTGGCGGCTTTTATCATCATTGGTGTCTTCCATCCCCTGGTGATAAAAGGCGAGTACTATTTTGGCAAAAAGATCTGGCCCGCCTTTTTGGGCCTGGGCCTGGTCTTTGCCGGCCTTTCCCTCTGGACTGAAAACATCATTATCTCGGCTCTGTTTGGCGTGATCGCCTTTGCTTCTTTCTGGAGCATCCGGGAGATCTTCGAGCAGGCTGAAAGAGTCAAAAAGGGCTGGTTTCCAGCCAACCCCCGCCGCCAGGCCAAGCGCCCAAAGGATCAGTCTTAAAGCAGATACTCATAATAACGCACCAGGCGGGCCAGTGCCTCCAGGAACATCGTTTTAAGCTGCTTGACTGGTGCCGCAGCACAGGTTTCACCACTCAGCTCCAGGCTTTTTTCCAGATAGACCTCCAGACCTTGGGCTAGTTTTTCCACCGCCGGCTGGCTGTGCACCAGTACCAGTGATTCAGTGCTCAAGTGGGCGCTTCTGGGATCCAGGTTGAAGCTGCCGACAGCCAGCAGGTCATCAGCAAAGACAAAGGCTTTTGTATGCAAAGAATCTTCAGCCTGATACTCATAGATCCTGATCCCCTGGTCAAGTATTTTTTGCCTGTGGTTGAGATAGCCGGCAAAGGCCAACGGATTAGGTGTGCTGCTGATGGAATTAGTCAGGATGACCAAGTCCAGATCAGCCAGGTCTGACCTGCCTATATAACCATCCGGCATGCTGCGGGCAGGGATGACATAAGGGCTCTGGATCAGGACCTTGCCCTCAGCTTCTTTGATCAGGCGGGTCAGTTCATACCAGCACCAGGGCTCCTTGCTCAGGCGAGTGATGGGATTATGAATGAAGCTGACCTTTTGGGTTGGCAGCGAATCTGTCATCAGATCCAGCTCGGCGTAATCTGGCTTGGCCTGGTCCAGCAGCTCTTGCAGCTCAGCTTGTTTTTTTACAGCCTGCTCTTGGTTGATCAGCAGTTTACGGGCAGATCTCACATAATCATGCTGCCAGAGCCTGGTAAAATAACTGTTCATCTGCTCCAGCGCACTGCCGGCATCTGCCGGTCCTGTCTTAATCACTATGATATCCCTGTCATTGGTGATGGTCTTGTCATAACCTTCTGGAGCAAAATACTTATCAGCAATATTCCTGCCCCCGATAATGGCTGTTTTTTCATCAGCAATGATGAACTTATCATGCAGGCGGTTATGCAAGGTCCAGGGCAGGAGCGGATTAAAGGGTTCATATAGCCTTAACTGAATATTAGGATGGAGCAAAAATCCAGCCAGCACCGCCTTGTTCTCACCCTTAAGGCCATGGCTTAAGCCATCCAGCAGGATATTCACTTTAACTCCCCGGTTTGCTGCAGCAAAAAGAGCAGCAAAGAAGAGATTGGCGCTGTCCCCATTACTGATCGAATAATAGGCAATGGATAAATCATGCTGGGCCTGGTCGATGATCTGCAGCCGGGCCAGCCCAGCCTCTTGCGGGTCATCTAGCAGCACCACCCGGTCGGGACCTGTCGTCTCACTGCGGTATTCATTTTGCTCTGCAACTGCCTTATATTCAGGTGAGACAGGCTGTGGCCAGGCCAGCAGCAAGACCCCACTCAAAAGAAAGTAGACCAGCCAGCCCAAAAGAAGTGTCTTTATCATAAGCGCTGCTTTATCTTTAGCTGGACTTATCATTGTCATGGACCAGGCTTGGTTCTGCACAGTTGCTGCCAGCCAGCTGAGCTGTATTCTTACAATAGAAGGCAGCTGCGGCATCAGTCAGGTCATGCTGCTTACCCTGGAAAAAACGCAGCAATAAAGGCAGGGTCAGGAGTGTCCCGGCCAGGCAGACGATCAGATCCAGCATGGTGTCAGTCACACCAGTGGCAGCCACCTGCTGCATGTCCCGACCCAGCAGTGGTGCCAAAATAAATTCGCCTATCTCAAAAAGCACTGCCACAGCCAGGCTGGCAAAAAAACAAAATAATATAGCTGTTGCCGGCTTAAGGCTCTCCAGAGGCCTTTCCCTTTCCAGATAGAGATATAGGCTCAAGGCCAAAGTAGTTACCAACACGCCGGATAAGGTGTGAATGACCTTGTCATAGCCAGGGATCTTCTGGTAAAACTCCAGGCAGCCACCCAGGCTGAAGCCTAAAAAGGCAAAGATATATAGCCTGATTTCCAGTTGCCAGGCAGGCACCAGACCGGTCAGCTTATAGAATGCGTTTAGGGCCGGGATCAGTAATAAAGAAGCCAGGCTTAAAAATAAGCGATAGCTGTTTTGTGTCCAAAGACCGCTGGCAGCAATCAGCAGGCCGGCCAGGCCATAGAACCATTTACAAAACAAAGCGGTTCTTTTAGCTCTCTGATCTTTTTCCAGTATTCTAGTCATTTTTTTCCTCCAGTTCTCCTCTTAAGTCATAACTCAGGCTAAAAAAGAGCAGTACAGCACCCAGGCCAGTGGCAATCAGAAGCAAGCCGCTGCAAAAAACAGCCAGCTGGCCTGACAAGAGTCTGAGAACCAGCGGCAGGGCCAGCAGCACAGCCAGTCTGGCTGGCCATATTATGGACCTGGTCAGCAGATCTTTTTTGTAGTGCGCTGCCACCAGCTGCAAGCTGGTGGCCAGTAGCAGCAAGACCGCCAGCCAGTTCTTGATCAGGCCTCCTGCCAGCAGGCCGGCCGGGGCCAGGACCTTGCCCAGGCCGCTGGCTAGAAGCCAGGGTCCGGCTGACCTCCTGTACAGGACCAGCAGCTCTGCCAGACCGGCCAGGAGCAGTGCTCCTGTCAGATAGCCGGTCAGCCCAGACAGCTTATCCAAGGGTGTGAAAAGCAAGATCAAACCCAAAATAACCAGATTTACTCCAGCCAGCAGCAAGAGCCAGTCGGCCAGTTTTGCCAGATGCTTCATCTTCTGGCCCGCCTCTCATTTTGGCCAAGCAAGGCCAGCATGCGCAGGAATTGGGTCAGGGCAGTAATCAAGGCTGCCACATAAGTCAGGGCTGCTGCCTGGAGAACCTGCCTTGCGCCTTTTTCTTCAGCCGGGTCCAGGCCCAGATTGTCCAGGGCCAGCAGGGCCCGCCTGGAGGCATTGAGTTCAACCGGCAAGGTGACCAGCTGGAAAAAAGCGATCAGCAGATAACCGATCAGGCCGACCAGGGCCAGATGATACCAATTAAGCAATATACCAACCAGAACCAGGGGCACGGCCAGTTTTGAGCCAATACTGGTTATTGGAACAATGGCACCCCTGATCTTCATGGGCAGATAATCCTGGGCATACTGGATGGCATGACCGCACTCATGAGCGGCAATCCCGGCGGCAGCCAGGGAGCTGACGCCATAGACCCCGTCTGAGAGGCGGACTGTATTGCTACGTGGATCATAGTGGTCAGTCAGGCTGCCCCTGACCCTTTCAATCCGGACATGTTGCAGACCATTTTGATCCAGAATCCAGCGGGCCAGCTGGCTGCCTGTCCAGCCTTGGCGCAAGAAGAGCCGGCTGTTTTTCTTGCAGGCGACCTGCACCTTATACTGGGCATAAAATCCGATCAGCAAGGGGATAATGACAAGATAAAGATAATTGTTGTTGTACATAGGGCTGCTCCTTGATCAGTTTATTTTATGCGGCATCTTCCAACAGCTGCATGAATTCT
>CAZZGG010000121.1:0-7293 GCA_964654125.1 uncultured Oscillospiraceae bacterium
ACCTGGCTGCCCGGGCGGGACTGAGCCGCCAGGAAAAAAAGCTTTTGCGGGAAGCCGGCAAGGCCAAGCAAAGGCACTGGTTGCTGGCCTGTCTTTTGTTTAACTTTGCCATTCTGGCAGCTGTTAAATACACTAACTTTGCCCTGGCCAACATCAATAGCCTGCTGGAGCTTTTTGGTGCAGGCAAACAGCTCAGTTACCTTAACCTGATCCTGCCCATGGGCATCTCCTTTTATACCTTCCAGTCCATGGCTTATCTGATTGATGTATATCGGGGCAAACATCAGGCTCAGGATAACATTTTCAAGTTCGCTCTTTTTGTCTCTTTCTTTCCCCAGCTGGTCCAGGGCCCGATCAGCCGCTACAGTGACCTGGCCCAGTCTTTGTACAGTGAACATGAACTGGACTGGCGCCAGATCAGTTTCGGCTTGCAACGCATTTTATGGGGTTTTTTCAAGAAGCTGGTTATTGCTGACCGGATTTTGCTGGCGGTCAATACGATCATTCGTGATCCAGGCAACTATGATGGGGGCTTTGTTTTTTTAGGCATGCTCTTTTATGCCCTGCAACTTTATGCTGACTTTACAGGTGGTATTGATATAACAATAGGTATCGCCCAGGTCCTGGGCATTAAGCTGGCCGAGAACTTTAATGCACCTTTTTTGGCCCGTTCAATTACAGATTTCTGGCGGCGCTGGCATATCACCATGGGCAGCTGGTTCCGCGACTATTTATTTTATCCTCTTTCAGTTTCCCGTCCCATGTTGAATTTTTCCCGCAAGGCCAGGCAGCGCCTGGGTGATGCTTTTGGCAAGAGGCTGCCAGTTTATCTGGTTACTTTAGTCACCTGGTTTGCCACCGGGATCTGGCATGGCAGCAGCTGGAATTTTATCGCCTGGGGTCTGACAAACGGGATTGTGATTATCATTTCCCAGGAGTTTGAACCACTCTATGCTCGTTTCCACAAGCGTTTTAAAGTGAAGGACCAGCCACTTTACATTGCTTTCACCATTATCAGGACCACTCTTTTGATGAGTGCCATCCGTATGTTTGACTGTTACCGCAATGTTGGCTTGACCATAAAAATGTTCTGGTCCATGCTGACCAGTTTCAAGCTCGGCCGCCTTTTGAGTTTTGATTTTAGATTGTTGGGCCTGGCCGGGGCAGACTATATATTGCTGGCCTTGGCAACAGGTTTGCTGCTGGCAACAGGGATCCGGCGCCCGGCCGGCAGTATGGAAAACCGTCTGGCTAAGATCCCGCTGGGCTGGCGCTATGCAGCCATATATGGCTTGATCCTGGCTATTTTGATCTTTGGTGCCTATGGCAGTGGCTACGATGCCAGCCAATTTATTTATAACCAATTTTAGAGCAGGGAGGACTAGATGAAAAAAAAGATAATCCTGAAAAGTATCCTGCTTGTGATCTTGCTTGTTGGCAGTCTCTTTTTGCTGCAACGCCTTTTCATGCCTAAATATAACAAGGACATAGTCGAAGGGGCCCTGATTGAAGCTTATTATGCAGAAAAGTCGAGCCATGATGTAATTTTTGTCGGTGACTGTGAAGTCTATGAATGCTTTTCACCAATAACCCTTTGGCAGGAAGAGGGGATCACCAGCTTTATCCGGGGCAGTGCTCAGCAGCTGATCTGGCAGTCCTATTACCTGATGGAAGAAACACTTAAGTACGAAAAACCAGAAGTTTTTATCTTTAATGTCCTGGCCATGAAATACGCTGAACCGCAAAAGGAGGCCTATAACCGGCTGACCCTGGACGGTATGCGCCTATCTAACACCAAGCTCAAGGCTGTCCAGGCCTCCATGATGCCAGATGAGAAACTGCTTGACTATATCTTTCCTCTGCTGCGTTACCATTCGCGCTGGAGCGAACTGGACCGGGATGATCTGCGCTTCATGTTCAAAAAGGAGCCGCTCTTCCACAATGGCTATTATTTGCGCGCTGATATACGTCCGGTTGTCTCCATCCCAGTGGCCAAAAAACTGGCTGATTACAGTTTTGCTGACAATGCCTGGTACTGGCTTGACCAGATGACCCAGCTCTGCCAGGCTAATGATATTGAGCTGCTGCTGATTAAAGCACCCAGTGTCTACCCACACTGGTATGACGAATGGGATCAGCAGATTAAAGATTATGCCCAAAAACATGATCTGCTCTATATCAATTTTCTAGAATTAAGTGAAGAAACCGGTATTGATTATCAGACCGACACCTATGATACCGGCCTGCACATGAACCTGTATGGTGCAGAAAAATTGTCCCGTTACCTTGGTCCTGTGCTGAAAGACTACTATGGCTTGCCCAACCGGCAAAATGAGGCGGGCTTAGCGGAAATCTGGCAGCAGAAAATTGACTTTTATGAAGCTATGACGGCTGCCCAGCTGGCTGAGATCGCTGAGTATGGTTATCTGAAAAGCCTGGGTGCCCGGCCACCAGAAAATGATTAAACTTGAACTGGCAGCTGACAGGAAAAGACCGCCAATCCCTTAAGGATTGGCGGTCTTTGGATTCAGGGGTGCCAGCTTGCCCGGTAGTAGCTTTTTTGCTTGGGCTGGTCAGACAAAATCAGGTGACGGCCAAAAAAGCGGCAAGGGCAGCCAGGCTGCCAGCAATTTTTCTAAACTGCTGCTGATATTAAGATGTGCTATCACTAAAGCAGGGGGTAAAGGACCCAGGACCAGCCTAGTGGCAGTGAGCCGGTCCAGAACCAGGTCAGCCTGGTTGCGGGCACAGGTGCGACAGCTGCTCTGGCCGTCTTTTAGGCTCAGTTCATAGACACTGACCTGGCCTTTATCCTCAATGCCCAGTCTTAATTGGCCGGAGGGCAGCTCTTGCATCTTTGCCTTGACTTCCAGCAGGGCCGCCAGCAGCAAGGGCCAGTCATTAATGCGAAAAGAGCCGGCCGGCTGGACTTGGCAACCTTCGGCGATACGCCCCAGATCTGCAATGGCATCCTGCTGCCAGGGTGCCAGGATGAAATTAACTGATGCTTTATCCTGTTGCCTGACCCAGGAGCCGGCAATGCTAAGCAGATCTTCTGGATTAGCTGCGATTATCTCGCTGACTGTGTCACCGGCCTGGTCACTGACCAGATAGCCGATCGCGGCACCGGCTGGATCACGGGCCAGCCAGGCCCGGCCATACCAGGAGGCCAGAATAGTTAAAAAATCATCTGCCGGCCTTGCTACATAAATAGGCTGCTGACTGTGCCAGCGGCGCAGCAGAGCCAGATTACCCAGATCTACCTGGTCCGGCTCCTGCAGGGCAAATGAAACCGGAGCAATACTTCTGTTGCGGTAAAAATGGCGCAGATTACTTTTGGTCAGGCTGAAGGTCAGGCTGGTCCCGCCCTTCTCATAACCGTAATAACCATAACGCTGCCTTTGACCGCCCAGAACTGACAGGCTGATCTGCTCAGCCGCCATTTCATCCAGGACAACTGCCATGAGACGGCTCATCAGACCGCTGTTGCGCTCATCAGGATGTGTGGCGACATTGCCGATCCCGACAACCTTCAGTTCCCTGCTGCCGGCATGTAATTGCAGAGGATACATACCCAAGACAGCCTTGATCCGGCCGTCCCGTTTACAGGCCAGCATCGCGTGCATCTTCTCGTCACTGGGCTGGAAAAGCTTGGGGGCCAGTGAAGGAAAATGGTGGGGCCTTGAAGACATGCTGTAGACCATATTGCAAAAATCGACCAGCTCGCCATAATCCTGGGCTTTTAAACGGACAATCTCTGCCATGGCTTAATCCAGCTGAGCCAAATAAGCTTTCAGGTTGGCGTAGCCGATCTTGATGCCGAGCAGGGGATCTTCCATGCCTTCAAACTCAATCGCCACATCGCCATTGTAACCGGCCTGCTTGAGGATGCCCAGGCACTGTTTGACTGGCACTACACCGTGACCGATGATGGCACCGCGCAGCTTGTTGCCTCCGCGGCTGTGGAACCAGCCTTCGCCCGGGTCGGCTTCCTGGCCGGATTTGAAATGGAAATCCTTGGCATGGACATGGAAGGCATAAGGGGCCAGACGGCCGACAGCAAGCGCCGGATCTTCATCAACCACCATGAAGTTGCCCATGTCGATCAGGGCGCCATAGTTGGGGTGGTCAACAGCTGTGATTAAAAGCTCCATCCGCTCGCTGTCCTGGGAGAAACGGCCGTGGTTTTCACTCATGGTCCTGATGCCGCGCTCAGCCGCATACTCTGTGACCATGCGGCAGCCTTTGGCTAAAATTGGCACAACACTGGCAAAGCTTTCGGCTGGCGCCCTGGAAGCCCTGACAGCAGCCGGATCCTGGCGGATACCGCTAGTCACATCATGACGCATGCCCGGGGCACCCAGGGCTGCAGCTACATCAACTTCAGTGAACAGGCGCCGGGCTTCGGCCTCCACATCACCGCCGCTACCGTTTAAAAAATCGGCGCCGATTGTGTAATTGCCCATGGCTAGACCAACCCGCTCGCATTCTTCACGCACCCGTTTGGCATAATCTAGAATATCTTCGCCTTGCGGCACGTCTAGGACAGCAAATTCGATAAAATCAAAACCTGTTTCGGCTGCGATAGCAATAGCTTCCAGCTGGGTGAACTGGCCCTGGCGAACCAGCCGGCCATAACTATAAGAACTGACACCTAATTTCATTTTCTGTCCTCCAATTTACGCCTTGTTGAGCAGGCGGATGTTTTCTTGCAAGAATTCAACGGCCAGGCGGATATCACCGACCGGGTCATCGCCGACTTCTCTTTCGATAGTCAAATAGTCCTTAAAGCCTATGTCAGCCAGGGCTTTAAGATAGGTGGGGAAATTAACAGTTCCCTGGCCTAAAGGCACTTCACGGAAAGCGGCGCCAGCTTCAATTTCTGCTTCAATCATGCCATAGGTTATCTCCGGATCCTGATCGCGCAGCTTGATGCCGTCTTTGGCATGGGTGTGGACGATAAAGGGGGCCAGGGTCTTGACTGCCTCGACCGGGTCGTCGCCTGTTACCATGACAAAGTTGGCCGGATCAAGGTTGACCCGGACACCGGTGGCACCCAGGCTGTCAATGAACTTACGCAGGACAAGGGCTGTTTCCGGCCCAGTCTCAATCGCAAAGTAGGCCCCTAGCTGGTCACCGAACTCTGCCAACTCAATGCAGGCATCCTGCAGGATCTTGTAGCGGGGATGGGCCTGGTCGGGGGGTACAACACCGATGTGAGTGGTGACAACATTGGTGTCCAGGTCGCGGGCCAGCTCCATGATCCTTTTGGATTTTTCAATGCGGCGGATATTGTCGGTAGCGTCACTAAAGCCATGACCGCCCAGATCGCCGCACAAAGCTGATACGGCCAGACCATGGCTTTTAATCTTGTCCAGCAGTTCACGCCGCTGTTGTTTATTGAGATTTTCCGGACTGACCTCACCGGTAGTGGCATAGATCTGGATCCCGTCGGCGCCAACCTCCTTAGCCTTTTGCAGTCCGGCATCCAGGCCGAGCCTGAATGAATCAATGATCACACCAATCTTAAAATCAATCATATTCACTGTCCTTTCCAGCCCGCGTCGGGCTATATGTCTTGTTACTGCCATTATAGCGAAAAAAGCAGCTAATGTCTTTGCCAGCGCTGGCTTCGATCAGCTATAATACGAATATTCCCAGTAGAAACTAGCCAAAAAGGAGATGACTATGCAAAAAGAATTCCGGCCCCCGGCCGTACCACTGATTGCGGTGGATCCATTTTTCTCAATCTGGAGTTTTGCCGATACACTAAACAGTGATGTCACCCGCCACTGGACCGGCACAGCCAATTCTCTGCTCGGACTGGTCCGGATCGATGGGCAGCCCTGGCGTTTTTGCGGTCTGGAAACAGAAAACCGTGGCGAACTGATCGGGCCAATTCCTGCTGCTGCCCAGACCCGCCTGACAGTTACTGCAACAGGCACAAATTACCAGTTTCAAATTGACAATGTTCTTTTGCAGATCCATTTCCGGGCCCCTTTGCTGGCCACTGATCTGGATCTGGCCTCCTGGCCGGTCAATTACCTGACCATCAGTGCGCAAAGCTTGGATGGAAAAGCCCACCAGCTGGAAGTCTATCTCGATCTGGATGGCTCCTTCTGCAGCGACAGGCTGGAAAAGGCCAGCATCAAAGGCACAACAGAGATGATTGCTGGTCTGCCCACAGCTGGTTTAAGTAACGAAGCTGCGGACAGCATTCCTTTGGGCAGTTCCGGCGATAACCAGCGGATCAACTGGGGCACAGCCTACCTTTTGGCCCTGGATCAGTCAGCCCGCTCTTTCACTGCCAGTAACCAGATCCGCCAGGCCTTTATCAAAACAGGCCAGGCTGATCAAGCAGTATTGGAGAAAATCAAAAGACTGCCCGGCCAAAAAGAACCGCTGGTGGCTGGTCTGACTGCCCAGCTGGCTGTCCAAGCGGATCAGCCGGCCAAGACTGTATTTTTACTGGCCTATGATGACCTGGGTCTGGCGATTGATTATTTTGGTAAAAAAACACCTGCTTACTGTTTTAGAAATGGTGCCTCTTTTGCAGATATCATTGCCCAGGCGGCCTGCCAGCAGGAGGAGATCGAAAAGCGCTGCCGCCTCTTTGATGAAGAACTGGCCCAGGCCAGCCTGGCAGCTGGCGGTCCGGCCTATGCCGCCTTGACGCCACTGGCTTACCGCCAGTCTTTTGCCGCCCATAAACTGATTGCTGATGAAAATGATCAGATCATCTTCTTGTCCAAGGAGTGTTTCAGCAATGGCTGCATCGGCACAGTCGATGTCAGCTATCCTTCCATACCCCTTTATCTGGTTTATAATCCGGAACTGGTGCGCGGCATGCTGCGGCCGGTCTTCCGCTATGCTAAAAGTCCGGACTGGCCCTTTGATTTCGCCCCCCATGATGTGGGTCAGTACCCTCTGGCCACCGGCCAGGTCTATGGTAAAAGAGCCGGGGAATTGCAGCTGCGCTATCAGATGCCAGTCGAAGAATGCGGCAATATGCTGATTATGACAGCAGCAGCCTGCTTTGCCGATAATGATTATGCCATCGCCCGGGCAAACCTTGATCAGCTGGCTGTTTGGGCCGCCTACCTGGAAAAGTACGGCCAGGATCCTGGTGAACAGCTTTGTACAGATGACTTTGCCGGCCACCTGGCCAGGAATGCCAATCTGGCCGTGAAAGCAATTGTCGGTCTGGCCGCCTATGGCCAGATTCTGGCTAGGTGTGGCCAGGCCAAAGAAGCAGACCGGGTCCAGCAAAAGGCTAGCCATATGGCCAGTATC
>CAZZGG010000122.1:0-7249 GCA_964654125.1 uncultured Oscillospiraceae bacterium
GAGATGAATATTTATGATGATTATTCTATAGTGCTATAATCGGTGTTATCTTAGGATAATTTGCTAAGCTCTAGGTCAGACCCCTTAAAACATGATCCGAGGAGGATTCATTATGAAAGCACTGGTTTTAGAAGAGTACAACCGTTTCACTTATAAGGAAGTGCCCGATCCTGTTCCGGGTCCGGCCGATGTCCTGATCGAGGTTAAGGCCTGCGCCATCTGCGGCAGTGATGTGCATGGCAGTGACGGCAGCACCGGCCGGCGCATCCCGTCTGTCATTATGGGTCATGAAGCAGCCGGTCTTGTCAAGGCAGTCGGTTCTGCTGTGGCCGATTACAAGCCTGGTGACAGGGTCACCTTTGATTCAACTGTTTATTGTGGCAGCTGCTATTTTTGCCGGCGGGGCGAGATCAACTTGTGTGACAGGCGCCAGGTGCTGGGGGTCTCTTGTAGCGATTATAAAAGAGACGGGGCCATGGCCGAGTATGTGGTGGTGCCCCAGCATATCCTCTACCGCTTGCCCGATGGGGTCAGTTATGAGCAGGCTGCCATGGTGGAGCCCTTAGCCATTGCCTTGCATGCCCAAAGGCGGGCTAATGTGCAGCTTAATGACACAGCCTTGGTGGTAGGCAGCGGTATGATCGGTCTTTTATTGATCCAGCTTTTAAAAATAGCCGGTTGTGGCCAGATCATCGCGGTTGACCTGCAAGATGATAAGCTGGCGCTCGCGCAAAAACTAGGGGCCAGTGCAGCCTTTAATCCAAGCAAGGTTGATGTGGCTGCCCAGGTCAAGCAGCTAACCCAAGGCCGGGGTGCCGACCTAGCTTTTGAAGTGGTTGGTCTGGCAGCCAGCTTGCAGACTGCTCTAGCTGCTGTAAAAAAAGGTGCTGCCTTAGTTTTGGTGGGCAACCTAGCCCCGCAGGCCGACCTGCCCCTACAGGATGTGGTGACCCGGCAGATTTCCTTGCTGGGCTCTTGCAGCTCTGCTGGCGAATATCCGGACTGCCTTGATCTGATTGCCCAAAAAAAGGTCGATGTGGACAGTTTTATCAGTGCCCTAGCTCCCCTGGCTGAGGGAGGAGCCTGGTTTAGCCGCCTCTATCAAGCTGAGGCGGGCCTGATGAAAGTCATTTTGCAGCCCTGAGCTGGCCAAAGGAGAAACACATGAAAAAGATAAAGACGGCCCTGATTGGCTGCGGCAAGGTTGCCCACTATCACGCCCGGGCCCTGGCCGCCCTGCCCCAGTCTGATTTTGTTGCAGTCTATGGCCGTGACCTGGCCCGGGCAGAAGCTTTTGCCAGGCAATACCAGGTGGCTGCCTACAATGATGTTAGCCAGATGGTCAAAGAAAGCGGTGCCGGGGCAGTCGTTGTCTGCACTCCCCATCCAGCCCATGCCGCACCAGCCATCCAGGCCATGCGAGCCGGAGCCCATGCATTAGTAGAAAAACCCCTGGCCAGCAGCCTAGCTGATTGTGATGCCATGATTGCCACAGCCAAAAAGTCAGGGGTTCTGCTGGGCGGTGTCAGTCAGCGCCGTTTTTATGAGCCGGTCCAGCGCCTGAAAAGAGCTCTGGATGATGGCAAGATTGGCCGGCCTGTTTTAGGCCTGGTCACCATGCTGGGCTGGCGTGACGAGGCCTATTACGCCAGTGATCCCTGGCGCGGCTCCTGGACTGGCGAAGGTGGCGGTGTGCTGGTCAACCAGGCCCCTCACCAGCTGGATCTTTTGCAATGGTTCATGGGGCCGGTTACAGAAGTCTATGGCAGCTGGGCTAACTTCAATCATCCTTATATTGAAGTCGAAGATACTGCGATTGCCGTGCTGAAGTTTGCCAGCGGAGCTCTAGGTAACATAGTGGTCAGCAACTCGATCAACCCTGCCCTTTACGGTAAAGTCCATGTTTTTGGTAAAAACGGTGCCGGGATTGGTGTGCAGACTGATGGTGGTGCCATGTTCATTGCCGGTATGTCCAGCATTACCGAGCCGCCAGTCAATGATCTCTGGACCGTCAAAGGGGAAGAAGACTTGTTAGCAGGCTGGCAAAAAGAAGATAGCGATTTTTTTGCCAGCATCGAGCCCATGCAATATTACTACGAAAAGCAGGACGCTGATTTTTTGACTGCCATCTTGCAAGGGTCCAGTCCCCTAGTCACAGCGGAAGAAGCCCGACGTACTGTGGAAATCTTCAGTGCGATTTACAAAGCCAAGCAGGAAGGCCTGCCCCAGCACTTCCCCCTGGCCGCTTATTAAAGAAGAGATATGCTGAGGCCCATTAGCTTGTCCAGACATTTTGCCGTATTAGCATTTAAGCGATATTTTTTCAATTGAAAAAGAGCGAAAACCTTGCTATGATAGTTCAGGTCGCATTTTTTTAAGGGAGGATACGTACAAATGCTAGGCATCACAATTTACCTGACGGGGCTAGGCGCCATTTTGGCTTTGATCTTTGCCTACTATAATTTTCGCAAAGGCACCAAGATGGAGCATGGCACCTTACAAATGCAGGATATCGCCAATGCAATCCGCGGCGGCGCAAATGCTTTCCTGAAAAGGGAATTTATTCTCATGACTCCAATAATTATTGTTATTGCAATAGTTTTCGGAGTCATTTTCACACCCTGGGCCGGATTGGCATTCTTGCTTGGTACTCTGATGAGTGCTTTAGCAGGCCTGGTTGGTATGAAAGCTGCTGTTATCTACAATGAGCGCGTCACCAATGAAGCCAGGCTTGGTGTGGAAAACAAAGATCCCAATGCTGTTGGCAAAGCACTTAATATTGCCTTCCGCGGCGGTTCTGTCATGGGTCTTTCTGTGGGCGGCTTCGCCATGCTGGGTCTTTTGATTGTCTATATCGTCGTTGGCATGCTGTTGCAGTTTTCTGACCCCGATAAAATAGTTGAGATAACCAGCCTGGTCGGCTTGAAATATGTTCTCTTTCCCCAGGTTCTGGCCAGTTACTCACTAGGCTGCTCAGCAGTTGCTGTTTTCAACCGTTTAGGTGGCGGCATCTACACCAAGGGTGCAGACATGGGCGCTGACCTGGTCGGTAAGACAGAGCTTGGTATTCCTGAAGATGATCCGCGTAACCCAGCAGTCATTGCCGACTGTGTTGGTGATAATGTTGGTGATGTCAACGGCAATGGCTCTGATCTTTTAGAGAGCACCATCGGTTCAATAGTGGCATCGGCAATTTTACCGACCACATTTTATACTGCAGCCATCAATTCAGCCAACCCGATCAGTAAAGAGCTGGTTACCCGCATGATGCAATACCCGGTGGCCTTTTTAGGCGTAGGTCTTCTGGCCTGCATCCTGGGCATCGGCTATGTCCTCATGCGCAAGCCCAGTAACAAACTGGCCCGTGAATTGAATATTTCCTTATGGAGCTCGGCCACCATGATCGCCCTGGCCACTTTATGGCTCAGTTATTACTTTTTCAAGGGTCAGGATATGAGCGGAGTTGATTTCCGCTTTGGCTGGATCTCACCCTGGCTAAGTGCCTTGGTCGGGATCATAGCCGGCATCCTGCTCGGTATTCTGGCGGAACGCTACACCAGCGAGCAGTACCATGAAACACAAAGAATTGCTCATCTTGCTCAGGAGGGCCCGGCCCTAGTCATCATTGGCGGCACCAGCACCGGTTGGCGCAGCAGCCTGCCGGCCTGTGCCACCCTGGGTATTGCCATAATTGTCTCCAGCTATTTTTCCGGCCTTTACGGCTCAGCTCTTGCTGCCGTCGGCATGCTCTCCTTTGTTGTCGCCACAGTAACAGTCGACACATACGGACCTATCTCTGACAATGCTGGTGGTATTGCCGAAATGTCCAAGCTGCCGCATGAAGTCCGCACCATAACTGACAGTCTTGATTCTTTAGGTAATACAACTGCAGCCATCGGTAAAGGTTTTGCGATTGGCTCAGGCGTTTTAGCAGCACTGGCCATGATGATGTCCTTTGCCAGCGGTGGCGGTGCAACCGACGGCCAGCTCAACATCCTGAATTATCTGGCTTTGGGCGGCGCCTTTTTGGGCGTTGGTGTTATGCACTGGCTGTCTGGCCAGATGCTTGATTCCGTCTGCCTCAACGCAGAACAGATGGTTGAAGAAGTCAGGCGCCAGATCCGGGAAAATCCCAAGATCATGACTGGTGAAGAAAAGCCAGACTACAACCGCTGTATCGATATCTGCACAGCCAGCGCCATTGGTGAAATGAAAAAGCCGGTCCTGGTGGCCCTGCTGGCCCCCATCCTGGGTGGTTTCATCTTTGGTCCGCTTTTTGTGGGCGGCTTTTTGCTCGGCACCATCCTGGATAGTGTTGTAATGGCTACAGCCCTGGCCAACAGCGGTGGAGCCTGGGACAATGCCAAAAAGTATGTTCAGTCCATGAAGGATAAGTTGATCGCCGAGCATGGTGAAGAACGCTACAATGAGATTCATAATGCCAGTGTAATTGGCGACACAGTCGGCGACGGCTATAAAGACGTTATCGGCCCCAACCAGGATATCATGATCAAAATGATGGCCACTGTTTCAGTCATCATGCTGCCTGTGATTAATGCCTTTAACTTAATGTCACTTTTATGATCAACTGACCGCCAGTTGAACCAGGCCCTGCTCAATCGAGCAGGGCCTTTTTTTAGTACTGGCCATATAAATGGGCACTGTTATACATGGCCAGGACATTTTCCAACGGTGTATTATCCTGGATCTGGTGGCTGGGGGCAAAGTGATAGCCCTTGTGCTCCATCATAATGGCCAGGGTTTCACGGCAGATCTGCGCCACATCAGCCGGACTGCCTGTCACCAGAGGGCCTGCTGTGGAAATACAGCCACGGAAACAGAGCTTTCCGCCAAAGTTTTTGACCAGGTCAGCCGGGGCCATAGCAGCTGCTTCCGGCTGCAAAGTATCCACCCCGCGCACGCCGATCTCAATTAAGTCAGGAAAAGCCCAGCTGGAAGAGCCACAAGAGTGGAGCAGCACAGGCAGCTTGTAACTGGCAGCCAGATCACAAAAGAGCTTGTGGATCGGTTTTAGCAACTGCCTGTATAAATCAAGGCTGATCAAAGGCCCCCTTTGGGTACCAAGGTCCTCGCCCAGCCACACGAAATCGATCTGTCCCTGGCAGGTGTCCAGCAGTCTTTCCAGGTAGCCCAGCTGAAAGGCGGCCCGGCGCTGGATAAAAGCAAGAGCCTCTGCTTCACCTGTGGCCAGATGGCAGAGGACATCTTCCATACCCATGATCCGTCCATTGGAATTAATCACATCAGGTATGCCCGGCCCACCCACGTAAAGGCCATATTGCTGATCATAGCGCCGGCAGTTGGCCAAGGCCTCATTATAGTCAAAATTGTCAGGGTCTGGCACTGGAAAGCTGACAAAGTCAGCTGCTCCAGCATCCTGCAGGGGGAAATCACAAAAATCCCAATAACCCCCGCTGCTGTGCTCAACCCAGCGCATCAAGCAACCCTCCAAAGGGTCAACCCGGCGGCCCGGCGGTGCAGTGTACAGTGCCGGCCCTGTATAAGGCGCACTGATCCCGCGATAATCAACCCCCAGTGCCTGCAAGACCTGTTCCTGGTCAACCTGACCTAGTCCCAGGGCCCGCGTCAGCTTCAGGTTGATAGCGCTATTGGCCTCGTAGCCAATTGTAACCCGGTCAGTTTTTTCCCAGGCAAAGGTCTTTTGTACCCGCTTCTTGGAGCTCATAGTCTCCTTTGCTTGCTTAATTAGAGCCATTTTATTCACCTGCTTTTAATATTTGTTTTACTTCGTGCTATACTCAGTTTAGGCCCAAAACATCTGAAAAAGCAAGATCGCAAACAGGAGAGCAATATGGTGACCAGACCGAATATTCTTTTTTGTATCGCAGATGATGCCTCGCATTTTTCCTACAACAGTCAGGGGTTGGTGAAAACACCTCACATCGATGGCTTAATCCGGGACGGGCCATCTTCAGCAATGCCTTCACCACCAACCCCAAGTGCGCACCTTCCCGGGCCAGCATCCTGACCGGCCTTTTTCCTTGGCAGCTTGAGGCTGCCTGTAACCACAACTGCTTCTTTCCAGCAGGTCTTACTGTCTATCCGGATCTGCTCGAAGAGGCTGGCTATCTGGTCGGTTTTACTGGTAAAGGCTGGGCGCCGGGGGATTATGAAAGCTGCGGCCGCACCCGCAATCCGGCCGGTCCCGCCTACAATGAACTCAAACTGGCCCCGCCGGAGGACAGCTGCATCAGTGACTGCGATTACAGTGCCAACTTTTGCCAGTTTCTTGGTCAAAAACAATCCGGCCAGCCTTTTTGCTTCTGGTATGGCTGCCGCGAACCGCACCGGCCCTATCATCTGGGGGAAAGCTGCGCTGAACCAGACCGGCCGGAAGATGTCACCATCTTACCCTCCTATTGGCCGGACGATCCCATAGTGCGGCGCGACATCCTTGACTATGCCTTTGAGATAAAATGGTTTGACCAGCATATCGGCCAGATGGTGGCAGAACTGAAACAGCGGGGCCTTTATGAGAATACCCTGATTATTGTCACTTCAGACAATGGCATGCCCTTCCCCCGCATCAAAGGCCAGATGTACGAGGAGGACTTCCACCTGCCTTTTGTGGCCTGCTGGCCAGCAAGACTCTCAGCCGGCCAGATCATCACAGACCTGATCAGTTTTGTCGACCTGGCGCCCACCTTTCTGGCAGCAGCCGGACTTAAGCAACCTGATCTGGCTGGGACAAGTTTTTTACCTCTCTTATCAGGCAAAAAAGACACCCTTGACCGTTCCTATGTCTATTTTGGCCGGGAGAAGCACGATGTGGGCCGGGAAAATGATCTGGGCTATCCAGTCAGGTGTATCCGGGACCAGGACTGGCTTTATATTATCAACTATGAGCCGGAGCGCTGGCCGGCCGGCAACCCGGAAACTCAATTCACCAATTGTGATTTTTCACCGACAAAGGAGCTGATCCTGCAACTGGCCAAGGCCGGCCAGACCGGATACCGGAACACCTGCTTTGGCAAAAGACCAGCTGAGGAGCTGTTTTTTGTCAGGGAGGACCTAGAGTGTATGAACAACCTGGCCGATCAGCCGGCCTGGCAGCATATTAAAGAAAGGCTGCAGCAAAAGCTTTTAACAAAACTGCAAGAAACAAAAGACCCGCGCCTGGAAGGCCAGGGTGATGTCTTTGACAATTATCCCATCTTTATTCAGGAAATCAGGCCCCATTCCTGGCAAAGCTACCTGGCCGGGACTT
>CAZZGG010000123.1:0-4983 GCA_964654125.1 uncultured Oscillospiraceae bacterium
GGCTCGGCCAGAAAATGCTTCGTTTTGTCGCTTCAACAACAACTTGATTTTAGGGTCCATTTATTGCCATGAAAATCTATGTTAATAATATTCATAATATTCATGGCAGTTTTAGGAGTGATTGCATTGAAAGCGATTTTATTGCCAAATTTATCAGCAAGTGATTGCTGCGCATCTTCACCATATTTTGATAGCAGAATTAATGCACGATCTCCTTTTTGCTGGAAGTCATGAAATTCAGTGTCTTCTAATGGCGTTTCATATATATATTTTATTAATTCTTCTATAGTCATTGATGAGTTTCTCCTTGTCTAGTAATTATTAATCTTGCTTAAATCTCATATTCAAATATGTCCCTCATGTGATAGTTGGTTTATCGTTCCGTTCGATCCACTTAACAATTCGTTAACACCTTTTCATTTTTTCATCCAGAGTAGCTGCGCGAACTGGGCATTGTTGCTCTAATTATTTTTCATATAATTGACATTTTTTCAATTATAACAAATTAACCTGATGACAAATTAAACAAATTATAACCAGTAGCAGATAATTCATTTGCTTTATTTTCTTACGTCTAAAACTATTCAACTGCGTACTTGTTAAATCTAACTATATCATTATCACGAGTTTATTAAGAATAAAATATCTTATCTGCAAATCAGAATATTTGAGTGTTATGGAGGTCTTCATGAAAGCAACAACTATCGCTATCAGCAATCAAAAAGGAGGTGTCGGCAAGACCACAAGCTGCACCAACCTCGGTATAGGCCTGGCCAGCCACAGCAAAAAGGTTCTACTCATCGACAGCGACCCGCAAGGTAGTCTAACAATCAGCCTGGGCCAGCACAATCCCGACCAGATTAGAACAACATTAGCAGGTCTGCTCAGCAGCGCTATAAGTGAACTAGAATTAAATCTGGAGCCGTACATCCTGCAACATCCTGAGAGAGTTAATTTTATCCCTGCCAATATTGAGCTTGCCGGTATGGAAGCTTCTCTTTTCACTGTCATGAACAGGGAAAAAATTCTGCAACAGTTACTTGAGCAACTAAAACCACTGTATGACTACATCCTGATCGACTGCATGCCATCCTTGGGTATGTTGACCATCAACGCCCTGGCTGCCGCAGATAGTGTCATCATCCCGGTCCAAGCCCAGTACCTCTCCGCCAAAGGGCTGGAACAGTTACTCCAGACAATCAACAAGGTAAAGCGCCAGATCAATCCTCGACTCAAAATAGACGGCATTTTACTCACTATGGTGGACGGGCGGACTAATAACGCAAAAGAAATAAGCAAACTGATCCATCAGACGTATGGCTCAAAAATTAAAATCTTTGAAACCGTAATCCCTCATTCCGTCCGAGCGGCAGAGGCCGCAAACCAGGGTAAAAGCATCTTTACCCATGACCCAACCGGAAAGGTGGCCAAAGCTTATGAAAATTTAACCAAGGAGGTGCTTGAACTTGAAAGACAGCGACAAAAAGCCAAAGCTGACATCGTACGATGATCTTTTCCTTTCAAGTGAAGAAAGAATTGAAGTTGACCTGGAAAAGATAAAAGAAATCCCTTTAAATGAACTAAAACCCTTCAAAAATCATCCCTTTAAAGTCTTTGACGATGAAGCTATGCAGGAAACGGCAGCCAGTATAAGAAAATATGGTGTGCTGATTCCAGCAATTGCCCGGCTGCAGGCAGACGGCTCTTATGAACTAATTGCCGGCCACCGGCGCAAGAGAGCCAGCGAGCTAGCCGGCAAAGATACCATGCCTGTTATCATCAGGGAACTTGACGATGATGAGGCCACGATCATCATGGTTGACAGCAATATCCAACGGGAAAACATCCTGCCTAGCGAACGTGCTTTTGCTTACAAACTGAAGCTAGAGGCCATAAAACGCAAGTCTGGCCGACCAAGTATAAATTCCCGACAAGTTGTCGGTAATTTTGAAAGCGCTGATATAATCGGTAAAGACAGCGGGGAAAGCGGTCGTCAAGTCCAACGTTATATCCGCCTAACAGAGCTCATTCCTGACCTATTGGACATAGTTGACGACAGGAAAATAGCCTTCAATCCTGCTGTTGAAATATCTTTTTTAAGCAAAGCAGAGCAGTTTGATTTATTGGAGGTCATGGATATGGAACAGGCCACACCCTCCCTCTCACAGGCCCAGCGGCTGAAAAAGTTCAGCCAGGAAGGCAAACTGAACACTGATGTAATGGCTGCCATCATGTCAGAAGAAAAAGGAGCGGATCTGCATAAGGTCACCCTTTCCGGCCAGAAACTAAAAAAATACTTCCCGCGCAGTTACACTCCCCACCAGATGGAGGAGACTATCATCAGCCTTTTGGAAAGCTGGGCCAAGCGGCGCGAACGCAGCCAGGAAAGATAAATCAATCTGGCTTATCTGGTTCAGCGTCCCTATCGGGCGCTTTTTTATTGGAAGGAGGATGCCCTATTGCTGTATTCCGAGTGGAAAAGACAAGCAACTACACCGTCATGGCCAACCACCATCTGCGTAATAATACCTTGCGGCTCAAGGCCAAGGGCCTGCTTTCCCTGATGCTGTCGCTGCCAGATAACTGGGACTACACCTTAAAAGGCCTGGCCAGACTCTGTGCTGACGGCATTGATGCTATTAGTGAAACTGTCAAAGAATTGGAGCGGGCTGGCTACGTGAAAAGAGAAAGGATCCGCAATAGCAAAGGTCATTTAAAAGAAATCATCTATAACATCTACGAGACACCAAGGATAGCAACACCATCTGATCAGCTTGGCCCAGATCCAGCGAAACCTGTTTTGGCAAAACCAGAACGGGGAAATCCAGTTCTGGTAAAACCAGTATTGGTAAACCCCACACAATTAAATACTAAGAAAGAAAATACTAAAAAACAAAATACTGTTGATGCAAATATCAATCCATCAAGTATCAATCACCCAGATCAGATGCGATTAGATCCGTTTGAGGTCAGGCAACAGATTAAAACCAATATCGAATATGACTTTTTGCTAGTCCGTCAGAAAAAAGAGTTGCTTGATGAAATCCTTGAGCTGATTGTGGAAACAATTACCTGTGGCAAAGAATCATTTCTTATAGCAGGCACTGAGCTACCAGCCGATCTTGTCACTGCAAGGTTCTCTTCTCTACGCCAGGAACATATTGAGTATGTGCTGGAGTGCATAGCCAATAACAGTACAAAAATTAGGAATATCAAGAACTATCTATTGACCTCCCTTTACAATGCACCAGCCACTATCAACAGCTATTATGCCGCCCTGGTCAATCACGAATTAAACAATCCGTCACGTTTTTAAAGCCAAAATCACAAGTTATATACAAAAGGAGCTACCAAGATGAAAAGACCACTTGCCTACATCACCGCTGCCTGGGGCAGCGATGATAAGAAAAACACCAGCCTAGCAGCCAGCTACTGTCGCAAGATCTACGATGCAGGCTTCAGCCCGATCTGCCCTATCCTGCACCTTCCTTTATTCCTTGATGCCAGTATTCCCCAAGAGCACAAGGACGGAATTGATATCTGTACAGACCTCTTGCGCCGCTCCAGTGTGCTGGTCGTCTGTGGTGAAAGGATCAACGAAAGCATGAGGACAGATATTGCCGTCGCGAATCGATACCGCATTACCGCCACCACCTTGGATGGCATCCTGACTGTGCGCAGGTATGGTCAGAAAACAAAAGGAAGATAAGGAGAGAATTCATGGACGCATTATTGATCGAACCTGGTAAACATCCGTTACTGATCGACATTAAAAATAGTCTGAAAATCCTGCAAGAAAGAGTCGGTGGCCACATAGAGGTTGTTTATCCATTTGAGGACCCTGTCGGCTTAGTCTGTAATGAGTCAGGCAAGCTGCTCGGCCTACCGCTTAACCGCGCTTTAGGTGACTATGACATTATTGCTGGCACATTCCTGATTGTTGGCCTGGACGAGAGTGATTTTTGTTCGCTGACTCCTGATTTGATTGAAAAATACCACCAGAAGTTTTATTTGCCAGAACAATTCTTGCGCTTAGGGCAGGATATTGTGTCCATACCATTCAGAGCTGAGGAAAACCTTTCTGGCCCAGCTAATAAGAGAAAATACGAACCCGAAAGATAAATAATGGAAGGAGGGTCCCTATCATGCAGGAAGACATTCAAAACAGGGCTGTAGCCTTGGTGATCAGTACCAGCCGCCTCACTGGCCGGACCCTGCAGTATGTGCTGCGCCAGTTGGCTCACGAGCTGGAGAAAAGAAAACAGAATAAACAGCCTGAGCTGCCACCCCAAGGCAAGCAAAGCCTTAAGGAGTTGATTGGCCAGGGTGCCGGGGCCACTAACATTGAGGTTAATGATAGCAATATCAAGGCTTTTGAGCGTGTGGCCAGAAAGTATGGTATTGATTACGCATTGAGAAAAGATAAGACTGCCAAAAGACCGCGCTGGCTGGTCTTTTTTAAAGCCAGAGATGCTGACGCTCTGACTGCCGCCTTTAATGAGTTCAGCGCCAAAGTAATGCAGCCTGATAAAAAACCATCTTTACTGAAACAACTGGCAGCCTTTAAGGAAAAAACCAGAGCCAAAGGTATTGATCTGGAGCAAAAGAAAGAACAGGAACTAACCAGATGAAGGGGATAGACAAACGTAAGTTACTGCTGGTCATACCTTATCTGATCACCATATTGCTTACCACCAGAATCTTTACAGCCTGGCGTTTGGCTGCAGGTAATACAGTTGATAGGATCCTAAACTTTGGCCATTCGCTGAGAATGGCCTTTTCTTTTCCCCTTCTTCCCGGGACAAGCCAGGATTTATTATTTGGCTTCGCAGCAGCTTTACTCTTGCGCCTCATTGTCGCTACTAAAGCCCAAAAGGCTCGTCAGTTTCGCAAAAATCGTGAATATGGCTCTGCTCGCTGGGGTAAACGAAAAGATATATTGCCCTTTATGGCCAAAGACCAGCAGCAGAACATCATCCTGAC
>CAZZGG010000123.1:5083-7177 GCA_964654125.1 uncultured Oscillospiraceae bacterium
CTCAACACCATCAACTTCCGAAAATCTATGCACTATAATCCCTTTGCTTATATTCATAGTGAAAAGGACATCCTCAAGCTGGTAACTGCTTTGATTGCCAACACCAAAGGTGAAGGCAAAGGCGGTGATGATTTCTGGGTTAAGGCCGAAACACTTCTCTACACTGCCCTGATCGGCTACATCTATTATGAAGCTCCGGAAGAAGAACAAAACTTTTCTATGCTGCTTGATCTGATTGGCGCCAGCGAGGTCAGAGAAGATGATGAGCTGTTTCAAAATCCAGTCGACCTTATGTTCCAGGAGCTTGAGCGAAAGGATCCGGACCATTTTGCGGTACGCCAGTACCGTAAATTCAAGCTTGCCGCCGGTAAGACAGCCAAGTCCATTTTAATCAGCTGTGGGGCCAGACTGGCTCCCTTTGATATCAAGGAGCTGCGTGACCTGACAGCTTATGATGAGCTGGAACTTGATCTTTTAGGGGATCGCAAGACAGCTTTATTCATTATCATCAGTGACACAGATGACACCTTCAACTTCCTGGTTGCCCTGGCCTACACCCAGCTGTTTAACCTGCTCTGTGACAAGGCTGATGATGTTTATGGTGGCCGTCTACCCGTCCATGTCCGTTGTCTACTGGATGAAGCAGCCAACATTGGTCAGATTCCTCGTTTGGAAAAGCTGGTAGCAACCATCCGTAGCCGGGAGATTTCAGCCTGCCTGCTCTTACAGGCCCAGTCCCAGTTGAAGGCACTTTATAAGGATCACTGTGAAACAATAATCGGCAATATGGACAGTGTCTTGTTTTTAGGCGGTAAGGAAAGGACCACATTAAAAGAGCTATCTGAAATGCTCGGCAAGGAGACAATTGATCTGCTTAACACCGGAGAAAGCCGCGGCCGTGAGCGTTCTCATAGTCTGAACTATCAAAAACTGGGTAAGGATCTAATGAGCATTGACGAACTGGCCGTCCTCGACGGCAATAAGTGCATTCTGCAACTAAGAGGTATTCGTCCTTTCCTTTCGCATAAATATGATATAACCCAGCATCCAAACTACAAGTTTTTGTCTGATAGCAATCCACATAATGCCTTTGATATTGAGAAGTTCCTTTCAACAAAGCTGAAAATAGATCCTGCTGAACAATATGATGTCTATCAGTTTGATCTCACACAAGAAACTGAGGCCGCTTTGGAAGCGGTTCTTGATTAAAAACGGAGGAAATTTACATGGCTTTTTTTAACAGTGCAGTTGATGTTTTACAGACTCTGGTCATTGCCCTTGGTGCTGGTCTGGCTATCTGGGGGGTGATAAATCTGCTGGAAGGCTACGGCAATGATAATCCAGGTGCTAAATCCCAAGGCATGAAGCAACTGATGGCCGGGGGTGGCATTGCTCTGATTGGGCTTGTTCTAGTACCTCTCCTGTCCGGACTATTCGGTTAGGCGCGAAACTATATGGATGGTATATTTACATACCTGGGTGAATGGCTAAAAGAGCTACTAATAGATGGTATCCTGGTTAACCTGACCGGCTTGTTCGATCAGGTTAACCAGCGTGTCAGTGAGATTGCTGATCAAATCGGCATGACCCCAGCCAGTTGGAACAGCAGCATTTTCCAGATGATCCGTAACCTATCGGAAACAGTTATCCTACCCATTGCTGGTGCCATTCTGGCCTTTGTTATGGCATATGAATTAATCCAGATGGTTATAGAACGTAATAACCTGCACGAAATCGAAACCTGGTTGTTTTTTAAGTGGATCTTCAAGACCTTTGTAGCTGTTCTCCTGGTCAGCAACACATTTAGCATTGTCACCGGTATTTTTGAAGCAGCTCAGAGTGTAGTTAGGTATTCATCCGGAATAATCAGTAGCAGTACAGCGATCAATCTTGATACAGCAACTGCGGATTTAACTGATCAGCTCCTAGCTATGGAGATTGGACCTTTGATCGGGCTTTGGTTCCAAAGCCTGATCATCAGCTTTTCCATGCGCCTTTTATCTCTTTGTATATTTTTGGTTATTTTTGGCCGTATGATAGAGATATACCTGGTCACATCAATAGGCCCCATCCCGCTTGCCACCATGGCTAATC
>CAZZGG010000124.1:0-7090 GCA_964654125.1 uncultured Oscillospiraceae bacterium
ATATGCTTGACCTGCAAAAAGAACTGGGTCTGGCTGGCTATAGTTTCCCCTTTGCCTGAAAGAACTGCTAACTAGAACTTAAAAAAATTAGACCAAGCCAAGTGGCGCTGCAACTTTTTTTTAAGACTGCAGCGCCACTTTTTATGCACAAATAGCCCTGGTAAGAAAGGGTAAAAGTCCAAGCAAAATTAAGCTTCTTAAGGCCGCGTCTTTTTTTAACTGCCGGCCTTCAAAGAGCAGCCAAGCGCCAGTTAAGATAAATGCTCTCAAGTCAGATAGGGTACAGATTACAAATGCAGATATTACAAACTCTCTTAACTTTATAACGGATAAACGTTATAATAATTGTGAGGAGGTTATGAATATGGATTTGAACGATCTTTTAGAACGAAAAAACATGACAAAGTATAGGCTCTCAAAAATGAGCGGAGTGTCATTTACTACCATAAGTGAGATTACTAGGGGTAAGGCTAATATCAAAAATTGTACAGGCGAGACCTTGTTTAACCTTGCCAAGACATTGGATGTGTCAATCGAAGCTCTACTGGCGAACAGCATGGAATGCCGACAAAACTTTGAAACATATAAAAGCAATATCTGTCATATGGTTAAGGATAAGGGTGACCTTAATTTTATAATTGATACATTGGAGTCGAATCAAATCCGCAAGCTGTATCAAAAGAAATGGTATCCCGAAAGCTTATACCTACTGGCAATGCTAGACTACCTTAGCCGCGAGAATGATTTACCTGTTTGTGAGGATTACAATGACATTCGCTTGGCAAAACTTACAGAGCCAATATATCCAGCCAGCATTCTGACTTTGAGCGCTGCTCTAAAAAGTGATCTTCCGAAGGAAGAAAGTCGCAGAGCTGCAATCCCTGAATTTCTGCGCTTTAATATTGTGGAAAGTGAGGTGCGTAATGTCCACTAACCTTCAATTCACCAAAAATAATCTGGATGGGTATCTGAAAGAACTTGGCAAAGAATTTAGGAAGCTTAATGGAACAAAAATGCCGGCTGAAATTATTCTGGTTGGTGGAGCTGCCATTCTTGCCAATTACGGTTTTCGTGAGATGACCTATGATATTGACGCGGTTATCTTAGCCTCATCAGCGATGAAAGAAGCTATCAATCGCATAGGCGACCGCTTTGGCCTACCGAATGGCTGGCTAAATGCCGACTTTAAGAATACAAGCTCTTATTCAGACACGTTGTTGGAAGTTTCAGTTTATTATAAGACGTTTTCTAATATCCTTACAGTGCGCACTGTGTCAGCTGAATACCTTTTAGCTATGAAATTGATGTCAGGACGAAAATATAAACATGACTTATCGGATGTGGTGGGGATTTTGTGGGAGCATCAGAAGAGTGGCAATCCTATCACACCCGATTCGCTCGATCAGGCTGTTGTCCACTTATATGGTAGATGGGATGCAATTCCCCAAAGTTCCAAGATGCTTATTGAAGCTGCGTTTGAGAGCGGTGATTATGAAGCACTATATTTTCGGCATGCCTTCAGTGAAAAACAAGCGAAGGATATTTTGATTGATTTTGATCATGTTAATCCGGGTGAATTAAATGCAGGAAATATTGATGAAATACTGGAGCAAGCACGAAAAAAACAAAAAGAAGAAAAAAGAGAACAATAAGAGAATAAACAGTATATAACCTAAATTCCGCACTAAATCAGCGTATACAGATTAGTCAAGACTGGCTAGGATCTCTTTGTCTTCCTCAAATTTTTGCAGTATGTCTTTTTACTTTCTGGTCAAGGCCTTCTTTAATGAGATCGCATTAAGGTGTAAATAGCAGGAAGTAACCCTTGGCCCTGCGCAGCTGCTCAATTTTTTCAACATCAGGTTCATAAGTGAAACTATTATCAGCTTCGTTCTTGCGGATAAGTCAAATAAATACTAAAGCTCCTCGCTAGCTTTGCTTAAGGCCGCGTCTTTTTTTAACTGGCTGCCTTCAAAGAGCAGCCAAGCGCCAGTTAAGATAAATGCCCCCAGGTCGGACAGGGGTGCAGACCACCAGACGCCGGCTAAACCCCAAAAATAAGGCAGGATCAGTAAGAGCGGGATGAAGATGAGGACCTGGCGCGACAGGGCCAGGATTGTGGCTTGTTTGGCCTTGCCGACAGCCTGGAAATAGCTGGCGCCCAACATCTGGACACCAACTAATGGGATCAGCTTAAAGTAGATGTCCATGCTCTTGACACCCAGCTCAATCAGGTCTGGGTTGTTGTTAAAAAGGCTGATCAGCTGGACGGGCCAGGTCCGGGCTACTAGAAAACCGACCAGGATGATGCCAGTGGCTGCCAGGAGAGCATAGCTGAGTGTGTCCTTGACTCTTTCATACTGGCGGGCGCCCTTGTTAAAGCCTAAAATTGGCTGAGCGCCTTGTGAGATGCCCATGGCCGGCATCACTAAAAAGGTGGTGATACTCATGATCACCCCAATGACGGCCAGGGCCAGGTCGCCGCCATAACGGGCCAGGCTGCGATTTAAAATCAGCTGCTGGATGCTGCCGGTCGCCTGGACTACAAAAGTCGGCATTCCCAGCTGGATGATCTGGCCTGTCACTGCCAGATTTGGTTTCAGGTGGGTAGCCTTGATCCTTAATTGGCTTTTGCCAGCCAGAAAGTGGTAAAGCACCCAGCTGCTGGTCACAGCATATGAGATAATAGTGGCTGCAGCTGCGCCTTTAATACCCCAGTTGAAGCTGAAGATGAAGATATAATCCAGCACGATATTAGTCACTGCACCGATCAGCATGGTGACCATGGCTATTTTAGGCTGGCCTTCTGCTCGGATGAAGCTGTTCATACCTGTGCCGATCGCCAAAAAGACGCTGCCGGCCAAAATTATGCGCATATATTCCAGGGCATAGGGCAAAACATTCGCTGTTGCGCCAAACAGGAGTAGAATATCCTCCAAAAAAACCAGGCCGAATATTGTCAAAGCCAAGCCTAGAATGATGAAAAATAACAAGGCATTGCCCATGATTTTTTCTGCCGCCTGCTTTTTATTCTCACCCAACTTGATGGAAATCAGGCTAGTGGCACCCATGCCGATCAGCATGATAAAGGCAATGAAAACAGTGACCAGGGGAAAGCAGACTGTTACACCTGCCAGACCCAGGTCGCCCACGCCACGTCCGACAAAAATACTGTCGACTATGTTGTATAGGGCATTGACCAGCAAAGCGACAATTGCCGGTAAAGAAAAGCGCAGCAGTAGCCTGGCCACACTTTCGGTTGACATCTGATTTTGCTTATTCATACTGATCATCCTTAATTTTCTCTAATCAACAGATAAATATAGCAGAAAACCGAGCTAGGTGCAAACAGCACAGCTTGAAAGAAGAACCTTTGTTTGATAAAATCTAAAAGCAAATAAGAGTGAGGGGAAAGGCTAATCGCTATGGCTGATGAAAAGTCAAACAAAAAATACCAGTCCAGGCCAATTCCTGGGCCAAGGCTCCAGGCTGATCCTAAACTAAGCCAGCCAGTCCTGTTACCGGACCAGGCTCCAGTCCAGCCTAGTCCCTTTTATGAGCTAGAATATGACAGCGACCCGGTCCCAGGTGTGGGCAGATATGTCCTGCAAGCACAAAGAATTGTCAGTCGGCCCCGGGAAAAACATGAAGAGCTGTTTGCCAAGATGCGCGATATTGCCAGGCTGGATCGGGGCGGCTTTGACTTTAACAGGTCTTTTACTGCTCCGGCTCAGGACAGCCAGGGCCGGATCTTTTATAAGCAAGCCGTCTTCATGGTGGATTTCACGGACGATTATACTGGTCAGGCCGACTTTTCTCAGTATTTCCCTTTTTATCAAAAGATGAACTATGCCCAGCTGCGCAGCTACTTTACCTGGCGCAGCCAGGTCAGGCAGGGCCAGGTGGAGCCAACCAGCCTCTCTTATGCATTTTTATATATTTATGAACTGATCAACAATATCGGGGTGGCCGATCCGCAGGATGGCTTAAGCAGGCTCCTAGCTTTTTGGCAGGCTTTCCGTGAGCATAATACCACCATTAGTAAATATCTGACCGCCTGGCTCAAGGACTACCATATTTATTATGGCTTAATGCCGGTATTTCCCGACTATGCCCCCACTAGCGCGTATTATGCCGAAGAACCGGCCAGAGATTTCCAGCTGGAGCTGCTCAGTAATGCCTCTTCCTATAAAATCAAAAATTCTAAGTTCTACACCGAAAAAACCAGGCCCATGCTAGCTGATTGCCTGGTCCACTGCACCAAATATTTGGCCAAGGAGTTTGCGACCCATGCTGCAGACCTGCAGGACTTCCTGTTCAGCCCGGCCAAAAGAGTTGTCATATGGCGACCTTTTAAAAATGCACTTTTTTTTGATTGGCGTAAACAGGCGGACAGGCTGCTTGTACTGCCTAAAGAGGGAGTTTACAGATGTGTCAATAATAAATGGACCTACAGCCCGCTTCTTGCGGGAGAAAGCGGCCGGCGCTTTATTGGTTTTTATTTAAAACAGCTGGAGGCCAGCTTAAGGCAGCTGACAGGCTATAAGTATAAAATGACTGCCCAAACCAGCCTGCTGCAGGATGAAACAATTGCCCAGCTGCGGCAAAAAGGTCTGGCTATCCGGGAATTGATCACTGCTGCAGTCCAGGATTACTGGCAAAAAGCCCAGCAAACTGTTGTAGAAATAGATCACTCATCCCTGGAGAAACTGCGCCAGGATGCCCAGATCACCCAGGCAGCCCTGACAGTTCCAGACGTATTGGAAGAAGAAGAGATCAAGCCTCCGCCTGACCTGCCAGAACCTTTTTTTAGCAGCAGTCCACCTGGGGCAGGTGGCTGGCAGGAATTAAAAGAGGCTTTAAGCCAGACTGAGCTAAAAGCGCTCAGCGTCAGTCTGCAAAACAAAAACCTCAAGACATTTGCTGACGATCAGGGTGTCATGCTGGAAGTTTTGCTGGACAATATTAATCAAAAAGCGCTCGACCATGTGGGCGATAATCTTTATGATGAGGATCTGATCTTGTATGATGATTATCTAGCAAACATAAAGGATATGGTAGATTAAGATGACTGGCCAGATACCGAACCGGATTGGAAACATACTGCTCAATGCTTTAAAAGGTGGTGTTGTGCCCAGGGTGGGCCTGGAGTACATCACTGTCGGCCGCCGGCAGGAGATCGCTGCCTTACTGCATGATATAGCTTTAGTGGAGGATGCTGGCGCCTCATTTCGTTTTGTGGTTGGCAGATACGGCAGTGGTAAGAGTTTTCTTTTGCAGACAATCCGAAATTACGCCACCGCCAAAGACTTTGCTGTTGTTGATGCTGATCTGTCACCAGAGCGGCGCTTTGCTGGCTCCTCGGGCCAGGGTCTGGCCACCTATAAGGAGCTGATCAAAAACCTTTCCACTAGATCAAAGCCGGATGGCGGTGCTCTGCCCCTGATCTTGGAAAAATGGATTTCTGGGATAAAAACCAGTATCAAGGCCCAGACCAGGGTTGATGGTGCTGAATTTACAGCACTTGTCGAACAGCAGATCTATGCTGTGACTGGTGCTTTAGAAGGCATGGTCAATGGTTTTGATTTTGCCAGGGCTGTGGTCAGCTACTGGCAGGCCTACCAGCAAGATGACCTGGAGAAAAAAAGCAGTGTCCTGCGCTGGTTTCGCGGTGAATTTGCCAGCAGGAAAGAGGCCAGGCAGGAGCTGGGTATCAATTTCATAGTCAGTGACGACAACTGGTATGATTTTTTGAAAATATTTGCTGTCTTTTTAGTCAAAGCTGGCTACAAGGGCTTGCTTGTCATGATTGACGAGCTGGTCAATATCTACAAGATCCCTAATTCGATTAGCCGGGCCAACAACTATGAAAAGATCCTGACCATCTATAATGATGTATTGCAGGGCAAAGCCAGCCATATCGGTTTTTTGCTGGCTGGTACACCACAGTGCATAGAAGATAAGTACAGGGGCATCTACAGTTATGAGGCTTTGCGCTCGCGCCTGGCTGAGGGGCATTTTGCGAGAAGTGAAATCAAGGATCTATCTGCGCCAATCATCCGCCTGCAGATGCTGACCCAGGAGGAAATGTATATTCTGGTGGAAAAAATCCTGGGGATCCATGCCAAGCTGCATAACTATGAACCAGACCTGACCCATGCTGATCTGGTTTATTTCCTGACGGTCGAATACAACCGGGTTGGAGCCAAAAGCCATATCACACCCCGGGAGATAATCCGTGATTTTATTGAACTGATCAATATATTGCAGCAGAACCCTGATCTTAATCTGGCCGCTATCCTGGGCGACAACAGCTTTGAGTTGGCTCAGGGGGGCCTTCTGGATGAAGAGATCCACAGTGAATTTAAAGAATTTGAGATCTGAAGCCTCTAGCAGATGAGAGGAAGAAAAAAGATGGATGTTTTTGCCCGATTAGCACCTTTTATCCAGGATTATATCTATCAGAGCAAGTGGGAATTCCTTCATGCCAACCAGGTTGCCGCCTGCGAGGTGATCTTTGACAGCGACGCCAACCTGCTGCTTTCTTCTGGTACTGCTTCCGGCAAGACTGAGGCTGCCTTTTTGCCTGTCCTGACCCAGCTCTACAATAATCCGGCCAGTTCCGTGGGTGTCCTTTATATCTCGCCACTTAAAGCCCTGATTAATGACCAGTTTAAGCGTCTGGAGCACTTGCTGCTTGATTCCAATATCACTGTCACCAAGTGGCACGGTGATGCTTCCCAGACCCAGAAGAATAATCTAATTAAAAGGCCGGAAGGCCTTTTGCAAATAACACCGGAGTCTTTGGAAAGCCTGATCACCAATAAACGCGGGGCCTGCCTGCGAATGTTTGCCGACTTGCGTTTTATCATTATTGATGAAGTTCATCATTTCATGCGCGATGTGCGTGGTCTGCAGTTGCTTTGTGTCCTGGAAAGGCTGCGCCAGCTGACCGGGGTTAATCCGCGCCGGATTGGCCTTTCAGCGACCCTGGGCGATCTGTCTTTGGCTACTGATTGGCTAAATACCGGGACAGGCCGCTCCTGTCTAGCGCCAGTAGTGGATGAAGGCAAGAAAAAAATCAGGCTGC
>CAZZGG010000125.1:0-6948 GCA_964654125.1 uncultured Oscillospiraceae bacterium
GAACAAGAGCCGACCAAGGCAATTGTCTGGCTTCACCATTCAGCAAAAGATCCATCGTCGGCATGGAAGAGGCGCGGTGTCACCCAGTTATGCTCCCGGATCTTATCCTGCAAGGCTTCCTCGTCTAGTTCAATGCCCAGGCCTGGTTTTTGGGGCAGCTCAATATAGCCATTTTTGACCTGGAAGGGTTCCTTCAGATAGCCTTCACCAAGGCAGACCTGTTCCTGGCACAAGAAGTTGGGCACACAGGCATCAATCTGTAAGCAGACAGCCAGGGCGATGGGGCCAAGCGGGTTATGGGGTGCCAGGGCGGCGTAATACATCTCAGCCATATTGGCTATCCTGATGGTTTCCTGGATGCCGCCACAATGGCAGGGATCGGGCTGGAGCACTGCTGCGGCCTGCTTTTCTAAAAGCTCTCGGAAGCCCCAACGGGTGAAGAGCCTTTCTCCGGCTGCAATAGGTATACTGGTGGTCTGAGCAATCCGGGCCAGGGCATCGATATTTTCCGGCAGACAGGGTTCTTCTAAAAAGAGCAGATTATAGGGCTCCAGTTCCTTGGCCAGACGGATAGACATGGCTGGGCTGAAACGGCCATGCAGATCCACCGCCAGATCGACATGATCAGGCAGGCTGGTCCTGATCGCTTCAATCCTGGCCACACAACCTTTAATAAAAGCTGGTGTGTCCAGCTCACGCACCGGACCAGCAAAAGAGGTCTTTAAGGCAGTAAAGCCCAGTTCGACCTGGCTTTGGGCGTGGCTGATAAATTCCTCCAGACTGTTGCCGGATGAATGGGCATAGACGCGGACGCGTTCGCGCACCGCACCACCCAGCAGCTCATAACAGGGCACACCATGATACTTGCCCTTGATATCCCAGAGGGCCTGCTCCACACCACTTAAGGCAGAGGTCAGGACCGGTCCGCCCCGGTAGAAAGTGCCCCGATAGAGCACCTGCCAGTGGCGGTTGATATCAAGCGGGTTCTGCCCGATCAGATACTCTTCCATTTCGGACACAGCTGTGGCCACGGTCCTGGCCCGGCCTTCCAGGATCGGTTCTCCGTAACCGACCAAACCCTCATCAGTGTGGATCTTTAAAAAGAGCCAGCGTGGTTCAACCATGATTGTTTCCAGACGGGTGATCTTCATAAGCTTGCCCTCCCGGTTTTTTCTCTTTAATCCCATTGTAGCAGACCCAAGCCAGCCAGAATCATGTTAATATACAAAGGAGCAGCATCTTATCGAGCCAGTTACAAGCGTTTGGCAAAAAAGAAAGGAAAAACCTATGATTTTGCAAACAGACTTCCACATTCATTCCGAAGCATCCTACGATGCTAAAACCCCGGTTGCAAGCATTGTTGCTAATACTGCTGAGTTTGGCATCCACAGTTACGGCTTAACTGACCATGTCAACTTCCCCTCCTGGCTGCATTACCTGGAGCTGTCCGGCAGCTTACATGCCAAGCACCAGGTGCCTGGCTTCCATTTTGGGGTCGAGCTTACTGTCATAACAGCTGAGATGGCCAGTTACGACCGCCAACAGGGCAGTATCGATGGTTTTCGGGACCAGCATGATTATAAAAAGTTCTCCAGCTATGAGCTGCCGCTTAATCAAGAGGAGCTGGATGGGGCAGGGGTGGAATATGTTCTGGCTGCCGCCCATGGTATTTTTACAGAAGCTGAACAAGACGCCTTTATCAATGATTACCACCAGCAGCAGATGTTTTTAGCCCAGGATCCCCGGGTCACCATCATTGGTCATCCCTGGTGGGCACCTTTTGAATATAAGGACAGGAATGGGGCAACCGTGACCTTCACTGATTTTTCGATCGTTCCAACCAGCATGCATGATGAGTTTGCTGCCGCCATGATCGAAAATGGCAAGTTCATGGAGATGAATGTCGGAGCTTTTATTACTTCGACCAGGTTTCCGGAGAGCTTTAAAAGGCAGTATGTTGAGTTCGTCCGCTCTATGTTCGAAAAAGGTGTCAAGCTGACCCTAGGCACCGACCAGCATGGTAAGACTGAACCAGGCGGCTATCTGGACCAGCGCCAGCCGACGGAAGATTATTTAAGGCCGCTGGGCTTTAGTAAGGACAGTTTCTGCCTGCCGGATTTTAAGCAGGTAAAAGCATGATCTACGCATTTTTACTGGCCGGCCAGTCTAATATGGCCGGCCGGGGCGACCTCTCTGGCTTACCTGTTATCGAAGATGACAAGATACTCATGCTGCGTAATGGCAGATGGATCAGGATGAGTGAGCCGATTAACCCAGACCGGGCTGTCCTGGCCGGCAGCCACGGCCTGCCGGTCAGCGGTGCCTGCCTGGCCGCTAGCTTCGCCCGCGATTTTGTCAACAGCCGCCAGGCTGCTATCGGCCTGATCCCTTGTGCTGATGGTGGTTCCGGCCTGGATGAGTGGCAGCCGAGCCAGCTGCTTTATGACCATGCTATCTGCCAGGCCAAACTAGCCGCCCGCAGCTCCCACCTGGCTGGTGTCTTGTGGCACCAGGGCGAAAATGACAGCGGTAACAAAGACAAGGCTGCCAGTTACGAAAAAAACTTCCTCACCTTTTTTAATCAATTAAAACTGGATCTGGGCCAACCCAAGTTAGCGCTTTTACTGGGTGAACTGGCCCACAACTTTGCCGACGGCATCTGCCCCTGGTCCCGGGATGTTAACAGTGCCCTGGCCCGCCTGGCCGAACAGCTGCCGAATTGCCGCACTGTCAGCGCCCAGGGCTTATCCCTCAAAGCCGATGGCGTCCACTTTGATGCGGCCTCTTTGCGCACTTTTGGCAGCCGCTATTATGACGAATACTGCAAGATTTCCGAGCGTTGACATAATCTTTCAAGCAGGCCAGAGGTATGATAGGCACCCCAGCTGGTCTGACCTAAGCAAACTCACCGCCTGTTAAAATCATTTTAAAGGTGGGCTTTGTGCCAGCTTTTTTACTTTTTTGGGGTTGTTTCATTTTACTTTTTTGCGCTGTTTAAAACACCAGCTAGGTGGTCACTTGGTCCGCCTGGCTGGTGTTGCTGTTTTTAGTGGCAAATCTAGATCTGGCTTAAGGCTCCAGCAAGGCTAGGAGTAAGCCGCTCAATATCTCACTGACTGTCCAGCCACTTTCAATTGACCAGGGGGCCCAGCCAATATCATTAGGCACACCATACACTTCGCGCCGATCCAGGTCGAGCGAGCGGGGCCAGGCCCCGTTCAGCAGTGGATTAGGGCTAGCCAGCTGGGCCTTGGCGAAAAAGTTATTGATATCGTCGCGCAGATCCTTGAAGTACTGGTCTTTGGTGAAGTAATAAGCCAGACCAAAGCCCAGCGGCAGCCAGTTGGCCGAATAAAGCAGGTCGGTAACCGGGTCGCCATTGCGGGCCAGGACTGATGATTCGCCACCTTCAACACCAGCACAGACAGCGATATAGCCAGTATCCCACTCCATGTAGCCTCCCGCGGGATGGCGCAGGTTTTCCAGATCCCGGCTGACCTGGTAGAGCCAGGCTTTATGCTCAGCCTTATCACTGGTCTGCCAGAGCAGGGCCAGGGGCAGGATAAGCCGGCAAAGCTCCTGGGTCTGGCTGTGTTCTCTGGCTGTGATCGGATAGCTGGCCATGATGGCTGCTAGACCCTTAACCCCAGCTGTAAAATATTTCTTTTCACCGGTCAAATGATAATATAGCAACAAAGAGGCCAGGTAGGTGGCGTTATAATGAGCACTGACACAGCCAGTGGCCATCTCTTGCAATTCTTTTTGGGTGTAGACTCCTTTTTCAGCGCTGTGCTTACCCCATTTTTGTTTTTCTTCATCCCAGGCCACACCCATGACCTTATAGGCATCTTGGTCTTCGGCCAGATAATCAGTCCGGCAAAAACGCAGACCATCTTGGCCTGTTGTGGCCAGGAGAAAATCTAGGCAGTCTTTGACCGGGCCGAGCTGGCTCTTGTCCTGGCTGAGCAGGGCTCTGAGCATGACTGGCAGGAGCAGGGCCCGGGCAGCATCATCCTGGTAGCAGACCCACCAGGAGGTCTGGGTCCAGCGCATCATGCCAGCATGAGGGCCCTCTTTAACCTGGCTGTCCAAAACCAGCTGCATCAGGCTGTCCGACCAGGTCAGGAAGCGTGTTTCTTTGCTGTAGAGATGATAAAGGTAAAAGGCCAGGGCCAGCTCACCTACACAATCAGCTCTGGGCACAGCCAGGATCTGCTGGCTACCATCAGCGTAGACATGGGTGCCCAGGCCTTCTTTTACCGCATAGGGCAGGCTGTTTTGCCAGACCAGCATGTCAGCATTAAAAAACCAGGCGATGCCTTTTTGCACACACTGGGCCAGATCAGCTTGTTCGCTCAGCTGATAACTGGTCTGGAGCAGGGCCAAGACATCCTCTGGCTGGCAGCTGCCACCCAGCCAGCTGACCAGGTCAGCCAGCAGCCGGCTCCACTGCCGGGCTGGCGCAAAACGGGCCTTGGCAAAGTTACAAATGCGAAATGAGGCGACCAGCAGATTATCACCTTCCAGGAAAAAAGCATAGTCTTCTCCCTGCGGACTAATCTTGCTCGCATCCTCCAGCTTGTAAAATCCGGTCGGATTACTCACATACTGTAAAAGCGCCTGGCCAGTGGCATTAAAATAAACCAGACGTTCATTACTCTGCTCGTCCAGGATCAAGCCCTCTTCTAAAGAAAAGCTGGGCAGGGAGCCAGGCAGCACAACCGGCCTTTCATAACGGGTGCTTTTGACATCATAACTGCGCAAATTGCCAATCACCTGGCAGAATTCGCTAAAAAAGCGCTTGCCCTGGCGGATCTGCTCTTCCACCTTGTTACGCAGACCTGGCAGGAGCGACTGGTTGCCACCCTGGGTCCCGCAAAGCAGGGCAAAGGCATCATAGTAATTCAGGTCGGCCCGGGCTGCCTCGGCAAAAGTCAAAAAAGTGCTGCCCGGGCAGGTCAAGGCCAAGAGCCGGGACAAGTCACTGCTTGCTTGCGAAATAATACATAATTTCATGAATCTTCCTCCAGCCTATCTGCTTTTAATTAAGAAAGGACCCTGGCGGGCCCTTTCTTTGGCTTCTGGTATTTGGCTTACCAGCCGTGTTTTTCGTATTGGGGCCGGACAAAGTTATTATTATACTCAGTGCCGCCAGGATAATTAGCGCTTTGGTAGATGCCGGGAGTCTTGCCATGTTCCAGCAAGATCTCAATCGCCACCGATGTGACTCCCCAGAGAATATAAGTTGAAGACATGCCGGAAGAAGCCCCGTAACGGGATTCGATGCCTTCCACTTCAAGCATGGCTTCTGCAGCCGGAGCACAGTTGTCGATAGCCAGATCGACAAATTCATAGAGCTTTTTACCGGATGAATGGACTGCATCGACCTGGGTGGCGTATTCCATGCTGATCAGGGCGATAACCTTGACACCCATTTTGACGGCTTCATAAGCCAGGTCAACCACATGGGCGGTCCGGCCAGAAACTGAGCTGACAATCAGGACATCGCCCGGTCTGACTTGAGATGATTTCAAGGCATAGGCAGCCAGACCTTCCATATTGGTGTCCAGGTCAGAGCGGTCCCTTGTCCGGGTTACATTCTCCACGTTCAGCTTATAGTTGAAGCGTCTGTAAAAAGATGGTCCACCACCACGGTGGATGATATCTCCATCCACCCCATGCACAATGGGTGCCACATGAATGCAGCCACCGTTTTCGACGGATTCTGCGATCATTTGGCCTGCTTTTTCGATGTTTTCTCTTTGTGTTTCCCTTACCTTCAAGAACAAGTCATCAATTGCTTCATAGTATCTGTCCAGCAGCATGTTATGCCTCCTTTGAGCCTTAAGATTTTTTTAATGCTCTTTGTTTATTATACTCATATTCCGGGAATTTTTCCGCCATTATCTGCCTGACCGTCAGGCGGTCATGGCCTCTGTCCAACAAGATGTGGGCCACGCCGGCCATGGTCGGCTCAAACCAGGGTTCTTTGACCTGAAGGTCCGACCTATAGGCCTGCAATACTTCTGTAAAGCTGGCCAGCATGGCCGGATGGGTTTTCCAGGCACCACCAGCTAAAAAGATCTCTTTGATGTGCTGGGGGATCGGATTGTTGGTCAGCAGGGCAATCATCTGCCGGGCCATGAGATCGCCAGCTTCTTTTAAGATATCCAGGGCCACCTGGTCGCCAGCAGCTGCAGCCTTGCTCACCACATGGGTGGCTGTGGCCGCCTTGCGGAAGGGGGCTGAGGACTTATTGATCAGCCGGCCCAGATCCCAGTTGTTTTCCAGCTGCCAGTCTGCTTTGAGGATATCTGAGATTAAGGTGGCCTGACCCCAACCGGACTGGGCTTTGATATGGGCCCTTAAGGCCTGCTGGCCAATCCAGGTGCCACTGCCCTGGTCTCCCAGGACCGGCCCCCAGCCACCAACAACATACCTGACCTCATCAGAAACATAAAACACATCCGAACCAGTCCCTGATAGGGCTAATAGACCTTCGTGCAGGAGCCCTCCGGCCAGCAGGCAGCCAGCTGCCTCACCCAGCCGGACAACTTTTTTCACCACTACTCTTTTTTCCAGTTCAGCCAGGAAGGTGTCAAAAGGACCAACAAAGATCCCATAGATAACATCAATCACAGCTGGTGTTACTTCAGAAAAGAGCTGGTCGATGCATTCAACCATATGGGCCCGGCTTTCCTCGGCACTTGTCTGGGTTAAATTAACCCCGCCTGAAATGCCCTTGCCCAGTTGATTCATATTTTCATCAAACAAAATCGCTGAAACTTTAGTACCGCCGCCATCTAGAGAAATAAATGCCATATACCCCACCAGTTCCTTTGCTCAATTAGGCTTTATTATAAGCTATTTCTCTTGCTTTACCAGCCAAAAGCAGCAAGAGGTAAAGTTAAGCAAGACTTATCTGGATAAGTGGTTTTCAGCTAGTAC
>CAZZGG010000126.1:0-6936 GCA_964654125.1 uncultured Oscillospiraceae bacterium
CTCATTTCTATATCAGTTAGATCAGACGGTGGCCAATAATCGTGCTTAAGAAGGTTCTTCTGACGTTTTTGAGGTGTGTATAGTTGCGGATCTAAGAGCACTTTCACGTTTTCTCCCCGCAATAAATCAGAATAATTAAACAATCTTTTTGTAGGATAGATGTTTTTAGGGCTTAGAATGACTGTTGCACCACCCCATGTATTACTCAGTTCTCTACACATTGATTGCATGTTATGACCCATTTGCAGATAAAACTTCATGGTACTTCCTCCTCATATTGTAAAGTCAATTTCGCTGCATTTAACCAAGTTAAAGCTTGAGCTGCATTTTTTGGACGTCGCGAGGGAAATTTTCCCATTAAAGAACTTAATAAACCCATGAACTGCTGTTGGCTATCTCCTTGGACTTGAAAACTTATAGGAGTTACTGTCTCTGTCCTGTGTAGAACATCTGAATGACTTGTTGCACCTACAAAAAATGGATTCATACCAGACAAGCACTCGTAAGCTACAACTCCTAGTGAAAATAAGTCTGCACGCGAGTCAATACTGCTTTTCAGGTTATTGAATTGTTCTGGTGCAGCATATCCAGGAGTGTGAGGGCCTACAAGAGCACCAGTATTTGTTATTGATGTCATGTTCAAGATTCGTGCTATTCCAAAATCCAGAAAAAAACTTTTCCTTCTGCATCAATAATTATGTTTTCTGGCTTTATATCGCATTGGACAATATTTTTATCTTCTAAGTCCTTTATAAATAATAGTCCTTGTTCTAAAAAAACAACACTTTCTCTAAGTGTAAATATTCCTTTTCTATCAAGCCTTTCCCGCAACTGTTCTCCGTTAATCCTTTGTTCGATGATATAAAGAGTTCTTGCTTCTGCATACAAGGTGTAGCCCGATTCAAAAATCTTAGGTACACAATCAAACTTTATGCTCGTGATAATGTCTATTTAACGCTGTGACCTCTCGCCAGCTTCATGAAATAGTTTCAGCACAACACTTCCGTATATTTCATGCATAGCACTGTAAACAACTTTTTGTCCGCCACGTGCCAACAAAGTACAAGTCAAAAGACTATCTTTTAACTCTTCGAAATCATACATTTTTATAACCTCTTTGGCATGTATCCGCCACAATTCTTCCTATCCATTCATTAAATTGAAAGGATAAATAGCTGGAAGGTAAAGCCATATGCCTTGCTTCGACTAAACTATGAAAACCAGATTTTTTACCATACAGTCCCAGCCCAAAACTGCGAAAACGCTCTAATGTTTTTTTATGAGGGCGCATTGAATTGGTCAGAGCATATGAATGCGATGCAAAGCGCGTATTCATGCGAGTTTGCTCCATCACTCTATTCATATCATTAATTTTAGCTTCTATAGCAACCAGTTTCGTAATGCTAAATATATCATGAAGCTTTCTCGCACGCCAACTCTGCCCTTTGTAGTTTATTAAGTTCGCATTCATAAGTGATTCGAGAGAAAACAGTGTTTGTTTTTTTGAAAAACCAAGTTGAAGAACTATATCATTTGTAGTTAATTTATCTTCTGTGTTTAGGTACGATAGTAACTTTAGGTCAGTGCTGCACAGACTATCACGTTTCTTAGACCAGTTTTTCAGAATTGATGGCTTATAAGTGGCAAAGACAATATCCGGAAAACCTGAATCAATACGTGGCTCAACAAATACAGCCAGATTATTTATCTTATTGTTTCTTAAAAACATTGTGCAGTAATAATCAATGAATTCTGTTACAAGCTTTTGTTCATCGCCTAAAGTGGCTTTTCGAGTATAAATGCCAACATCTGGTTGACTTCTATTAATCAGTAGTACTTCGCTCATTACATAAGCTCCTAACAAAATTATAGTCAACAACAATGCACATACATTGTTCTGACATTTATTTTTTTAGATAATCTAAGATAAGGATTGATAAATTAAAAAATAATCACTATATATTGAATTTAATATAAGTAATATTAACAACTAAATATATGAACATGATACAACAAATAAATACAATTAACAATATTTGACAAGGACTATATGTAACATTGATATAACATTTTACGACAAACATAATTAATCTTTGGAATAGAAGAGATTTAAAACCTGTGTAATAGCTGATGATATTGTGAGAGTAAAACCAATGCAAAGCCTAAGATAGGCTATAATATAAAGAGGCAGGCTCATATTTTGAGGTGATGAAATGAAAAACTATATGTTTGGTATCGATCAGCAAGATCCTTTTCCAGCGGCCAGGCAGTTAAAAGACTTAGGACTAGGTGCTCTGGTTATCAGCAGGCCAACACCTGAGATTATGGCAGCTGCTGAGCAAAATGATTTGGCTGTCTATTTGTGTTTTGGTGCTTTTTCCTTAACAGATGAATTTTCTGCCAGCAGCTACTGGTCCCGGGATTATCAGGATCAGCCTTTACAATGGTTTAATTCCGGCTGTCCCAATGAAACAGCCATCAGCCAGCGCCAGCTGGAAAAGGCGGCTTTACTGGCTGCCACCCCAGGAGTCAAGGGTGTCATTGTCGATGGTGCCCGCTTTGCCTCCCCCACCCCACTGGATCCTCTCGCCTTCCTGACTTGCTTTTGCCCGCGCTGTGCTAAAAAGGCAGCTAGCTATGGCTTGGACCTGACCCGCATGCAAAAGGCGGTGGCCAGTCTGGCTGATTTTAGCAAAAATGGTAATGAGAGCATCCTCTATCAGCTGGGCGGTCTGGCCGAATGGCTGAAATTTCGCGAACTGGTGATCAAGGATTATTTTTCCACTTATCTGGCCCGGCTGCGCCAGGTGAACAGCCAGCTGGAGCTGGGTGCCTTCATCTTTCCTGATTCGCTGTCCGGCCTGGTCGGCCAGACAGCGGCTGCTGTTGCTGAACTTGACCTGGTCTGTCCTATGCTCTACCGCCGCTATGAACCAAGCGGCCAGGCCCCAGCCTGCCTCAACCATGAATGGGCTGACCTGCTCTTGCTCCTGACTAAAAACAGTGGCCTTTATCCAGGCCAGGCCCTCTCCTATCTAGGCCAGTTTGCCCAGCTGGACAGCAGTACCCTAGCTGGCCGCTTGACAGCTGCCTCCATCCGTCAGGATGGCTTTTTACCGGTCCAGCTGACCCGGGAAACACAAAACTTGGTTAACAAGAAGGCCGGCCCGCAGGTCTGGCCCATCATCCAGCTGGCCGACGAAAAATTAGCCGAGAGTGTTGCTGCTGTTCAAGCCGGCCAGGCAGATGGTTATGGATTTTTTGCCTACCAGAAAGAGCATCTGGCCTACTTGACTGCAGCTGTCAATGGTTGAAAAAAAGCTAAGGCCCACCTAGAAAATCCTTGATTAAATCAAAAGGAATCAGTAGACCTAAAGGGTCATCTTCCGGAGTACTGGCCTGGGCAGTGGCCGACAAGATGCCAACCACCAAGCCGGAATGGTTGATAACCGGGCTGCCGCTGTTACCTTGGTAGACCGGCCCGGCCAAGGCCAGCAGCGGCCAGGCATAAGCACTAACTTTTACCGGTCCCAGATATTCCATCCGGCTGATCAGGCGCCCTGACGCAAAAGGACTGCCAACCATAATTAGTTCCTCATGGGGTTGGGGCAAAAAGTTGGCCAGATCCAGGCCACTGTCCAGCACTTCCTCCAGTTGTAAAAGAGCCAGGTCCAGATCCTCATCCAAAGCCAGGACCTCTGCACTGAGCTCCTGCTTGCCCCAAGCCACAAAAATTGCCTCCTGGTCCAGAACATGGGCACAGGTCAGGCAAAGATTCCCCGGGGCCAGGATAAAACCGCTGCCCCTCTTGTGGCCGGATCTAATGCTGACCGCACTTTGGGCTGCCCGGGCAACAGTCTCATCTTTAGCCAGGCGGTTGGAATCAAGCAGTTGCTCTAAAGCTGGCATGCCGCTGATGCGCAGGGCACCATAGACTAGAAAAAAGATCAAACTGGCTGTAAGCAGCAAAACCAGCAGACGGATCAGCCAGACCGGTCTTTTTTCCAGCAGTAACTCCTGCTCATTTATCTGCTTATCCTGCTCCACTTCCAGTCACCAGTTATTTTAAAAAAAGCTCTGCCAGGGCAATACCAAATTCACCCTGCACACTGTAGAGCAAGAAGACCCGCTCCCCTTCCACATAGATGGCCGGGTCGCGCAGCTGGCGGACCGGCTGGGGTGCAGGTCCGCGGGTGGATCTTTTTAGGGGCAGATCGCCACCCTCGTAGGCCAGATCCGGATAAAGCAGGTCCTGCTTGGGCCCGCAATACCACTTGTCTGCGCTTTCCCCTAAAAGCTGGCAGCAGATGATATGCTCAGGCAGGTCTGCCACATCAGTGTAGAAGACATAAATCTTCTTGTCCTGGACCAGGACAGCACTGTGGCGCATATTATCAGAAAAGAGCCGCTTGACCAGGCGAAAGTCGCGCCGGCCGTCTTTGGACTGATAAAAATAGCCCGGCATACCCAGGCCATAATACAAGTCATCTAGTTGGAAAACACGCAGGTAGGGCTTGGCCAGTGGCTCCTGGTCGGAAACAAAATGCAGGCCATCGTCGGATTCGGCATAAAAAGAGAGCTGTTTCGCGCTAAATTTTTCCTGCCAGACTATATTCAGCACTGGACCATGATAATACATGACGATCTTTTTTCTTTCCTGGTCCAGCCGGACATCCGGCGAAGCAATATGGTGGCTGCAGGGGGTCTGGTCCAGCTGCAGGCTGCCGGGCAAATAAATCTGCCAGGGTCCTGCGATCCTGTCAGCATAAGCCAGGCGGATATAGCCGCCGTGGTGATCGGCAAAGTAAAGATAATAGCGGCCCAGCGGGTTTTTGATCCAGTCAGGCAGCTTGATTAAAGACGGTCCATTAATGTTATTTGCGATACTTTGCTCCAGCTCCGGGTAGATCAGCAAGCTGTCCTGGTGTCTTTTTACCTTGATCATGGCTTATACTTCTTTGGCCGGGAAGCTGCGCAGCTGGACTGAAACCTTGTCCGGGTCATAGACATAAAAATAGCGCGTGCCATCACCGGGATCGCGCAGCGGGGACGGATTGAAGCCTTCAGCTTGGGCTAGCTGGTGCATCTTGTCCAGCTGGTCGCAGGCAAAGCAAAGGAAAAAGCCACTGCCGCTGAAGGTCGCACCACCGGGCGTGCAAACCAATTCCAGTTCGGTCCCGCCCGGACTGTCAGCTAAAAAGGCCAGTTCAGTTGTTTCTACCTTAAAGCGGCGGACCAGCTTTAAACCAGCCATTTTTTCATAAAAGGCAATCGATTGTTCAATATCCTTAACCCTGAAGGTGATATGTTGCATATGCATTAGACTGACTCCTTTTGCTTAATCTGGCGGATCGTGCTGTTCTTGTAAAAAGTATGGGGCAGAATAATCTTTTGGTAAAGGCCGGTTTCCTTTTTATGGCTGCCGCTTAAGATCAAGTCGGCTGCAGCCATGCCGATAGCCTCAGCCGGACCCACCACCGTGGAGATTTTCAGCCGCATCAGGCCGGTTGTATCGACAATGTCAAAGGCACCCAGGGAAATATCAGCTGGAATCTTCAGGCCTTGTTGCTCAATCGCTTTAACGGCACCATAGGTCATCAGATTGTTGGCGACCAGGACAGCGGTTGGTTTTATTTTCCGCTTTAAAAAGCTCTCCATGATCAAACGGCCAGATTCCTCCTTAAAGTCACCATGGCTGGACCAGTCAGCTCCTCTTTCTAGGCCAGCTTCCTGCATGGCCTGCTGCCAGCCGGCCAGGCGGTCGTCTGCCGATGACTCACCAGCCGGGCCTGTGATCATGAAAATACGCTGGTGACCGGCCCGGATCATCTCATTGGTCAAATCGACTGCAGCCTGGAAATTGTCTATCGTCACAGCAAAAATGCTGCGCAGCTGGGGCGGTACATTATCATAAAAGACCACCGGACACTCCAGGTCCTGGTAAAGGCCGGGCAGGTCGCCTGGCTGCAAGGAGGAGGCTACCAATATAGCAGCTACCTTCTGCCGTCTTAAAAGATTGACCGCCTGCACTTCGCGATTGGCCTTTTCATCGGTGTGGCATAAGAGCACCGACCAGCCGGCCACTAAGGCCTTTTCCTCAATTCCCTTGATCACAGAAGCATAATAGGGGTTGGCAATGTCCGGCACAATCACCCCGATCACATTGGACTGGTTGGTTTTAAGGCGGCGGGCATTGTCGTTGGGCTGGTAGTTGAGCTCCTCTAATGCTGCCAGCACCCGCCTCCGGGTGGCCGGGCTGACCCGGTCCTGCTGGTTGACCACCCGGGAGACGGTTGACGTTGAAATATTAAGGCTGGCGGCTATGTCTTTTAAAGTGACCAATTTATTCCTCTTTTACTACAAGCCAAAGATACGGATAGCGTTATCCCGGGCAATCTTATTGAAAACAGTCTGACTGATTTTACCTGTATCGCGCCATTTGAGCAATAAGTCGGGCAAAGGCACCGGCATGGTCGGAAAACACATATCTGTGCCAAAGCAGAGCCGGTCCTGGAATTCTTCCATGAAACGCGGTCCATATTCCTCATCCCTGGCAAAGGCATTGTAGGCAGTAAAGTCAGACAGGTCACCATATAAATTAGGATAGCGCCGCATCAGCTTGGCCACAACGCCCTCCTGCTTGACCGGGCTTTGCGGCAGGCGGCCGATCTGCTCCGCCTTCAAGTTAAAGAGAAAACCACGTTCACCCGGTGTTTCCAGCTGGGCGATTTCAGACCAAAAGACCGGCCCGTGGCCAAACAGGACAAGATCCGGGAAACGCTGCAAGGTATGCTCAAGCTGGGGCAGGCCGGGATCATCATAGAGGCCAAAGTCACCTGTTTTTTGATCCGAGCCATCAAAGATAACCGGCAGGCCGACAGTTTCAGCATGGCGGAGCAGGTTTTGCACCAAGGGGTCCATCAGCTCCAGGTTGGG
>CAZZGG010000127.1:0-6828 GCA_964654125.1 uncultured Oscillospiraceae bacterium
CGGTCCCCGCTATGCCCTGATGAACCATGCCGCCAATTTCCACACCCACCGCCGCCTCTATCTGAATGATTCCGGTAATGTCCTGACTGTCGACCAGCCGCTTTCTTTAAATCACGCCCGCCTTCATGCCACTATTCATGCTTTTTCCGGCGGCCCCAGCATGCTGGGCGATGACCTGCGCCAGATCAGCGCTGAGCGGCTGGCCTTGATTAAAAAGACCCTGCCCAGGCCGCTTGATCTGGCCCGGCCGCTTGATCTTTTTGATGAGCCTTATCCTGCAGCGCCTGCTATTTTCTGGCGCCGGATCAAGACATCCTGGCAGGATTATCATCTGATCATAGTCTATAACCTGACCCCTCAGGCAAAAAGCTTCCAGCTGGATCTGCAGCGCTTTGGCCTTGATCCAACAGACTCCTGGCTGGTCTATGAGTTCTGGAATGAGTCCTTCACAGGCACTGTGCAGGCTGAGCTGGCTTTCTGGCTGGAGGCGGAGTCGGTCAAGGTTTTCCGTCTAACCCAAGCTTATGCCAGGCCGACCCTGCTGGGCACTGATATGCACCTGGCCATGGGCGAGCTGGATATCCTAGAGGCAAGTTATCAGGCGGAGTCAATGACCTTCCATCTGGCCGCCCGGCGGCCGGCCGGTGAAAAGGGGATGGCCTTTGTGCGGGCACCAGCAGGTCTTCGGGTTGTTAACTTTTCTGGCCTGCATGTGGCCAAGGACGGCCGCGACCAGTCCCTTATTATCGGGGTGCCCCTTAGCTTTAACGAGAGCGGCGAGGCCAGGCGGGAGATCAAGTTCGCTGTGCTTAAGGCCAAAGCCACTTCTTAAGTAGATTTGCCTAAAGGCACCTGTCCAGGACCTTTTGCATGTTGCTGGCCAGAATCTGCTTTTTTGCGGCCAGCGGGATGTCGGCATAGACGACCCAGCCCAGCTGCTGGCGCGGGTCACGCATGGGAGCATCTGTGCCAAACATGACTTTTTCCGGGCCTACCTGGTCAGACAGGTATTCCACCATACCCCAGGGCACTGTGGTGTAGGTCAGTTGCAAAAAGACATTTTTATGGGCCAGGGCCAGCCGAGCGTAGTCTTCAGCCACTTCAAAAGAGCGGCCGGCATGGTCCATGAAAAAGGAGACCTCCGGGTAGCGGCTGGCCAGCACAGATATATCCTGCATGTACTGGCCATGGTCATAGGAGCCGGGATCAGCCAGGGAGAAGAGTTGTTTGCTGTTGGCCAGTTCCCACCATTTGGCATAGCTGGGATCAGTGTATCTGACATGCGACAAGTGATAGAAGGGTTTTAGACCCAGCAGTCCCTTTTCAACATGCCATTTATAGGCATCTGCGGCCACATCCTGGCTGTAATTGGGGTCGATGCCGGCATAACCCACCACTCTTTGGGGGTATCTTTGGACGGCCTCATAGGTTATTTCATTGCCGCCTTCATAATCAGCAAAGATGGTCAACCAGGCCGCGATGGTCATTTTGTCGATACCCAGGTAGTCATAGGCCTTGATCATGCTGGTGATGTCTGATTTAAGCATGGGCCGGCCGGTGCCGTGGCTGCCGCCATCTTCGATTAGGTGAGTGTGGGAGTCAAAGACCGCTAGGCTGAGCGGCTGGCCCAGGGCTGCTTCTGTCATGAGCGGGTCCTGGTCTGGCAGAGGGACCGCCGGGGGATTGATCCCAGTCAGGCGGGCCAGGTTGCCGGAGGCGATCAGGTCCTTTTCTGCTGCGCTGATCCTGGCGTAATCAATCAGGGCCCGATGGGCACCAGGGCTCTTATGGGGCATATTGGTCCCGAAAATAAGGCGCCGGGCACCATACTTGGCACATAAAAATTCGATGTTTTCGTTGCTCTGGAAGGCAGAAAAATCGATCAGCATATTGGGGTGCTTGTCCATCAGGCTATAGAGATATCTCTCCTGGCCCCAACTAGCTCCCTGGACCAGGACAGGCAGCTGGGGATAAAGGCCTAAAACAGCCTGCAGCTCCCTGTACTCCACTTCTGACCATTCTAACAAGAGAGGAATACCGGCTTTTTCCAGGCCAGCCAGCTGTCTGCCGATGGTGTCGTTATCAAAGGCGAAGTAGTGGGATTTGGGAAACATTTTAGCCAGACGAATGTCCTTTTCTTGCATCTGGGCAATAAAAGTAGCGCTGTCCGGAAAGTCACCGGCACCATCCGGCAATAAGACCCAGCAGCCATAAAGGCGGTCACTTTTGGCCAGTTCGTCCAGCAGCAGCCTGTTGCCGTATTCAGGTGAATAGTGCCTGGCCAGGCCATGATAGGCAAAGGCAGCAGCTATACCTGTCCGGTCCATCTCGCGCAGGACATCTTCTGTCTGCCATTTTTGGGCAGGGTGCTTATAGGCACGTTTGCCCAGGCAGAGGTCACTATCAATATAAATCCTGTTTTTCATCTTGCCACCTCACTATGCTTGTCCTGGCTAGACTTTAGCAGATTTTTGTCTGGCTGTCCTGAAATTTGACAGAGGTCGTAATTCACGACCTCTGTAGCAATACAGTTTACAGACACTGTAAGTCCAAGATTAGTTGATTCACGATCTTCTGCTTAACATTTCAAATCAACATACTGTATAGTTAGCATACTATGAGCTGCGCTCTGGCATAACCAAGTTAGATCATTCAAGGTGTATTTAATCAGGAAAGCAATGCTCACGGGCGTTCGGATTATGCTTTACCCAGTAGCCAGGCGGCTGGGTCTGTTTCTGGCCGGTCTCGTGGTGTTTGTTTGAACTTTAGTCGTATTACATTCAAATAGGGATCGGGCGGCTCTTCCGGCAGAGCGCTGAAGATGAGGCGGCCGTTAGTGGCATAGTCCACTTTAAGCTTTTCTCCAGTTGCCATTAAAACAGCTTCTGCGACTTCTCCATCAAGCAGCGGCAAAGGCAAAGATCTACCACACCATAGCTTGACCTGTAAATAATAGTATTCGCCAACTCTGGTCCACATACCGAAAAAGGGATTTTTTAAATCAGCTCTTTTGCTATTATAGATGGATGCTCCATACCGTTTAATCCACTGCCCCACTGTTAAAAGCCGTTCTTTTTCTATTGCGGGAATATAGCCATTCTGGTCTGGGCCGACATTGAGCAGGTAATTGCCTTCCCCAGAGGCAGCATCAACCAGATGATGAATAAGTTCACCGCTGGTCTTGTATGAATCTGGGCTGGCATACCTGCTGTAGCCCCAGGTTTTGCCAATTGTCATACAGGTTTCCCAGCCCCGGCCTTGGCCGGAATGACGCACCACCTGTTCCGGTGTATCAATATCTTCCTGGGTGCCAGCCCGGTTGTTGATGATGATATGCGGCTGAAGGCTGCGCACCTTTTGGTTGAGTTCTGCAGCATCCCAAGCTCCGGCACAGGTGTCTGGTTCATGGTTGAGCCAGCACCCATCATACCAGAGCAAGTCAATTCGACCGTAATTGCTCATTAGTTCCTGCACCTGGTCATGACATTGTTTCTTCATGGCTATTAGTGAGTCTTGATCAGTCTTGTAGTTAAAATACCCAGGAAAGCGCCAGTCCATCAGGGAATAATAAATCCCCACTCTAATACCGGCCGCCCGGCAAGCAGTGCAAAATTCACGCACTAAATCGCGCCCGCAAGCTGTTTTGCTCGTTGAGTAATCACTGTAAGCGCTGTCATAAAGACAAAATCCATCATGATGGCGGGCAGTTAAAACAGCATATTTCATACCAGCATTTTTTGCTGTCTCGATCCACTGGCTGACACAATCAGCAGCTGGCTGGAACTGGTCGGCCAGTTTTTCATATTCAGCCAAGGGAGTCCTGGCTAAAAACATGCTCCATTCGCCACAGGCTGGCAGAGCATAAAGACCGAAGTGAATAAACATGCCAAAGCGGGCCTCGTGAAACCAGGCCATCCTTGCCTGGTAAGTCAGTTCTTTGTTCATGGTCTAACTCCCTCCTGCTCAGCCAGCTGGACTATAAAGTAAAAGACTCTTCAGCCTGACCGGCCCGCGAGCTGCTGTGATCAGCAGGCGCAACTGGCTGATATCTTGCTGGACCGGGCAAATTTTCTTATAACCGATTGTACGCCCTTCGTAAAAAGTCTGCCAGACACCCATTTGATCAAGTTTTTGCAGTTTGAAAGCAGCTACGCGTTGCCCCTGTGCAATATCTTCAGACAAGACAACATAGCTCAGTTCTGCCTGCTCTGGCAGATTAACCAGCCAGGCAGCTTGTGTTTCTCCCGGGCCGACCTCTTGTTTTACTAGTTCAGCTTCCAGTGGATGGGCAAAGTCCGACCTGATCTTAGCCCCCAGTTGAGCCAGGCGTTCCACATCCTCAGGTGCAAATGTGCCGTCAGGCCGGGGCGGAATGTTTAAATGAAAACAAGCATTACCGCCCACTGTGGCCAGGTAGGTCTGGTAAAGCCGCTCCAGTGAATGGGGTTTTTCGTTGGCATGGTAGAACCAACCTGGCCGGATTGACATATCGACTTCTGACCCGGCAAAAACAAGGCCTTCAGCATAGGCAATATTATGCAGCTCACCAATGTCACTATCAGTTGCTGTGATGTGTTGCAGTGAGCCGGGCAACAACTGGCCAGTCAGCTGAACCTCGCTGTAGGGGCTCAGTTCCTGGGGGACAACAGCCCATTCTGCCGGCCGGACAGAGCCGCTTTCATTACCGCACCAGCGGACATCAGGCCCGTTAAACATACAGGCTTCCGGCTGATGTTGACGCACCAATTCAAAATAGCGCTCAAAATCATAGACCTGTCTTTTGCCATTCGGGCCTTCCCCACAAGCTCCGTCAAACCAGACCATGAACAAAGGACCGTAGGATGTGAGCAGCTCTTCCAGTTGTCCGCAGTAAAAATCATTATATTCGTCTGTGCCATAAAGAGGGCTATTGCGGTCCCAGGGTGACAAATAAACACCAAACTTGATATTGCCCCTGGCACAGGCCTCTGCTGCCTCCCTGACAATATCACCCTGGCCCTTGCGGTAGGGGCTGTTTTTCACTGAATGATCGGTGTATTTGCTTGGCCAGAGGCAAAAGCCGTCATGGTGCTTGGCAGTCAGCACCATGCCACGCATACCGGTTGATTTTATTGCGCTGACCCAGGCGTCACAATCTAGATTAACAGGATTAAAAATCGCCGGATCTTCATTACCCAGGCCCCATTCCATATCTGTATAGGTATTAACTGTGAAATGGACAAAGGCATAGAACTCTGTTCTGAACCAGGCCAATTGACGGGCTGATGGTTTGACCTGGGCAGCCTTGTCCAGATAAGCTTGTAAATCCATCTTTTCTACCTCCATAGATGATTTAACAGAGATTAAAATGCTGCCTTTTTATGTCTGCAGCGAAATCTGCAATAAAAAGGCAGCATTGCTAGACGCAGAAGCTAGATTGCTCTTTTACCGGCTGGCTTTAATCTGGCCGCACGTCGCCAGCCAGATCCGTTCCGCCATGCAGATGGGGATAATAAGAGGCAAATGTCAGGCCGGGTTGGTCAAAGAACTCAAGCACAATCACCCCGATCCCCAATACATCATCTGGTGACTTGTCGGTCAGGCCTGTCAGATGCAGGCGGTGGCCGGACTGGCTGAATTTGATCTCTTGACCGTCAGCCAAATAATAGACCCTTTGGACAGGAGTGATGATGCCGCCCAGATAAACTTCATTTTGATCTGGCCAGATCCAGTTCCACAAGTAGATCTTATTGCCGGATTGCGAAGTGCCGTAGACCCCATTGATCAGGCTCCTGCTGCCACTGACATTTTTACGGTGGCCATAAACGGCCTCACCGTTTTTCTCCAGCCAGCGGCCGACATCGGTCAGAGGCTGGACCGCCTCCGGCGGGACACTGCCGTCAGGGGCCGGGCCAATATTCAAGAGCAGGTTACCGCCCCCCACTGTGCATCTTTGCAGCATGCGCACAATCCTTTGGCCGTTGTAGCTATATGCTCTGGCCTGGGTTGAGTCAACATAGCCCCAACTGATGTCGTTAAAGGTCATACAGGCTTCCCAGTCTCTGTCTTCTGCGGCAATTTGCCCTTCCGGAGTGCCAAAGTCCTCATCCAGGCGAGAGCGGTTATTGATGATCAGATGGGGCTGAAGCGAACGCATCTTTTTATTGCGCCTCAGTGAGTCCCAGCCCTCCCAATTCTCCATTGGCGCAGCAACATCGTACCAGAGTATGTCAATCTTGCCATACTGGGTCAGTAGTTCTGTATTGAGATCATCAAGATATTGGTTGAATCTAGCTCTGGCTTCAGTATCAAAGGCACAACGCCAGCCATCCGGGTGGTGCCAGTCCATGAGTGAGGAATAAAAACCGATTTTTAAGTCATACTGGCGACAAGCATCGACAAACTCAGCCACAATATCCCTTTTGGGTCCGAAATTGCATGAGTTATAAGGGTTGGCTTTTGAGTCCCAAAGGCTGAATCCTTCATGGTGTCTGGTTGTCATCACCATGTATTTCATACCGGCAGCCTTGGCCAGCTTGGCCCATTCATAAGGCGCGCCTTCCTTGGGGGCAAAGGTCTCAGCCAGCTGCTCGTACTCGCTCAGCGGGTAGTTTTCGATCACCATTGCCCACTCATTCCTGCCAATCTGGCTGTAAAGCCCGTAGTGGATAAACATGCCAAACCTGGCCTGACGCCACCAGTCCATGCGTTCGTCACGGCTTTTAGCGATTGCCTCCTCATATTGCTTCCTGCTCATTTCAGAATACATTCTACACCCTCCTCAAATCAAAGCTGATCCTTTCTAACCACCATACTGGCTGTCATAGGCTTTTTGCAGTAGATCAAGAT
>CAZZGG010000128.1:0-3256 GCA_964654125.1 uncultured Oscillospiraceae bacterium
GATGCAGCAAAGAACCAGCAGCTTGGACGATCTGCTTTATGGCTTTGATAAGGGAACCTTTGCAAAATGGGATAAAAGAGAAGAAAAAACCTTTGACTGTCCATATTGTAGTGCAAAAATCACAGGCTTTTCAACACAAAGTGTTTTCCAATGCGCGTATTGTGATAACAAAATCATGCCCTCGGAGCTGTTTGTAAGCGGTGCCTACGGCGAAAACCTAGTGTTTGGCTATGATCCGAATATGTACGATCTTGGGCTGCCGTTCAAGGTTACCAGGGCACAAGCCATAGAGCAAATGCTGCGCTTGGCCGCACAGAACAGCAGCGACTTTGCTGGGCAAGACATTGAAAAGAGGATAAGAGCAGAGCTGCAAGCAATTTGCCTGCCTTATTGGGTTGAGGATATCAGTGTTAAAGCAACTGTGGACACCGAGCGGGGGCAGTTTACTTTTTATCACGATAGAATCAATTGGGCAAGGCCTCAGTGCTCACTTTTTGATATCTATTTGCTCAACGAACTGAACCCATGGGATTACGGAGAAGCCGCACCATTTACGCCGGCATTTTTAGAAGATGATGTGCGTATTTTTGCCCCCATCAATAATGATGAGCGCGTGACAGCGCCATATCGCATGCTCTACCGGGATTTACCTGATATGCTAAAATCTGCATTTGGTCTTAATGAGCTTAAACTGCTGAGTTGGGTAACAAATTTCAGGCGCCATAAATATGCGTCAGTCAACCTGCCCATCTGGTTTCTTGATAAAGCAAGCTGGAGCAATGAGTCAGATTTGCAAACCAGAATGGCGGTGAATGCTCAAACAGGCAAAGCAGCGGCATTATTTCTGGAAGCCGGTAAAAAGGACTATACACGCACACTTGATCTAGATCCAGCACCGAAAATGTCAGATGAATGCACTATATATTCTCCGCCTGTGCCAGTTAAGTATATGAAGTCACCTTTCTTATTCAAGCCATTAAATATAAACGAAGCGTTAGGCAAACCAAGCAGCAAATTGAGAAGATTGTTTAAGAATTAAAGCAACACTCACAGGCTGCAACCCAGCTAAAACCCTAGTTATGCTTCCTAAAAGCAAGCTAAGGGTTTTGTTTTGCTAAGGCGTAAAAATTTGTCTTTTGGGGACAGTGTGGATCTAGGTCAATAATGTGGGCATTTGGCTATTTAAGGAGCATGATAGCAGGAAATCCAACCTTTATTTCTGGCTTGCTGAACAACAGGTATGTGGTATTATGACAAAAGCGCAGCTAAATCAGCTGGATTTGCCAAAAACAAATTCGCTAATATAATTACAATGCTGCTTAAATAAATAGCTGCTGTGCTGGGCTGGAGGATACGAAACGGACGCTTTTATGAGCGTAAGAGTGATAATAGAGGGATTGACTATGTGATCAGCTTAAAATTCTAAAACGGCGACAAGGAGCTAATACGAGAGTTGATGCTGAGTCTGGCGAAGCTGGCTGGTCTGGATTTCATTTACAGAACAATAGAGAGGCTTTGCAAGACATTTGATAATAAAAAATAAATATATTGTTTAAAGAACATGACATCAAGTTGCTTGAATTATGGAGAAGGAGCGAAGCATATTGAAAAAACCTAGTATATTGGCTATTGTTGGTTCTCTGCAAAAAAAATCCTATAACCGGCAATTGGCCTTGGCTGCAAAAGAGTATATTGGTGAGCGGGCTGAATTTGAGCTGCTTGACTATCAAGATATCCCCCTCTTGAATCAGGATATGGAATTTCCTGCACCGGAGCCCGTCAAACGTGTACGGAATGCCGTGAAACAAGCAGATGGGATATGGTTTTTCACACCAGAATACAATCACTATTTTTCTGGTGTTCTAAAAAACCTGATCGATTGGCTCTCTCGCCCGATCAGTGCGGAAGAAGCCCAGGTGCTTGCTGGGAAACCTGCGGCAATAAGCGGAATCACGCCGGGTATGTCGGGAACAGGTCTGGCCCAGGACCATCTGGTTACACTGATCAGTTTTCTAAATATGAATGTGATGAATGTGCCACGCCTTACTATATCTAATGCCAGGCAGCAGCTAGATGAGCAAGATGAGCTAAAGCTAGATCAGAGTTCTCCCTACTTGGCCAAACAAGCAGAAGCTTTTTTAAAGTTTATTCAGAAATGAGTCAAGCAATCGCCACAGCTTGGTGAAAATCCTGCTAGGCAAAGATAAGGAAAGGAGCTAAAGAGACTATGGCAAAGATGCCTGTTTTATTTGTCGGCCATGGTTCACCGCTAAATGCAATCGAAGACAACCACTACACCAGGACGTGGCGGGATCTAGCCACTAGCATAGCAAAACCTGAGGTGATATTATCTATTTCAGCCCACTGGTACACCCAGGGCACTAGAATCAATAATGAAGCATACCCGAAAACCATCCATGACATGTATGGTTTTCCGCCTGAACTATATCAAGAGCAATACAAGGCGGCTGGATCACCAGATCTGGCAAGAAGATGCAAGGCGTTAATAAGAAAAGAGACAATATATGATAACTCCTGGGGAATTGACCATGGCAGCTGGTCTGTTCTGGTCCATATGTATCCAGACAGGGATATTCCAGTATTGCAGCTTAGTCTGGATGGTACTGCTCCGCCTGAAGCACACTACAAAATAGGAAAAGAGCTAAGCAGTCTGCGCCAGCAGGGAGTCCTCATCCTGGGCAGCGGTAATATCGTCCATAACTTGCGCCTGCTTGACTGGAACAAGGCGAAGCAGGGTTTTGCTTGGGCAGATGAGTTTGATGAGTTTATCTATGAGAACATCATGGGGAAGCAGCATGAGAAAATTTTGCAATTTCGGGAACAAGGAGCTAGCGCCAGGCTGGCTGTACCAACTCCTGATCATTTCTATCCTCTTTTGTATACACTAGGAGCAGTGGATGAATCTGATAGCATTAGTTGTTATAACAAATCTGCTGATATGGGTTCATTGACAATGACATCGTATCTTTGGCAATAGAGCTGGATCTAGAGATATTGCTGTCAGAGAACGTGTTGCTGACTTTTTGTTACATCTGATCATAAGCACAGTGTATTTTTTGAAAAACTTAAGAAAAGCTCAATTTACGTGATCTAAATCACAGCCTTAATCCTAGGTATGCCATATAATGTTATAAAGCGATATTTTTTATTGCAGATAGATTATATGGAGGTCTTATATATATATGGATAAAGCTTGGGCTGGATTTAAAAAAGGCAACTGGACTCTAGAAATTGA
>CAZZGG010000128.1:3356-6762 GCA_964654125.1 uncultured Oscillospiraceae bacterium
CAATACAGGAAAACTCATAACCAGGGTGTTTTTGATGCCTATACAGCTGAAATGAAAACTGCCCGCTCAGTTGGTTTGATCACAGGCCTGCCTGATGCCTATGGCCGGGGCCGGATTATTGGTGACTACAGGCGGGTGGCCCTTTATGGGATTGATTTTCTAAAAGAGAGCAGAATCAGGGATAAGGAGAATCTGCGTGGTCCGGCCAGTGCAGAAAACATCAGGCTGAGGGAAGAACTGGCTGAACAGATCAGGGCTCTGGATAAGATGAAAGCCATGGCAGCCAGCTATGGCTATGATATCAGTAAGCCGGCCCAGGATGCCCGGCAGGCGGTGCAGTGGCTTTATTTTGCCTATCTTGCAGCAGTCAAGGAGAATAACGGGGCAGCCATGAGCATCGGGCGCAACACAGCTTTCCTGGATATCTATCTTGCCAGGGACATGGAGCTGGGTTTATTAACGGAAAAGCAAGCTCAAGAATTGATCGATCAGCTGGTGATTAAGTTAAGGCTGGTCCGGCACCTCAGGACACCTGAATATGATGAGCTTTTTGCGGGCGATCCAACCTGGGTCACTGAAGCCATCGGCGGCTTAGGACTAGACGGCAGGCCATTGGTGACAAAAACAGCTTATCGCTTTTTACATACCTTGATCAACCTTGATACATCACCTGAACCCAATATGACTGTCTTGTGGTCAGATGATCTGCCCAGGGAATTCAAAGATTACTGCTCAGCAATGAGCATTAAGACTGCTTCGATCCAGTATGAAAATGATGACTTGATGCGGCCGATCTATGGTGATGATTATGCCATAGCCTGCTGTGTGTCTGCCATGCGGCTGGGCAAGGAAATGCAGTATTTCGGAGCCAGGGCCAATCTGGCCAAAGCCTTACTTTATGCCATTAATGGCGGCATTGATGAAGTGAAGAAAGATAAAAAGACCGGCCGCTTTATCCAGGTGCTGGCAGGTATCGAAAAAAACAACCAGGAAATCCTGGATTATGCTAGTGTTCTGGAATCTTTTAAAAAAGTCATGGACCAGCTGGCCAGGCTTTATGTCGACACCATGAATACCATTCATTATATGCATGACAAGTATGCCTACGAAGCAGGTCAGATGGCCCTGCATGACCCTTATGTGCACAGGTTCCTGGCCTTTGGCATTGCAGGCATATCAATCGTGGCCGACTCACTTTCTGCTATCAAGTATGCCAGGGTGCAAGCTGTCCGGGATGAAAACGGCCTGGCGCATGACTTTGTTATAGAGGGCAGCTTCCCCAGATATGGCAATGATGATGACAGGGTTGATCAAATCGCCATCATGGTTAATAAGTACTTTATTGAGGCTTTGCGCAAAAACCCGGCTTATCGGAGTGCTGAGCACACTCTATCACTCCTGACCATCACCTCAAATGTCACTTATGGCAAAAAAACTGGAGCGACTCCCGATGGGCGTAAGCTGGGCGAGCCTTTTGCGCCGGGGGCCAACCCGATGAATGGTGCCGACCAGTCCGGTGCCCTGGCCTCCCTGAACTCTGTCGCCAAACTGCCCTATAAGGATGTCAACCAGGACGGTATATCCAACACATTTTCCATTATACCCTCGGCTTTGGGTAAAAACAGTGAGGAGAGGATCAGTAACCTCACCAATATAATGAACGGTTACTTCACGCAAGACGCCTTTCACCTCAATGTCAATGTGATGGATAAGGATCTTTTACTGGATGCCATGGAAAATCCGGATAAATATCCTAATCTCACCATCCGGGTATCCGGTTATGCCGTGCGGTTTAACCGGTTGGACAGGGAGCATCAGCTGGATGTGATTAACAGGACCTTCCATGAAATAGTCTAAACAAAAAGGAGAGCGCAGGAGCTTGGTCGAAGGATATCTACATTCCATAGAGTCAATGGGCCTGGTGGACGGGCCTGGCACCAGAACAGTCTTTTTTCTGCAGGGCTGTCCACTGCGCTGCGCCTATTGCCATAACCCTGATGCCATTAAGGCGACGGGTGGGCAGATCATCAGCCCGCAGTGGATTTTAGACACGGCCCGGCGCTATAAACCTTATTATGGCCAAGAAGGTGGAGTCACCTTCTCAGGAGGGGAGCCGCTCTTGCAAGGTGAGTTCCTTTACGAGTCCTTGAAGCTTTTAAAAGAGAGCGGTTTTAATACCTGCCTGGATACATCCGGCTGTGGTGACCCTATCTACTACCCTCTTATTTTGCCTTTGCTGGACACCTTGATTCTGGATGTCAAGGCATTTGATGCTGTGTCTTTTCGGGAATTAACCACAAGTGCAGGCTTTTTGGCTTACCAGGATTTTATTGACAGACTGGCAGCTAATGGTTTTACAGGACAGATCTGGGCCCGGCATGTCATGGTGCCGGGCTATACCGATAACACCGCAGCCATGCAGAAGTTTGTCCAGATCCTGCAGCCCATCAGCCGCTGGGTGGATAGGATAGAGATCTTGCCCTACCATACATCCGGGCTAAATAAATACAAGGAAATGGGTATACCTTATCGATTAGAAGGAGTTGAGCCCATGGATAAGGATAAGGCCAAGGAATTTGAGGTCTATGCCAATAAGCTTTATGCCGATCATCTGCGTGAAGATAGGCAAGCCAGTAGTACAGCAGAACATGAGACCGTCAGGATTTTAAAGAACGGTGAAATCGTTTCACAAAAAGAAAAACAGGCTATGCTGGCAGCTTTAAGCAGCCTGCCCCTTTTAAACGAGATAGATAAAAAGGACATGCAGCAGGTCCTTGCTGAAATAATCCTGACCCGCATAAAAACAGGCGACTATATTTTCAAGACCGGAGATTCGCCTGATTTTATGTATCTAATCTTCAAGGGACAGATGAAAATCTACTTTAACACCATAGATGGCGATGAGCAGATCTTCTATATTTATAAAGAAGGCGATTTTGTCGGCGGCCACAATCTTTTAATGAAGACCAACTACAGGTATATGGGCCGGGCCCTGACAGATTGCAAGATAGTTGCCATACCCAAGGCTACTTTCCACAAGTATTTTTATAATTCGCCGGAACTCTTAAGAAGTGTTTTAAGTAAAAGCTTTGAGAGAATACGCTGGGCCGAAGATTTGATCCAAAGGTTGTCCACCAGCAATGCCACCATGAAAACAGCAGGGCTTTTAATAAAACTAAAAAACAGGATAGGCCTAGAAACAGCAGAAGGTATCCGCCTGGAGCTGCCCTTAAACAGGGAGGAACTGGGTAACTATTCTGGTTTAAGACGTGAAACTATAACCCGCAAGCTGGGCGAATTTAAAGAGCTGGGCTACATAGACTTACAGGGCAATAAAGTTATCATCATCAAGGACCTGGAATCTTTGGAGGACTATATTCTGTAAAGATTCTTTATCTGCCTTTTT
>CAZZGG010000129.1:0-6688 GCA_964654125.1 uncultured Oscillospiraceae bacterium
CAATAAAATAGCTTACCACCTGATTATAGACCTTAAGTGTTTGGCTAAAAATAGCGGGGAATGCGCACGATTGAAGTGTTCAAACTGTTCCCTCACGCAGGATGTCCAGGTAGGTGGAATAGGGAAAAGTCCTGTTGCGTTGCACGCCAGAATTTTGTGTCAGGATACCCATTTCACAAAGCCGTCGGATAGAAAAAGTGTATGCTTCAAACTGGTAGTGAATCAAAGCAACGCGAATTAAAACATCAAGTCCGGCATCAGAGTTGATGTATTTTTCCAGGTCATGCATTGCTGACATTATATTTTTTAGCGCCAGTGGGAATGGAACACTATCCATTCCCTACTAAAGGCACATCAACGGACAATTGTGCTGCTGACCAGTGTTACTGATCATAAAAAGAAGCACGAGCTTCGGACCTTGTTGAACACCCACCATCAAAGATAGTTGTCAAGGACAGGCTGAAACGGATCAAGACAAGCGGGAGCAAGATCTTGTAGTGCCTTAGGAAATAAGTTGACGGGAATTGGTATAATAAAATTGTAGTCATAATGTAGGTTTTCTTGATCTAACTACTGTTATAGGAGGAGAAATGCTATGGATAAAATCGAATCTATTGCTCTTGAAGTTTTAAATGCATATCCTATCAAACGAGCAGCCTTATTTGGTTCAGCAGCTCGTGGTACTATTACTGTTGACAGTGATATCGACATGCTGGTCGAATTTTTGCCTGATACACGGGGAATCTTATTCTTTGGCTTGAAAATTGATCTGGAAGAAGCTCTTAATAGACCTGTGGATCTAATAACTTTTGATGCTTTACAGTACGAAGCAAAGGATCAATTTAGAAATAGTGTTTTGCAGGATATGAGGGTAATATATGAACGAGAAAATTAGGTTGATACTAGATCACATATTGGAAGACGCAAAAGACATAATAGTTTTTTCACAAGCAGTGAGCAATTTAGAAGAATTACGCAATAATTCTTTGATCAAGAAAGCTATTGTAATGTCTTTGCTTAATATTGGTGAATTAGCGAATAAGCTACCGAGCGAATTCACTGATGAACATCCTCAAATTCCATGGCGCTCGATGGTTGGAATGCGGAACTTTGCTGCACATGGATATCATATTTTAAATTTGCAAATTGTTTGGGATACAACTCAAACCTCTATTCCAGAATTGGTCCATTTTTTAGAAAAGCAGTTAGAAAAAGAATAAAAAAAATAAACACAAGAACTAGATGCGTTGTCACTTTGTCGGACAATTTGTGAAGCTACATTTAAACCATGATCTCCCTGCCATTGTTGTATGAATAGCATAGGGCTGAGCTGACCTAGTCTTTTCTGAGCCCTCTTCCTGTTGTAGTAGAGCTCAACATATGCGAAGATGCCTTGTCTAACATCTTCGCAGGTCTGATAAAACTGCCAGTAGATGAACTCCTTTTTTGTACATTCTTATCTTGACATGCATAACTTTGCAACCAACCGTATTTCCTTGTGGTTCTGTCGTGGACACAAGAATGGATTCTGCTGTATTTCTTACATTTGAGCGGCTAGGCGAAAAATTAGCCGCAGGAAATTTAATTTTTTAAAAAACTAAGGCCCAGCTTGCTTTCCTGCTAAAAGCAAATATGCCTGACCATTATGCCTGCTAGGCTGGAGCCTGTCTGGTCTTGTGCTGTAAGACAGGTTACAGAAAAAATAATCGATTTGACGTAGCATACCAATGAAGGCTGTGTGCCGGATCAAAGATATTCTGATCTCAGCAAAATAAAAGCTGTTCCAGCACCTGGCTGAAAGGTTTATTACAGCGGCAGGCTGGACTGTCTGCCAACTGGCAGTATTGTCAGACCTGCTGTTTCGTTGTCCTGTTTTTAATAGGACATATAAAGGGAGGTATTTTTCATGCTTAATCTTAAGGATAAGGTAGTACTGGTAACCGGTGCCGGATCAGGTATCGGTAAGGTGGTGGCTCAGGAGTTTGGTAAAAATGGTGCCAAGGTTGTCTGTGCTGATATCAAAAATTCTGCAGAGACAGCCAAAGAGATCACAGATGCCGGTGGCAAGGCCTTGAGCCTTGATCTGGATGTATCCGTACTGGCCGAATGGCAAGCTGGTCTGGCCAAGACTTTGGCCGAATATGGTTCTATTGATGCCTTGTGCAATATCGCTGGTATATCGGAGGCAGTTGACATTGTTGATTTGACCGAAGCTGATTTTGACAAGATGATAGCAGTCAACCTGAAGGGAACCTTTTTTGGCATGAAGGTTGTCCTGCCGGAATTTGTTAAACAAGGCTCAGGTAAAGTCGTCAACATTGCCTCAGTCGCAGCCCATCTCGGCCTGACCGGACTACCCAGCTACTCTGCCTCCAAAGGTGGAGTGATTGCCCTGTCCCGCCAGGTGGCCATGGACTACGCCGCCAAGAATGTCCAGGTCAATGTTGTCTCGCCAGGCATTATTGAGACACCTATCCTGGCTAATAACCCGCCCGAAGTGACCAAGGCCTTCACCGATGCCACACCGGTCGGCCGGCTGGGTAAGCCGGTGGAGCTGGCCAATATGGTCCTTTATCTGTCCTCAGATGCTGCCAATTTCATTACCGGTCAGACTTTCATTGTGGATGGTGGCTGGGTCTCCCGTTAAGTGTTTTATTATACAGTCCGCCGAGCCAGGCCCCCTGCCAGCAGGGGGCTTTTTGCTAGTTTGGCCCAGGCAGACTGACAGTAAAGCGGCTGCCCTGGCCGGGCGAACTGCTCACCTCAATCCTGCCACCGGACAGCTCTAAGATCCGCCTGACCAGGGCCAGGCCCAGGCCAGACCCTTCCGTCAGGCGGGAGTTGTCGGCCTGATAAAACTTGTCAAAGATATGTTTTTGCATATCTGCAGCCATACCAATGCCCTCATCCTGGATCATGACCCGGGCTAGGCCCTGGCTTTGGCTGAGGCTGACTGTCAGCTTGGTTTTTTCAGCACTGAACTTAATCGCATTTTCCAAAAGATTGATCCAGACCTGGCGCAGCAGCTCAGCATTACCTGTGATTTGGACTGCTGCCAGATCAATTTCCAGCTCCAGCTGCTTTTTTTCAATCTGCGGATTCAGCAGCAAGATGACCTGGCGGATCTCTTCATCCAGGTGAAAAGTGCTCTCTTCCACCAGCCGAGACGTGTTCTCCAGCTTGGACAAGAGCATGATACTGCCGGCCAGCCGGGTCAAACGCTCAGTTTCATTAATGATGATATCAAGGTACTCAGCTCTTTTTTCTTCCGTTAGCTGGCTTTTTTTCAGCCTTCTGGCAAAGCCCCTGATCGAGACAATCGGGGTTTTCAATTCATGGGAGATATTACTGATAAAATCGTTGCGCATCTGCTCTAAACTGGCCAGCTCCTGGGCCATCTCATTAAAATCCCGGGCCAGGCGGTCAAGCTCTGTTGTGCCGCCGCCTGTGACCCTGACAGCAAAATTTCCGGCAGCAATCTCCCGGGTGGCCCGGGCCATCTCACGCAGAGGCCTTAAAAAGCGTTCGCCACCCAGCAGGGCAATGATGGTCCCGATAAAAAGGCTGACCAGGAGTAAAAAGATCAGGACAGCCGGAAAGCGCTTTTCCGACAGGGGCGGCAAGATACCGGCATTAACCAGAAAAAAGGAAAGGATACCCGCCACCAGGATACTGACCAGGAGGATGGCAAAGACAAAAATAACTAAAAATAAAAGTGAGCTGAGGCGCCAGCCGGCCTGTTTGTCTTTTTTATCAATCAGCATCGTGTTTCACCGCCTTATAGCCCAGGCCACGCACTGTCACTATCTCAAACTCGGGCCAGCTGGCAAAACGCTCCCTTAACCTGCTGATATGGACACTGACTGTGTGAGCGTCTGTTTTGGAATCAAGCCCCCAGATCTCGTCCATCAGCTGCAGCCGGGTGAAGATAGTCTCAGGATAGCTGAGCAGCTTGTAAAGCAGTAAGAACTCTTTTTGCGGCAGGGTGTAGCGCTCAGACTCGCGGCTGACAGTGAAGGAGTCATAGTTTAGACTGACCTTGCCCAGATTGATTCTTTTTTCATTGACGATGCGGGCCCGGCGCAGCAGGGCCTTGACCCGCAAAATCAGCTCTTCTTCATCAACCGGCTTGACCATATAGTCATCTGTCCCCACCAAAAAGCCGCGCCTTTTATCCCGGATCGTCTCTTTGGCAGTCATCATCAAGATGGGCAGGTCATAATTGGCATCCCGCAGCTGCTCAGTCAGGCTGTAGCCATCCAGGCCCGGCATCATGATATCTGTGATCATCAAATCGATGTGTTCCTTGTCCAGGATATCCAGAGCCTCCAGGCCGTCCCGGGCCAGAACCGGACTGAAGCGCTCGTCTTCTAAAATATCGGCAATCAGCCTTCTTGTATGCAGATCATCTTCTACAACCAGGATTTTAAACATCTAGACCACTCCTTGCTCCAAGTCTAAAGGGCCAAGTTCAACTGAACCTCAACTAAAAGGCCAGTTTTGTTGAAGTTCAGTTAATGGTGTCATTATACTATGAAGCCAGTCCCCCGAAGCGGGGTAAAAGGAGGCAATAAGATGGACAATCATAAAGATAAAGACAAAGATCAACTAAAACAGATGAATCCGGGTCCGGCTGACGGAGCTGGCAGCAGCAATCAGAATGGCCCTGCCGCTGGCAGTGGGCCAAAAAGAAGCAATTTTTTCAATATCCTCACCATAATATTTATCATCACCTTTTTGCTCAATCTCTTCGTTGCCCCTAGTGGCAGGGGCAGCCAGATCGAATACAGCCAGTTCATCAAACTGGTTGAAAGCGGCCTGGTGGAGCGGGTCCAGCTGGACGATGAACAAGTCAGATTATCCCTTAAAACTGATGCTGATCTCAAGTTGGTCGAGAGCATCCTTGATCCGGCTGGCCTGACAGAAACAGAACGTCAGGGTGAAATCAGCGCTGACGCAATCTTTTTCAGTGTCAGGCTGGATGATCCCGGCCTGGTTGACCGGCTCAGTGCCAGTGATGTCAATTTCCACCAACTGCAGACCAGGACAGGTTCACCGATCATGAGCTTCATCACATCCTGGATCCTGCCGGTCCTCTTGATGTATCTCTTCTATTCCTTCCTGATCCGCCGCATGGTCAATAAGATGGGGCAGGGCGGCCAGGGTATGGGCAACATCTTTTCGGCTGGTAAAAGCAAGGCCAAGGAATACAGTATGGAAAAAAGCAGCGGTGTCATGTTCAGTGATGTGGCCGGTCAGGATGAAGCCAAGGAAAGTCTGGCAGAACTGGCAGACTTTCTCCATAACCCGGCCAAATATAAGGCAATCGGGGCCAAGCAGCCCAAGGGTGCTCTTCTAGTCGGCCCCCCCGGCACAGGCAAGACTTTGCTGGCCAAGGCCCTGGCCGGAGAGGCTAAAGTACCTTTCTACTCCATCTCCGGCAGTGAGTTTGTCGAAATGTTTGTTGGTGTGGGTGCCTCCCGGGTGCGTGACCTCTTCGCTACTGCCAAGAAAAATGCCCCCTGTATCATCTTTATTGATGAAATAGACGCGATCGGCAAAAGCCGCGATAACCAGCTGGGCTCTAATGATGAACGTGAACAGACCCTAAACCAGCTCTTAGCAGAGATGGACGGCTTTGACGGCACCAACGGCATAGTTATCCTGGCTGCCACCAACCGGCCGGAAGTGCTCGATAAGGCCCTCTTGCGGCCGGGCCGCTTCGACCGCCGCATCCTAGTGGAAAAGCCTGATCTGGCCGGCCGGACCGCAATCCTCAAGGTTCATGCCAAAAAGGTCAGCCTGGCCAGCGATATTGACCTGGAGGAGATCGCTCTTGCCACATCCGGTGCCACTGGTGCCGATCTGGCCAACATGATCAATGAAGGGGCCCTGCTGGCTGTCAAAGAAAACAGGCCGGCTGTGCGGCAAAAGGACCTGATGGAAGCTGTGGAAGTCATCATAGCCGGTAAAGAGAAAAAAGACCGCATCATGAACAAAAAAGAGCGCCGCATGGTGGCCTACCATGAAGTGGGCCATGCCTTGACCAGCGCCTTGCAAAAAAACAGCCAGCCGGTCAAAAAGATCACGATTGTGCCACGCACCATGGGCAGCCTGGGCTACACCATGAATATGCCGGAAGAAGAACGCTACCTTTTGACTAAAAGCGAGCTGGAGGCCCAGATCGTCAGCCTCTTGGGCGGCCGGGCCGCAGAAATCCTCGAATTTGGCGAAGTCAGCACCGGGGCAGCCAATGATATCGCAAGAGCAACAGTCCTGGCCCGCAGCATGGTCACCCAGTATGGCATGAGCGACAAATTTGGTCCCATGGGTCTAGAAAGTATTGAAAACCGCTATCTGGACGGGCGCAGTGTCAAAAACATCTCGCCACAAACAGAAAGCCTGGTCGATGAAGAGGTCAGACTTATCTTGGCCGAAAGCCAGCAAAAGGCCAGCGCATTACTAAAAAGCAACCGCAGTGCCCTGACCCGTATTTCAGCCCAGTTGCTGGCCAAGGAAAACATCACAGGTGAAGAATTCATGCAGCTGCTGCAAGATGCCGCCTAAAGAAAACTGATCAAGGAGCAGCTCTATGTACAACAACAATTATCTCTATCTTGTCATCATCCCATTACTGATCGGATTTTATGCCCAGTATAAGGTGCAGGTCGCCTGCAAGAAAAACAGC
>CAZZGG010000130.1:0-6473 GCA_964654125.1 uncultured Oscillospiraceae bacterium
TGTCACAAGGCCGACCTCCGACATGGACAGCTAGGATCGCTCTGGTTTTTCCAGAGATTCTTTCCTCAACGCTGGCCGGATCCAGGTTATAAGTGTCTGGCTCGATATCAGCAAAAACAGGCGCCGCTCCAGTAAAGACTATTGCTGAAGCTGTTGCGACAAAGGTATAGGGGGGCATGATCACTTCATCCCCCCGGCCAATATTCAGACTGCGCAAAATCAGCTCTAGGCTGATCGTGCCATTAGACGTTGCCACTGCATATTTCGCATCACAGTAGGCAGCATACTTATTGCTAAACTCAGTCACTTGCGGGCCTAACACGCCCCACCTGCCTGAGTGCAAAACCTGCTCCAGCCGGCCCAATTCCCCAGTCCCTGCCTGGGGCCAGGCCATATATGGTTTACGGACAAGCGGCTCACCACCGTTAATTGCCAGCTTTGCCATGATTATACCCTCCTAAAAACTAATGTTTACGTTCTTATTAAATTATTATTTCACCCAGCGAACCGGACGATTTTATCTAGCCACCTGTCCCGCAGGACCAGAGCTGCACCGACAAAGGCATCCTTGACCGGCCGATCAGACAAGAGCAGCTTTGGCAGCTGGTGCTGCCGGGGCAGCCGCCGGCTCAAACTATCCTGCAAGCTAGTTAGAAACTCAGCTTTGGCCTGACTGGCATAGGCACATTCAATGATGATGGCATGCGGGTCGATCAGCCAGACCACATTGTAAAGGGCCTGGGCAATGTAAGTGCTGTATTGGGCCAGCAGCCTGCTGTAACTGTCCTTACCTGCAGGCAGCTGGGCCAGCTCACGGCTGAAGACCTCCGCTGAGATCATTTCCTCAAAACTAGTTTTTTGATCATAAAGGACCTGACCGATATCGCCCGCAAAAGAATCGGCTCCCCTGACCACCTGGCCACCCAAGGTAATAGCTCCACCGACACCTGCACCGATATAGATATAAAAAACAGTCTTGTCCTTGTACTCCGGCACTAAGGCCAGGTTGGCCAGGGCGGCAAACTTGACATCCTCGTCGATAAAAATCTCACTAGTCTGGTTGCCGCCCAAAACAATTTCCCGGATCAGGCTCTTGAGGCGGATCTCCAGCAGCTCGGGGATTCTTTTCGTTATGACAAGATCAGCTTCTGCATCATAAGGACCCGGCACAGACACAGCCAGACCAAGCAGGTCCTGGCCGGCGCAGGCTGTTGCCAGCTCTTTTTTGACAACTCCAAGAAAATTCTCCAGATTGGTCAGGTAACTTTGGGCTTTTTCATAGACCCAATTCCGGCTGCTATAATACAAGGCTAAATCCAGGCCCAGGACAACAAAGTTGAAATCCCGGGCGGTCAAATCCAGGATGACTAATTTGCCTGCATCCTCTTCTACAGCCAGCAATTCAGCTTTTCTACCTGCCGCTGTAGCAGTCTTACTCTTGCGCCTGATCAGCTTGTGGCTATCCAGCTGGTCAATGATATTGCCGACCGTCATCAGGCTGAGGCCAGTTTTTTGGGCCAGCTCACTGCGGGTGATGCCAGTCTCGTTGACAAGCAGATCAAAGATCAAACGGATGTTTTGGATTCTGATTGATGCCAGGGTGATTTTTTTCAATTCCTCTTCCCCTCTTTGCTCTAGAGGCTTTTAATCAGGCCGCTGTATTTATCCAGCAGGGCCTGGTTCTGGCTGCCGTCGCCCAGATTACTGCTGCTGTAAACCTCCGGCTTAAAGCCATTCTTCAGCATGATTTCAGCCGCACCACAGACAAGTGCTTGCAGAATCAGGGCCCCCATGACTGTGGATGTGGCGCCCAACTGGCCAAGCGAGGCAAATTCGACAGCTGCATCGCCCGGACAGCCGCCATTATCCAAGACGAGGTCAGCCAGTTCAAAGAGTCGTTTGCCACTTGGGTGCCTGGGAGCAGCTGAGCGGGAATGCGCAAGACTGGTCAGGGCTATTACTGTCATACCTTTGGCTTTGCCAGCCAGGGCCATTTCAACAGGCACAGCATTTCGGCCGGAATTGGACGCAATCAGCAGCAAATCCCCCGGTTTTATGGGGTAACTAGCCAAAAGCAGCTCGGCATAGCCAGGCAGTCTTTCCAGATTAGTGCTTTTGGCAGCAGCGGTGTGCAGCATCAGGCCTTCATCGAGGATGGGGCTGACCCGGGCCAGACCACCCGCCCGGTAGAAGAGCTCTTCGGCCAGCATGTGGGAATGGCCGGTGCCGAAGGTATAAATCATGCCTCCAGCCATCAGGCAGTTAGCCAGCAAATGGGCCGCCTGGTCCAACAGGTCCAGCTGTTCGTCTTTTAGCTGCTGGATCAGCCTGGTGATATTGCTGATATACTCCAATGCTTTAGTCATAGTCATTCCTGCTTTCTAAACTCATCAGGCGAGCTAGAGCTTCTTCAGCAAAGGGCTGGCCGGATTTTTTCATGGCATAAAGGGCTGCACCTGTTTCAGCCTTCAGTTTGGCAAAGCCCAGCCGGACATCAGGATAGACAGATCTGACCGCTTGCCTGAAAGCCGCTGCCAGATCAGGATTTTTTTCCAGGACACTGCCCGACATGCCAACCAGACAGGATTCATCGGCCATTTTTTCCACCAGGCGGCAAGCGTAGGCAGCCAGGTCTTGGACTGCCTGATCGACTATGCTAGCCGCCACTGGATCACCCTGCCGGGCTATTTCAATCACAGATTTGCCAAAACTTGCCAGGCTGGCTGCCCTAGCTGGCAACTGATAGAAAATCTCAATTAACTGGCGCGGCTGACTTACAGCAAAGTGGGCCAAGACAGCCTCCTTTAGCCTAGTGGCCGGGCCTAGCCCTTCATAACTTTTCAGGGCAGCTGTAATGCCTTGGACCGCCATGGCATAAGCACTGCCCGGGTCCTGGAACAGATAGCCCCAGCCACCAATAATGTGCAGCTGATCTTGCTGGTCCAGCAAGATGGCGATGGAGCCGGTACCGCTGACCACCATGATGCCAGGTCCACCTAAGGTCAAACCCATCAGGGCCATGAAGACATCACTGTGCATGCTGGTCTTTTCCAGGGGTAGGATTCCCTGGCAAAAAGAGTTCACGAAATCCTGGTCTGGCTCATAATCCAAAGATGACAGCCCAATCGCGATTCCTTCATAAACACTGATACCAGCCACTTTTAGTAAAGAGTCCACTGTGTGTTTTAAATTCAGCCTGGCTGTGGCCAGATCAGAGGCATAGTGGTTGGTCTGGTCACCCACAAAGCGCCCCAGAACCCGGCCACTGGCAGTCACTGCCACAGCCACTGTGGAGGTGCCACCACTGTCCACTCCAATAAAGATTTTCTCCGGCAAATTCACTCTCACCCCAGATCTACAAGCATTAATACGCTGTATTTATAAACTCTATTTATTAATTGCATAATAACACAGGAACAAGGCCTGTTCAAGCACCTTTTTTATCAAGCCACCACAGCTATCCCTGATGGTGTATCATAGAGTTAACGAAAACACGAAAGTGCAGTTAGAGCAAGATTATGAATTATTTAAACACCAAATATCATCTGCCTGGCCCAAACATGCAGGCAAAAATAATGGACTCAATCTTATACCAACTGGACTCTATGGGTTTGGAAGAACTCTTACTGCTGAGCTTATCACTTAGTAAAATCAGCCAGCAGGAGCAGGATTTGGACCCCTGTTCTGCTCAAGCGGACCACACCTTTGTCACATGCCCAGTTGATGAATATCTGGATTTCTTGGCCCACATTCTAAATAGCACTGCTAAAGAGAGATTGTCCCAACTTTTAGTGCACGCCTGTCGCAGCCTTATGAGCAGGCTGGTCGAGCTAGACGGCCTTAGAAGCTGGCAGGCCTGGAAGTGGACAGATGATGTCAAGTTAGCAGCTGACCAGGTGGTGATCCACTTTAACAAGAAGATGCCGCCCTACTTAATTTGGCTTAAGCTAGCAGCAGACAAGGCTTTGGCAAAGTTAATCGCAGATTTTGTTGACTTAAATCAGCTTGACTCCGATTAATCAGTCAAGTTCTATATGTTGGTGAAAAGCAACTTCCGGTTCGGCTTTTTAGGTATATCACCCTATCTCCACAGCCAGCTTGGTGTTTAGAGCTGCGAATAAATCGTTCTGCTTTTTACGACAGTTAGATACAGTCCATACACCACGCCTTTTAGCAGCCTTAATCATCCGGGCATCAAGCAGGCAATCCTGCAAACTTTTACCCTTTACCGACCCAACTGCCTCTGCCAATTCTCGATGGATCAGCGCGCTGACAAGCATAATGAAGGCAAGACCCTGCGTTTTATAATAATCTTGCTGATGAAGCGCCCTGTCATCTCCTAAGCTGCTGACAGCTTTTTGCAGCTGAGCAGCTTCTTACCCAGAGGGAAAATGCAAGAATTACCATTGCTGCTAAAGAGCTTGAGGTTGTCAGCACTGTAAAATACTCTGTCTATGACAAAAAGCATGTTTTTCAGCAAGGCCTGGCTTAACGGATCTTTGACACAGATCTTATCTACACTTGCCCCCTAAAAAATCAAAGAAAAAAGGCTTTGCAGCCGTACATTACAGTGTTTTTAAGTTGTTGAATGTGTTAACATGAAGCTGCAATCAGAGGTAGATATCACATAATTGTCCGAAAAGGTGTGTCTAGATCATTTTTAGCAGTAAAATTTAATCTCATCTATTTTAAAATGTTCTTTCCACTTCCTGCATATCAAAAAATACTGTGCAGCTATTATTTCTAGAATATTATTTAATTCCTTTACCGGTATTTTGCTTGAATTATTCTCTAGTATACAACCACCTGAGGCAGTTAACCAAACTTTTGTAGAGTTTTGGGTTGGTTTTCCTTGGCTAACATGGATATGAATTGGTTCGAAATTTTCATTTAACCAAAAATAAACTAGGTATCCTCCTACTCTAAATAGACTAGGCAATTTGGATACCCCCTATAGTGCATATTTATAGAATAGATGTGCATTGTGTCTAAGGATTTCATTAAATTCCTCTATTTCTTCATTAGTGTAGCCTTCAATTTTTATCCAAGTATAACTAGGTAAAATACATCTTGCAACATCGAAACCAGCCTCATTTGGACGTTCGAAATGGACTTCCACTTTCTGTATATTATTTTCTTCAATTATATGTGAATGTGTTATTTCTGTTTCATCCGCTAGAGTAATATAAGGATACATCATCTAAAAAACCTCCCACCTAACTTTAATAATTTCTCATATGTATTTATTATATCACACCATCCGCACCCCAATTAGCCTAATTCTCGGTTAATTAATTGACTGATTTTTGGCTTTGTTTCAGGATCCATGTCGACAGTTTCATCAAAACCCAAAGCCTCAAGATATTTTTTTGTTTGCAGTTATTCCAGACCCCAGAAATCGCTTGTCCTGTACTTTCAGCACCTTAATGCCTTTCAAGGCCCTAGCCATGGCATAAAAGATCGGCCTTTTGGTCTTGATACTTTTTTGAGGCCCTCCACCACGATATCAATGGCTTCCAGATAAGAGCGCACATGGCATCGATGCGGTGTGCTGTCTTAAGGAATATATCGCCCGATGAACAAAGACTAGTGCTATATTTTTTCTATCCACAGGGGGGCAGGCAAAACTGTTGTCGCTTCACCTTCTTACAGGATCTGGAGTACCGGCTGAGCAAGGCAGGACTGAGTGGCCTTTGCGAAGAAACATCTGTTACAGGCACACTTTTGGAAATCATGGACCTGGTCATTGCTTCTTTTCCTGAGCTAATTAATCAGCTGGAGCTTTAAGCCGCCAGGCCACTAGTTTAAAGCCTTGATCAGCAGCTGGTAGGAGGCAGCTTTGGCGGCCCCGGTATCTTCACCGGCTAAAGGTCGGTAAAGATACTGCAAAAAAGCAGCCAGCGCACCTGTCATAGCCATTTCTCTGTAGAGAGAATCTGTTTCATCTGCCACTTTAATGATCTGCTCTGCTTCACCAGCCTGGAAGATATCCTGAAATGTTTTTTTGATCCAGCTTTTATTGACCAGGATGTAATCCTTATAATCACCTAGATGCTCATAAAGATCCTGGCTGCCACCCAGTGGCGATAAAAGCTTGCAATAAAGCTCATTTTCGCCAGCCTGCTCAACCAGGATAGCCAGCAGTTCAAAGTACTTGGCCTGAAAGCTGGCCTTTGCATTTACCCGGTCATGGGCAGCCTTTAGCTGGAGGCCGATGTAATGCAAAATCGCCTTGGAGATGGCCTCTTCCTTGCTGCTGAAATAATCATAAATTGTCCCTTTGCCAATATTGGCCTCCACGGCAATGTCGGCTACCTTGATGGAATAAGGGTTAACACCCCGCTTGATCAAGGCAATGATGCCGCCATAAATGGCCGCTGCTTTTTCCTGCAACTCAAAACCCCGCATAAGTCAGACTTCCGTTACTGAAAACTTATAAAAAGCTATAAACTTTTATGTTTCATTCCTTCTTC
>CAZZGG010000131.1:0-6402 GCA_964654125.1 uncultured Oscillospiraceae bacterium
TAAATACTTTAGTTATTTTAGATTTTTATAAATATTGCTTAACTGCTTAACTCCCCCTTTGCCGACGGCAATGGCCGCATGGGCAGGCTTTGGCAAACACTTCTTCTGGCAAAGTGGAATGAGGTTTTTGCTTGGATTCCGCTGGAATCTCTTCTCTAGCAAAACAGACCACAATATTATCAGGCGATCAGAGATGCTCGAAATATCAGCTACTCTGGAGTTTTCATTGAATTTACTCTTTTTGCTGTTTTAAATAGCCTAATCGACCAAGAACAGCACCTAGTTGAGCACCAAGTTGAGCACCAAGTCGAATTAAGCGAGACTCAAATAAACATATTACAAGCTCTTGGCGGTGGGACCCTTGCACGCAAAGAGATATTTGCAATAATTGGCATAAGCAGTGATACACGTGCATCCAAGCGGCACATTGAGCCACTTTTGCTAAATGGATTCATTGAAATGACTGTACCGGATAAGCCGAGCAGCAGTTTGCAAAAATACCGTCTGACGGATGGCGGTAAGTCAGTTCTAAAAAAACAGCCTTAATACCAGCTGAAGCATGATATTGTCGCTGATATACTGAAAATTTAGCAGTAGAACACCTGCCGGCTAGCAGGTGTTTTTTCAATAACCATATTGCCTGGCACATTCCAGGCCGTATTCGATATAGGTGAGCAGGTTCCTGAGCATTCTCTCAGATGGCTGGGGCACCTCCATGAAGCCAGCACTGGGGCAGAGGATGAAGCGGCCATATTTGGCTCCAGTGCGGACAGAGTCTTCAATTAGCCAACGCAGTCTTGCCTCATCTGCTTCCATGATCTCATGGATCTCTATGTTACCTTCCAGGGCCATCCGGCCGGCACTGATCCGGCAAGCTTCTTCCAGGCTGATATCTCCCATGGGGGGCGGTTCTATGGGGTTGAGCACATCGCATCCCATTGCTATGAATCGCTCAATCAGGCAGCCGACCTTACCATGACTATGGATCCAGACATGACCGCCAGCTGAATGGATATCATCAAGCAGGGGCTTATCGACCTGATAGCAAAAATCCTCGAAATCTGCCAAGGACAAAAGGGGCGGAATGAGCAGCTCCGGTCCAACATAGCTGATGATGAAGGCTTCATCTTTGGCCAGCTTCTTTCTAGCCTGCAGCAGGACCTGGTGGACATGGTCGCGCAGCCGGCTGGCAAAAAGCGTGATCAGTTCCTGGACCAGCTCTCGATTGTCGATGCTGAAGTAGGCCAGTAGCTCAGACCCCAGCAATCTTTGCACCGCATAGCCGGGATGATCTATTCCGAACATGACCACTCCCTGCTCACCAATCTGGCGACTTTTCTCAAAGTAGCTGTCTAGTGAAACCGGGTATGGTTGATAATTGATGGAGAGCAATTTTTTTATGTCAGCTGCCTCTTTGATAAAGTAGGTCCTTGTATAGCCAGGCTTTTTTTTGGTGCTGACCAGCTCAATGCTGGAAAGGAAACCAGCCGGCGTCTTGAGGATGGTTTCTTTTTCAGACCAGTCTGCAGAGTAAGGTTTGCAGTTGACCGAATAAAGATCCCTGGCTGAACCCGCCACAAAATCAAAAGGCGAGCCGGCCTGGCCAAAGAGGTCAGTTTTAGCCAGAGCCAGATCATAGACCTGCTTGTAGGATGGATGGAGCAAGACTCTTCCGTAATCTGTCCCCCACAGCTTAATGGGTGGGCGGTCAACAGGTTGCCCCCGAAAAATACGTACGATGCGTTCCTTTTTTGTTAGAGCCATAGGTCACCTCCCCCATTTGTGGGCCTAGCTTTAAAACAACAGTCTAGCACAAGTATATTGTGAATTTTTCTCTAAGGCAATCAGGAGATGTCCAGCTGGCAAGCCTTCTCAGGACTATGCTGGCCGCCTCGTGAGCCAATCCAAAATTATCAGTCTAGCTTGGAAACTTAGAGAGCAGGATGCTGCGAAATGAAAGATCCATAGCCAATTGAATTTGGCGGCCCACCGGAGGCGGTGCATATGCTAAAATCAAGGCAGGAAAAACAAGGGAGATTTGACATGCCTGATTCAGCTCACCTGATTGCTGTGGATGGTGGGGCCAGCAAAACTGATTTGGTTTTGTTCCAGCCTGACGGAACTGTACTGGCCCGCCTGGTTGGCGGTCCCAGTAATTCCAGCGAAATTGGTTTTACAGCCTCGGTTGCCACTTTAAAAGATTTATTCAGACAGCTGCTGGCAGATTATCCTGATCTGCCCCTGAAAGCTGTCCACCTGGGCCTGGCCGGCGGTGGTGTGGGCGATAACAAAAAGCGCTATCGCCAGTTTTTACTGGATTTTTTCCCGCAGGCTGAGCATATCAGCAATGACAGTGATTCAGTCAGTGCTCTTAATGCAGGTCTGCCGGAGGGAGACGGCTTAGTTGTCATAGCCGGGACCGGTTCAGGTGCCTTTGTCCGCCAGGCTGGTCAGATCAGCCAGGTGGGCGGCTGGGGCCATCTGCTCAGCGATGAGGGCAGCGGTTATGATTTTGGCCGCCGGGCCTTGCGCCGGGCCTTGCAGGACCTGGATGGGCGACTGGAGGCAACCGCTTTAACTGAGCTTTTAGCTACAAAACTGGGCCGGCCAGTTGACAAGGCCGTGCCGGAGATCTATAGCGGCGGCAAGCGCCTGATCGCTTCACTGGCACCTCTAGTCTTCCAGGCAGCTAGTGCCGGTGATGTGGCTGCTAACAAGATCATGCGGGACTGTGCTCATGAACTGGCTCTATTGATCCAGGGTGCCGGCCGGCGTCTGGCAGACCAAACTATTTTTGTCGTTCTGGCTGGCGGACTTTGGTCAGCCGGCCAGGGCATTTTGCAAAGATTGGTCTTTGCTGAATTAGGCAACCGCTACAAGGTCATCCGGCCGGAGTTGCCGCCTGTTTTTGGCAGCGCTGTGGCAGCCATGCAGGATGCCGGCTTACCGATTAAGGCAGACTTTAGCAAGAATTTCAAAAAAACATTGCCAGGCAAAGAATAAATTGCCTGACTGAAAGGCGGAAACATATGCTGCAGGATCCAGCTGTCCACCCCCGGCTGAGCAGACGGGAAAAATTCTTCTATGGTTTTGGCGATCTTTCGACAGCCCTGGTCTGGAATGTGACTGTGACCTGGGCTATGTTCTTTTTTACTGACATCTTTCGCATCTCAGCCCTGGCAGCCGGCACCCTGATGCTGCTGGCCCGCATCTATGACGCCCTCAACGACCCCCTGGTCGGCCTGGTGGTCGACCGAACCAGCACCAAGTACGGCAAGGCCCGCCCCTACCTGCTATGGTTTGCCCTGCCTTATGGCATTGTCGGCGCCCTGCTCTTTTTCACACCGAATTTGAGCACCAGCGGCAAACTGGTCTACGCTTACATTTTTTATTTCATCCTGGTCACTATCTACACTTTAATCAACATACCTTATAACTCTATGATCGCTCTCATGACCAAGGACCAGGAAGAACGCACCCAGCTGTCGCGCAACCGGCTGCTTTTTGCCATGGTCGGCTTTATCACAACCAGTTTCATTCCTGTTTTTGCCAAAATGCTGGGCAGCGGTGAGACTGAACTGGAGATCCAGCGCAGTGGCTTTTTCCGCTCAGCCTTGATTTTAGGCGTAGTGGCAGCTGCCGGTTTCCTGATCACCTTTTTCAACACCAAGGAGCATGTCCGGGAGCTTGAACTGGCCCAGGGTGCCAAAGTAGAAAAGCATTCTGTTGCCAAGCAGCTCAGTTCACTGGCTGGCAATACACCCTGGCTGGTTGCCACCTTGATGACCTTCACTTCCAACCTGCGCACCGCTATTATGACTGCACTGGCTGTCTATTATGCTAAATACTATCTGGGCAAACCGGAAGAGTTTGCCAGCACAATCTTAATTGCCACCTTTGCCGGTGTGGCTGTCGGCCTGGTGCTTGGCCCGCAGATCTTAAAAAGATTTGGTGTTAAAAAAGCGATTATCGCGGCTTCAGCCCTGGCCCTGGTCTTTTCTGCCGCCATTTATCCCATTGGGCAAAACAGCGGCCTGCTTTTGGTTTGTATGGCCTTGATCGGGCTGACCCAGGGCATTCCCGGTGTTGCTGTCTACCCCATGTTTGGCGATGCTGTCGAGTATGGTGAATGGAAAACAGGGGTCAGGACTGAAGGTGTGACCTTTTCCTCCTTCACCTTTGCCCAGAAGGCAGCTTCCGGCGTGGCCAGCTTTTTAGTTGGTATTCTCTTGACCGTCTTTGCCTATGACAGCGATCTGGCTGTCCAGGCAACTGCGACAGTAAGAGGCATAGTCGCTTCTTTTGTTGTGACCCCGGTTATTTTAAGTGGCCTGATCATTTTGATTATCTCTTTTTATCCACTGACCCGGCAAAAATATGCCATGATCATAAAGGAGCTTGACCAGCGCAAGGCTGGCATGGAAAGGACAGGTGAAGATGATGCTCAGTAAGCTGTATCAGGAAAGAAAAGGCCAGCGCAGGCGGGCTTCCAGCTATGACCGCACTGGCGGCAACTTTGATTTTTATGTTTTCCTGCCCGGGGAGAATAAAGTTATCATGACTGATGACGCCGCCGGTATGATCACCCATATCTGGTTGACCTTTGGCACTTTTCCCCAGCGGGCCGGAGCCCAGTTAGAACGCAAGTTAGTCATTAAAATGTACTGGGATGGTGAAGAGCAGCCCAGCGTGCTGGCCCCGATCGGTGACTTTTTTGGGATGGGCCATGGCATGAGCAAGGACTTTGTCTCAGCCCCACTGACTATGTGCCCCCAGGATGGCCGTGGTTATAACTGTTACTTCCCCATGCCTTATGCCGGAGGCGCCCGGGTCGAGATTGAAAACCAGGCCGATGAAATGATCATGTTCTACTTTTATGTTGATTATGAGACCTATGACGAGGCGCCGGACAGCAATCTGCGTTTCCACGCCCAGTGGCGGCGCGAGCTGACCCAGGGGATTGATGACAGCGGTCTGAGCGGGGAAGAGTATAATTTTTCTGGCTTTAACACCAGTGTTGAGCATAATTACACAATCTTAAAAGCCCAGGGCAAGGGCCATTATGTCGGCTGCAACCTCAACATCCACAATCTACGCCAGACTGATAAGTTCAACTGGCCCGGCGAAGGCGATGACATGATTGTCATTGATGACGAACCCTGGCCGCCCCGTTTGCACGGCACAGGCTGTGAGGATTATTTCGGGACGGCCTTTTGTCCGGAAGTTGAGTACCACGGTCTTTACAACGGCGTCATTTTACCAGGCGGACCCAACTGGTCCGGCCGGATTACTTATTATCGTTATCACATTGCTGATCCAGTCATGTTCGACAAATCAATCCATGTCTCAATTGAGCACGGCCACAATAATCACCGTTCCGATGATTATTCCTCGACTGCCTACTGGTACCAGACAGAGCCGCACCTTTACCTGCCCCTGCCGCCTGTTGGTGAGCGCCTGCCCCTACCTGATTTAGTGCGCGACATCACAGTTTTGCCCAAGCTCAAGGAGATCAGGGATCAAAGAGCCCGGGACATGGGAGTGGAATAAGTAAATGGCAATTATTACAATCGTCGGCTCCGGCATGATGGGTTCAGCTCTGGCTTTTCCCGCCACTGACAATGGCCATACTGTCCGCTTGGTGGGCAGCCCGCTGGACAGGGACATTATCACCGAAGCTAAAGCTTCCGGCTGGCACAAGACTTTACAAAGAAAGTTGCCGGATGGCCTGGAGTATTACCAGATTGAGGAACTGGAAACTGCCCTGGTTAGTGCAGATCTGCTCATCTGTGGTGTGAGCAGCTTTGGCGTGGACTGGTTCTGGCAAAATGTGCTCAACAGCATAAGCCCCTCTTTGCCTGTTCTGGCTGTAACCAAGGGGATGCTGAATACGCCTGAAGGTGGCTTTATTTCTTTTCCCCAGTATTACCAAAACTGCCTGCCAGATAAAAAGCTGATTTTATGTGCTATTGGCGGGCCCTGCACCAGTTATGAACTAGCTGACCGCCATCATTCTGCTGTGACTTTTTGTGGTGATGATCTAGCAGTCCTGGAGCAGCTGCGCCAGTTAATGGGGACATCTTATTACCATATCAGTCTTTCCCGGGATGTCACTGGCGTGGAGAGTGCTGTGGCCTTAAAAAACATCTATGCCCTGGCCGTGACCCTGGCAGTTGGCCTGGCTGAAAAGGTTAAGGATGGACCGCCGCACTATAACACCCAGGCAGCCCTCTTTGGCCAGAGCATTAAAGAAACCGGCCGGATCCTGGAACTTTTAGCAGCAGACAGCAGTAATATCTATCTGGCCGCAGGCGACCTTTATGTGACTATCTTTGGCGGCCGCACCCGCATGATCGGCAGCCTTTTAGGCCAGGGGCAAAGCTTTACAAAGGCCATGGCCAG
>CAZZGG010000132.1:0-1698 GCA_964654125.1 uncultured Oscillospiraceae bacterium
GTTATGCCAAGCTTTTTGCGGATTTTGACTGGATTATTGCTATCGGCGTGCATAACAATGAACTGGATAGCTACATCAGCCAGACCAGCAGCCAGATCCGCTCCATAACTATCCGAAGCTTTGGCCGTTCTTTGCTGGTTCTGCTGAGCAGTGTCCTGGCCACTTTACTGGTTTTGATCCTGCTGGAACGGCAACGCCACCAACATAGCAAGCTGCAGATGGAGATTGAAGTCAGTTTCGATCCCTTGACCGGTGTCAAAAGCCGCCGTTTTGGCAACAGCTATTTAGAAAAATCCTTTGCCGCTTACCAGAAAAACACCACTAGCCCTGCTCTGATCATCATGGTCTTTGATGTGGATAATTTCAAGTCCATCAATGACCGTTATGGCCATCATGAAGGTGATTTAGTCTTGCAGAAAATTGCCAGCACCGTCCAGGCTGGTATTCGTAGTGGTGACGAACTTTTTCGGATGGGTGGCGATGAGTTTGTGGGAGTGTTTAGCCAAGTGGAAGCGGACAGTGTCGGGCAGCTGGCCCAGAAAATTCTCGAGTCTATCAATACCAGTGAACACAAGGCTGGCCAGGATAAGTTGAAACTGAGCATCTCAGCGGGTTTTTCCAATTTCAGGCCAGATGATTTTGATTTTAGCAATGCCTTGAAAAGAGCCGACCAGGCCATGTACCGGGCCAAGGCCAAGGGCGGCAATGATTACCGGTTAGATTTATAAGCAGCAATCAACCAGCCTTTTCCTGTCTAATCATAGCAACGAACATCTGCGCAAGCTGCGGATCAAATTGGCTGCCGGCACAACGCTCTATTTCCACCAATGCTTCCTGCCAACTGAGTCTTTGGCTATAGCTCCTGCCCACTGTCATGGCATCATAGGCATCGGCTAAGGCCAGCATCCGGGCCAGCAGAGGAATCTGTTCGCCTTTTAAGCGGGCCGGATAACCTGTGCCGTCCCAGCGTTCATGGTGATAGAGGATATATTCTGCCACATGTTCCAGCTGCAAGGTGGACTTGGCTATTTGATAGCCAGCCTCCGGATGTTTTCTTATCTCAACCCATTCATCCTCTGACAAGGCGCCTGGTTTTTTGAGAATATAGTCGTCAACAGCAATCTTACCGATATCATGCAGCATAGCCAGCAGCTGCAGATCGTCCAACTGTTTGGCAGGCAGCTGTAATCTTTCGCCCAGCTTGCAGGTCAGGCGGGCCAGTCTTTCGCCATGCTCTTCCGTCTCCTGGCTTTTGGCATAAAGGGCAGCCATAATTGAAGTCAGGATTGCATTTTGTGAGCTGTTTTTATTGAGCAACTTCCTGTGTTTTAAATATTCATGGGCATAGCTGATTACCTTAGCCAGGCTCTCCTTGGCGCTTGTCCTGGTGGCATAAGCAATGGTCATACTCAGCAGATGCTGGCCCGATCCAGCGTTAAATCTACTGATGGCATGCTGGATCATCTGGCGCCTGGCATAAGCCGCTTTGCTGTCACTGCCCGGCAGCAGCAAGACGAATTCACTGCCGCTGGTGCGTGCCAGTACATCCTCTGGTTTGGCCAGTTCGCGCAGCAGATTGGCTGCGCCAGTTAAAAGCAGGTCACCGGCAGTAAAACCTGCTTCATCATTTATTGCAGCCAAGCGGTCAATATCACAAATCAAAACCGACAGGGGTAGATATTGCACCTGATCCAGGCG
>CAZZGG010000132.1:1708-6392 GCA_964654125.1 uncultured Oscillospiraceae bacterium
GCTCTTGTTCTTTTTCCAACTGAAAGCGATTAAAAAGGCCAGTCAGGTAGTCATGGCTCTGCAGATAAAAAACTTCAGCATCATGCAGCTTACTGGCTGTAACATCGTAGATAACGCCTTCAATTGCCACAGCCTGGCCTTGGTCATCATAGACTCCCTGGCCAAATTCCATTACCCATTTACGTTGGCCGGATTTACTGACTAGCTCATATTCCAGTTGGGTTTTTTTCCGTCCGGCCAGATTCTGTTGCCACTTGTGCCAGACCAGCTTGCGGTATTCAACGGCTATCAGATCGTTAAAGGCCACATCATGGTTATCTACCAGGCCAGCTGCTTCATAGCCGGTCAGCTCAAGGCAGCCGTCAGAGACAAATTCCATGGTCCAGTCAGCATCGTTTTTGCAGCGATAGGCCATGCCTTTGATATTTGCTAAAAATACAGACTTGCTGCGCTCGCTCTCCTTTAAAGCATCCTCGGCCAGCTTCCGGGCAGTTATATCTTCAAATAAAACAAGGTAATACAGGTCGCCTAAAGAGTCGCTCAAGAGTTGACTCACTTTAAGGTTAATCCAGATGATTGTTCCATCCGGATGCAAGATCCTTTTCTTTATATCAAAAGTATTGATCTGCCGACTGATAAAGCGCTCATATAATTCTAAATTATTCCCTGTATCATCCGGGTGGGTTAAATCCAGCCAGCTGGTATCTTGTAACCGGGCGATATCCCGACCCAAAATCCTGCTGCCCACAGGATTAACGCTGACATATTTTGTTTTTTCAGCTGTCTTGCCTCTGTGCATCAGGGCAATGCCAATAGGGGCATGCTCAAACATACTCATATAAAGATTTTGCATAGTGGCCAGTGCTTGATTTTTTCGTTTCAAGTCGATTTGCTTAAACCAGATGAATAAGCAGGCCTGGATCAGGAGAATAAAGCAAATAACCAGCAGAAGCTGGGGCAGCAACTTACCTTTCAGGTCGCTAAGCCAGGCAGATGTTGCATAGCTGATCCCAAAGATAGCGACAGTTTCTTTTTCCGCTCCTCTTTTCAAAGGAATAAATACCCTCAGCAATGTACCGCATTGACAATGACAGATAAGCGGCTGGTGAAGGTCTAGTATATGGGGCGTTTTTTCTGGTTTTGCCGCAAGCAGGCTGCTGTACAAACTAGCTTCCGGGTTAGCACAGTCGTTTGCCAGATCTGTTTCAACTCTGACCAGAACTTGCTCTTGTCCTTCTTGCTGTGTAATAACAAAGGCATCCTCAATTGGCCTTGTCGAGGCCACCAGGCGGTTCAAGGTCAGCTTAATCTCCCTTTCTGCGCTTTCTTTTTGCGGGGCTTTTGCCGCTAATAAATCATCGATCTGCTGGGCTGGCAGCAAGGCTTTACCAGCTTGGGCCAGATCAACTACCGCCTTTTCCTGTTCCAGCTTGTACTCTTGCTGAATAAAGCGCAGATAAACCGACCCACCCAATAGAGCAATCACAAATACCAGCAGGTAAATCAGCCAGGTCAGGCGCAGTGGCTCAGCCTTTGGCAGCGGATAATCTTTAAGAGTTTGCTTTTTAATCAACTATTTTGCCCTTCCATCAGGTCAATTGGGCCAGCCAGCAGGCATTAACATTATTGCCTCCCTTGGCTTTGGACCTGTACATAGCCAGATCTGCTCTTTGTATAGCTTCATTGTAGGATGAATCTTCATTAATAAAATAAGACAGGCCGATTGAAACCGTCGGTAAAATCAGGCCGTTTTCAGTGCTGACATCCCTGCTCCTGACAGCAGCCTGGATTTTTTTACCAAAAGATATGGAGTCCTCTTTTTTCAAGCCAGCAAAGATAGCGACAAACTCATCGCCGCCCCAACGGATCAGGAGATCATCAGCCCGGATATTTTGCTTGATCGCAGCAACAATAGTTTCTAAAACCAGATCCCCAGCAGCATGACCGTGGCTGTCGTTGATCTTTTTAAATGAATCCACATCCAGCAGCATGATTAAAGGAGCTTCACCTGTTCTTTGGTAATTGATAAAGGCAGCTTCCAGCTGGTGGATGCCATAACGGCGGCTGGCGGCACCAGTCAGATGATCAATCTGGACTTCCTTGGTAACAGTGCGCAAAGCCTTGCTGTCGATTTCCAAAGCTAATAATTCTTTTCTGGCATAGCTGACTACGAAATAATTAGCAAAAAGGGCAAACCCGGTTAACATCACTAATAGAATTAGAAAGATCATCAAGCTGATCCGCCTGATTTGGGCAAATAGAATGTCTCCGTCCTGCCAGGTGATATAGAATACATCATTTGGCAGTTCGACTGCATAGTAATACTCTGATGCTAATTTGTAGATTGTTGCCTGGCCATCTGTCTGCACCTGATGGGCAGAGCTAAAATAGCTATTGAACTCCAGTGCCGGCATGAGCCTGGTTGTGTAACTACTGTTGGGCTGGCTGGTCTGGTCAGTCAGATCAAAGATCAGATTGTCATAGCCCAGCACAAGCTGATCATGAATAATTGGCGAGACCACCACATAGTAGGCCTGTTCTCCCATCAGGCATAAATCTGTTTCCATTTCTAATACACCGCTATATTCCATTGTCAGGCAAGACTTAACCTCTACGTTGCTTGATTTATAACTGGCGATCAGCTCATCATTAACATATCTTTTACTAAGGAGCAGATAATCCAGCGCCTTGGCGCCATCCTCATAGCGGCTCTGGGTATACTCCTGAAGCTGATCCAGACTCATCTCACCTGCCAAATACTGGACAATTGCTTCTTTGATCATGGTCCGGCTGGAAAGACTCCTGGCCCCTTCCTGACCCCGCTCCAGGCTGCTTTGGATTGAACTGTAATTGAGTGAGGCTGTATGGGAAAAGTTAGTCAGCAAGCTCCTCTGCAAGGCTTTGTGCAGAGGCAGGTAGACAAAAAAATAAGAAAAGATCAGGCCCGCCACTAGTAAAACAATAACTGTTAATCTTACCCGGCTGATAAACACCTGGACTGGTCGACTCTTGTCTTGATATAAGAGTCCTGGCTGCGTCTTTACTGCCATAGCTCGCTCCATCTATTTGACTTCTTCTGCCTGGATTCATGGGTGACTTTAAAATTTTAAACATACTGGCCGCTTTAGTCAAGCAGCCCAGCGTTAATATTGTCGCATTTCGCCTCATATTTAGATTAGCTTGCACAAAACTACTATTAATTAAGCAAACTGGCTTTTTGATCAGCCTTCTTACAAAGCAGCTTGCCTGTTTTTTGGCTCTGATTGTTCGACATTACCATTATTACAGGATTACAACAGTAAAATGATCCTGGCGAGCAGATTAAGCATTATTGATATTTTAAGCTTACTATAAAATTCCATCTTAATAAGTCAAAAGAGAGGATCAGGCAAGTTTGGCGATCCTCTCTTTTGCAACGGTAATTATTTCATCAGCACTAGTAAGCTTTTAAATTCTGTGGTTGTTTTGCTTAAAGACTGTTAGTACCCAGCTCGCGATACCAGATGTTTCTGAAGCGAACCGGATCACCGTGGTCTTGCAGCATCAAGGGACCTGCCGGCGGGTGCTCTGTGTAAGGCAGGGTATCCCGGTAGGTGGTGGGACCGAGCAGGCGGGTGTGATTTTGCACCACAACTCCGTTAAAGATGACTGTGACAAAAGCCGGGCTGACCAGCTCACCAGCGGCAAAGCGCGGACCTTGCCAGATTATGTCGTAGGTCTGCCATTGGCCAGGCCGGCGGCAGGCATTCACCAGCGGTGGCCACTGACCGTAGATACCTGCTGTGACGCCATCGGCATAGGTTGGGTTGTCATAGCAGTCCAGTACCTGAATCTCATAAAGGCCTAACAGGAAAACACCACTGTTGCCACGCTGTTGGCTATGGCCGACAATCTTGGTTGGTGCTGACCATTCAATATGCAGTTGGCCATCGCCTAAAAGAGCTTTGGTTTGAATGTTACCAGCCTTGGGCACAACCTCCATGTAGCCATTTTCTACGATCCAGCCCGCTGGACCTCCATCTGTGGTCTTGACCCACTGGCTTAAATCCTGGCCATCAAACAAGATAAGTGCATCGGCTGGCGGCTGTCCCGGACCGCCGTCTGGATCAGTTGGTGTGCCGGGCTGGACCACAGGCGGGCGCGGCCTGACATCACTGTGGACGTGGTACTGCGAACCAGGGAGTAAAGGTGTGTCTTCAAAACCTAACTTCTCTGTCATTATAATATCCCCTTCCTGAAAACCTCTTTGCTGAAATTATATCACAAAGCAGGCTCCAGCTTCCTTTTTGCACTCCTGTTCAGCGGAATATTTTTGTGCTACCATGGTGGCAAAGGCAGATCAGGTGCTCAATGGAGCCAATTGCCAATCCAACAGCTGATCCATATGACGGAGGTGTTTTTCCAGTGAAACAAAAGGCGATCTTTGCAGCAGCCCCTACACCAGAAAGTGTGGGGATCCCATCACAGGCAGTCCTTAACTTTCTCAACAGAATCGACCAGAACCAGATCAACTTGCACGGTTTTTTACTAGTGCGGCAAGACCAGATTGCCAGTGAAGGCTACTGGGCTCCTTATGGCCAGGATGAGCTGCATCGCATGTATTCAGTCAGCAAGAGCTATGTTGCCTTAGCTGTCGGCCTGCTGATTGATGACGGTAAGCTGAAGCTGACTGACCGGGTGATCA
>CAZZGG010000133.1:0-6217 GCA_964654125.1 uncultured Oscillospiraceae bacterium
GGCCGGGTGGCCAGTCCTTTAACCGGCTTCAGCCTGATCCCCTTACATGTCCCACTGATAATCCGCGGCATCTTACCCCCTCCTTTAAAGGCCTGCCTGGGCAAAAACCGCCGGGTAGCGCTGCTTGATCAACTGGCTCATCCTCTGGTGCTCAGGCTGCTCCAGGTCAGGATCCTCCCTTGCGATAATATCAAGTGCCTCCTGGACCTGGGCCAGCAGTTCAACATCACGATAAAGATTGGCAATCTTCAGTTCAGGCAGGCCATGTTGGCGGGTACCAAAAAAATCACCCGGTCCGCGCAGCTGCAGGTCCTCCTCTGCTACAGCAAAACCATCTTTGGCCAGGCAGATCGCCCGCAGGCGGCGCCGGGCCAGCTCGTCTTTAGCATCACTTTTCAGGACACAAAGTGACTTATAAGGCCCGCGCCCGATGCGCCCGCGCAGCTGGTGCAGCTGGGCCAGGCCGAAACGCTCGGCATTTTCGATCACCATCAAGGCGGCATTGGGATTGTCCACACCCACTTCTATCACGGTGGTGCTGACCAGGACCTGGATCCGGCCAGCCATGAACTCATCCATCACCTGGTCTTTTTGGGCCTGGCGCATGCCGCCATGCAAAAGGCCGACCTGCAGGTCAGGCAAGGCCACCTGGGCCAGATGATTGTAGGTGCTGACAGCTGAATTTAGATCCAGCTCAGCCTGCTCTTCAATCAAAGGACAGACCACATAAACCTGGCGGCCCTGGCTGACAAAGCGCTCCATCAGCTTTTCAACCCTTTTACTGTCCTGCTGGGCGGCTGTATAGGTCTCAACCGGCGTGCGCCCGGCCGGCATTTCATCAAGCAGGGATAAATCCATATCACCATAGAGGATCAGGGCTAAAGAACGTGGTATAGGCGTGGCTGACATGACCAGGGTGTGGGGCTGCTCCCCGCCCCTTGTCTGCTGGGCCAGCTTTTGCCGCTGGCTCACCCCGAAACGATGTTGTTCATCAGTTATGGCCAGGCCCAATCTAGCAAAAACCACCCGGTCCTGGATCAGGGCGTGGGTGCCAACCAGCAGGCTGATTTCACCACTGGCCAGACCGGCCAGAATCGCCTTACGCTCAGCCGCCTTGGTTGCTGCTGTCAAAAGGGCCAGTTCCTGGCCGCTACCGGCTAAAAGCCCCTGCAAGGTCTTATAGTGCTGGCGGGCCAGAATAGCTGTTGGCGCCATCATGACCGCCTGGGCCCCGCCCAGGGCGCACTGGAGCATGGCCAGGGCAGCCAGAACCGTCTTGCCTGAACCCACATCACCTTGTAAGAGGCGGCTCATGGGCCTGTCTGCAGCCAGGTCCCGGCTGATCTCCTGCCAGACCCGGACCTGGGCTCTTGTCAAAGTAAAAGGCAGGCCAGCCAGGAATTGCTCCAGCTGCCGGCTGCTTGCCTCAGTTGGCTTTAAGGCAATTGCCTGCAGGTTTTGCAGGCGCTTTTGGCGCAAGAGCCAAAGGCCGGCCCGCAGCATAAAAAGCTCTTCAAAGCCCAGCCTTTGCCGGGCCAGGCTAATATCATGCTCATTTTGGGGCAGGTGGATGCGGCTGTAGGCAAAATCCACGGCACAGAGCTGGTAACGGCGGCGCAGCCAGGCCGGTAAAGGCTCCGGCAGACTGCCGCTGGTGCGCTCCAGCACATCCATAATTAGGCGGCGCAGCATCTGCTGGCCAAGGCCCTTAGTCAGGCTGTAAAGCGGGCGCAGGGGCTGGCTTTGGGCCAGGTCTAGCCCTTCAAAAGCCGGGTTTTGCACCTGGAAGCTACGGCCCTGGCGCTTGATCAGGCCACGAAAACGGTAGATCTGCCCCAGCAGTAATTTATCAGCCAGCCAGGGCTGGTTAAACCAGACCGCAGTGATTGAGCGGCTCTCATCTTTCAGGCCGGCCCTGCTAATGCTGAGCCGGCCCTTGTGACTAGTCTGGAAAGGCCGGCTCACTTCAGCAACAAACACCTGTTCAGCCCCATCAACTAAATCGGCAATCAGGCAGGTTTTTGACCAGTCTTCATAAGATTTGGGAAACCAGCCCAGCAAATCGAACCAGCTGCTGATAGCTAGTTTTTCCAGTTGCTTGCTGCGTCCGGCAGCCACACCGGGCAGTTCTGAGACTGGCTTTTGCCAAAGGGGAGCAGTTTGCATATCAACTGCCCTGGGCAAAGCGGCAATGCGGTGCCACAGGGCAGATATCACAACGGGGCCGGCGGGCGATACAGATGGCACGGCCATGCTCAACCATGAGATGGCCGTAATCTATCCAGTCTGCCTCTGGCAGGATTGCAGTCAGATCCTTTTCAATTTGCTGGGGGTTTTCCGAATCAGTCAGGCCGATCAGGCGCGAGACGCGGGCGCAGTGTGTGTCAACCACTAGGGCAGCTATGCCAAAGGCATCACCTAAAAGCAGATTGGCGATCTTGCGCCCCACTCCAGGCAGGCTGAGCAGATCAGGCATGTTCTGCGGCACCTGGCTGCTGAACTTTTCCAGCAGGACCTGGCTGGAGGCAATGATGGCCTTGGCCTTATTACGAAACAGCCCACAGGTGCGGATCAGCTCCTCCACTTCTGCCTGGCTGGCCCTGGCCATGCTGGCAAGGTCCGGAAAGCGGGCGAAAAGGCCCGGCGTGATCAGATTGACCCGGGCATCTGTGCATTGGGCGGCCAGGATACCTGCCACCAAAAGCTCCCAGGGATCCACAAAATCCAGGGTGCAGACAGCCGCGGGATATAAGTCACGCAGGATCGCCACCACCAGGGTGGCCTGTTTTGCCAGTTTCAGTTGTTTTACACTTTTTTTCATCGGGCCAGCTCCTGCAGATAGGCGACCAGCTCAATCGTCCTGTTCTCCTGGCGGCGGAAAACACTGATCCTGATTGCATCACCAACTGATTGGTCCGCCAGGAAACTACTCAGGTCAGTTGCCGGCAGGACCGGTTCATCATTTATCTTGACTATGATATCACCTTTTTCCAGACCGGCAATATAGGCCGGGCTGTCCCGGATAACACTGCTCAGGTAAAGACCGTCCGGGAAACGGTAGAGTTTTTGCAATTCTAGAAAGCTTTGCTCACCCAGCACCGTGACACCCAGCCAGACCCTGGTCTCTTCCTGATCCCGGTCCTGGATGGCTGTGGCCACTTCCAGAACTGTATCAACCGGCAAGGCATAGAGCTTGACAGCAAAAGGATCCTTGGCCAGGCCATAGCCAACCAGGCCGACCACCTTGCCATCCAGGTCCAGTAGGGGTCCGCCGATATAAAGCGGGTCCAGGGGCATATCAGTCATGACCATCTGGACCGAGTTACCGCTTTCTAAAATGATATCGTGGCTGATTGAGCTGATAAAGCCGCTGGACAGGCCGCCACTGGCAGTCAGGATATCCGGATAGCCCAGGGCCAGGATATGCTGGCCCACCTTAAATTCTGGTTTTCTTGCAAAAATGGGCGTAATGAAACTGTTGGTGTTGTCATTTAAAGCCAGCACTGCCAGGCCTGTTTCCAGGTCATGCCCCTTGTAAGAGGCACTGTAGATCTTATCTTTACCCTTGACCAGGACATCAATCCTGGTGCCTGCCGTCAGCCCGCCTTGCTTGTTCAAAGCAATGGAAAGTACATCTGCATCAGTGACGATAGTACCCTGCCGGTTGACGATCAGGCCGGAAGCTTCATTGGTGCGGGCAGACTGGCTGTTACTGGCCGGCACTTCAATTTTCAGCCCGACAACAGCCGGTGCCACTTCCTGGTAGATTCTTTGCAGATACTGGCGTGTCTGCCATAAGGACAGGGTCTGGTCCGCATTTTGCGCTGGTGCCTGGGTCGGTGTCGGCCGGGGCGTTGGGGTCGGAGTCAGCGTCGGAGCTGGCGTCGGGGCCGGGGTCGGACTGGGCGCCGGGCTGGGTGTGGCCGGGACAGTGGTGCTGCCTGCCGGGTCAGGGTCCGGGCTGGGCGCTGGATCCTGGCCAGCTGTCTGGCCGGTCAGGTTCAAGAGCCAGGCCGGGCTCTGTCTGCTGCTGATACTGCGCAACAAAAAGACTGCTGCCGTCAGGGCGGCCAGCAAGGCAAAAAGCAGATTAACAGCGAAAAATGTGATAAACCATCTGGTTTTTGTTTTCAATCTAGTTCCTCCCGCATGGGCAAGCTGCTCTTATTTTAACTAAAACTGATTAAGGAGCTGTGAACAAGCTAAAAAAATCTCATGCTTCCTGTAAAGTGAAGATAAATCGGGCCCCACCCAGATCGCTTTTAGCTACATCAATGCGCTGACCATGGGCATTCAGGATGGTGCGGCAGATATAAAGGCCCAGGCCCGAACCATGAGCTGAACGGGATTTATCAATCTTATAGAAGCGGTCAAAGATGAAAGGGTATTCATCAGCCGGAATGCCGGGACCGCTGTCCTCAATCACAACTTCGATCTCTTTACTGCGCTTGCTTCGTCTAGTCGCCAGAGCAATGATGCCATCTTGAGGTGTGAAACGCACTGCATTGGAAAGTATATTGTAGACAACCCGACTGATGGCCTCACGGTCCCCGATGACCAGCAGTTGCTCAGTCTCAGCAAAAAAGTCGGTCTGCACATCCAGATTCTTGCTGGCCAGCAAGGTCTCCAGCCCAATGATATCCTCCTTGATCACCCGGTTGATATCAAAGACAGTCTGGTCCAGCTTACGCTCACTTTCCAGGACGGAGCCCTCGAACATGGTGTTGACCAGGGTCTGCAGGCGCAAGACCTCCTGTTTGACGATGCCCAGATAGTGGTCAGAGCGGTCCTGGGGAATGGTGCCATCCAACATGCCCTCGATAAAACCGCGGATTGAAGTGATTGGAGTGCGCAAGTCGTGTGAAACACTGGAGATAAAGTCCTTGCGGTCTTTTTCCTGGTTAGCCAGCTTTTCAATCATGTCATTCATGGTCTGCATCAGGGTGGTCAGGTCATCTTTGGCCAGCAGACTGCTGCGGCTGTCCTCTTCTGCTGCAGAACCGGGCAGCCTGACCCGGGCCGACAAATCACCCCGGGCCACTTTTTCCACTGTTTCAGCCAGCAGGCGCAAAGGCCGGGTGATGTTACGCGATAAGATGCCATTGATTAGTAAAGCTATGGCAAAAGCCACCAGAAAAGAGGCTACCAGACCATTGGTCATGAGGAAGGCTAAAAATGTATGCCTGCTCTGCTGCAGGTGCAGCTGGATCTCACCGCGATAGCCGGCGCTGCCGGACGGGATCTGGTAGGCAGTGGAGAGCCAGTGGCCGCCGCTTTCTTTAAACATGCCGCCAAAATCACCCTCAATAGTGATGCCGGAAGTGCCGCTGTACTTGGCGGCCAGCTGATTATCAGCTAAAAGATAATAACCCTGGTCCGAACGGCCCAGTTCACGCAGGACAGCGGCAGGCACACCTGTCTGCATGATGATCTCACCTTTATGGTTGACGATCCAGACCAGGGCACCAGTCGAGCGGGCTGTAAAATTGACATAGCTGTTGACCTGGGGGTTGTTGATCAGGCCATCCTTGTCCAGGTTGGTTCCCACTGTCACAGCAATGGCCTGGGCAGCACTGAGTAATTGGTCTCTTTGCTGGCGGGTGTTGGCCTGCGACACGATGGTGTAATAAACCAGGCCCAGAACTAAAAAAACGACCAGGATGGCCATGGTCAGCTGGACAACCGTGCGGATATAAATTGATCTGGCAAAACGCAGGCGCATCTACAAGGTCTCGAACTTGTAGCCCACTCCCCAGACAGTCTTGATCTGCCATTCATCATGCGGGCCGGCATCGTCAAGCTTTTCCCTGATCCTTTTGATATGGACATCGACAGTGCGGGACTCACCATAAAAATCATAGCCCCAGACATTTTCCAGGAGCTGCTCCCGGGTGAAGACCCGGTTGGGATGGGTGGTGAGGAAAAACAAAAGCTCCAGTTCCTTGGGCGGCATGTCGATCAGCTGATCATTGGCGATAACAGTATAGCGCGATTTATCAACCAGCAGACCGGAAAACTCAGCCACTTCGCCACCTGTGCTGCTTTTTAGCGTCCGGCCCCTGACCTGTTCCTGACTGGCTTCATAGCGGCGCAGCACAGCTTTGACCCTGGCCATCAGCTCTTTGGGCTCAAAAGGCTTTTGGATATAATCATCTGCGCCCAGCTCCAGGCCGACCACCTTGTCCAGGGTGTCACCCCGGGCAGTCAGCATCAGGAT
>CAZZGG010000134.1:0-6188 GCA_964654125.1 uncultured Oscillospiraceae bacterium
TTAAGGAGGGCGGGCAAGTTACGCAGGCCACTTCTGGTCTTCCAACAAAGCCTTGCCAAAAAATCATTCTTTTGCCTCCCCTATCCAGTTTCACCAGTTGATTAAAAGGGTGCGTAAACTAGCCGGCGGCATTTCTAACAGGATGTCGCTGCCTTCTATGAGGGGCTCTTCACCTGCACTGACTGGCTCTTCCAGCAGGTCGACCAGCCTGGCACTTTGCGGTTTTAGGCAAAAGCTGAGCCTGGCTGTCTCTTGCTGGCTGCTTTGGCAAGACAGCCGCAGCACCAAGCCCTGGCCGGACTCGGCTTTTTTCAAAGCCAGTAGGAAGATGCCCTGGCCGGTTAACGCAAAAAATGATTTTTCTAAAGGCCAGTCACCTGCTTGCCCGGCCGCCAGGGGCATGGCCAGCAAAGGATTGTTAAAGCTTTCTGCCAGCTGGGCCGGATCTGCTTTTGCCTGACCCGGCAGGGCCAGACCCAAGCTGAAGCTGTGCTGGCCGATCTCCGGCCAGGGATCTGGGTCAATACTGGCCCTGACCAGGCTGAGACTAAGGCCTTGCCCAGTCGCCCGAAAGCCATGCTTGCAATCGCTGACCAGCTGGAAAACACTGTTGCCCTGCAAGGCTGCGGCGTATGACAGGGCCGGCACATCATGGGCCAGGGCCGGCCGGCTGATCTCGCCCAAGGGTATATCATAGATAAATTCTGCACAAGGGCTGACCAGGGGCCAGTAAAACTGCAGCTGGGGCATGGCCATTTTATTACCGATTTCCTGCCAGCGCAGCTGGCAGTCCAGACGGCAATAGCGCTGGTTCTGGTCCAGGCTATAAGTCACACTGAGCAGGGAACCCTGGCCAAAAGCATACTCAAAAGTGGCCTGCTGGCGCAGTTCACCCAGCTTGACAGCCTTGAGCGAGACATTTTCCACTAACGGCCTTTTATTCTTATAATCGCCCACCCGCCAGGAGGTCATACCCTGGCCTGGATCTTCATCGAGCAGATAAAAGCCGGCCACTGCCTGGTCGCCAACCAGCTCCTGGCCGGTTTTCTTATCAAGCAGGGACAGGACCTGGCCGCTGGTCCGGCAAAGCTGAAGACAGAGATATTCATTTTCCAAAACAGGTTCGGTCCGGCTTAAAACCCGCATTTCCGGAGCCTTGAGACTCAGCCCCTGCCAGGGTGCCTGGTCCAGGATTATAGTGCTGTAGCCAGCCGCTGGCAGCTGGACCCGGACCAGAATATTGCAGTACTGGTGGCCCCAGTAGGAGACCGGCTCGTCTGTTTCCAGCTGATGGTCCAGGACCTGGCCCCGGCTATCTTTCAGTTGCAGGCGCTCTAGGTCATAAGGCCAGTCCCAGAGGGTCAGGCGGACCAGCTCCTGGCGGGCCTGGCCCAGGAAGTTCCAGACCGTGAAAAGACGCTGGCGGCCCTGGTGGCGGCCAACCTGGCCCAAAAGACCACTGTCTGTGCCAAAACCGGCCCCGGCGCCTTCAGCCCGGCCCGGCGGATCAAGTGCCGGGCTGGCCAGGCCGCTGCTGTCTATCCGCCGGCTTAAGGCAGAAAGGGCTGCCAACTGGCGGCTGTCACTGATCGCCTGGGCCTCCTGGTATAGGGCCAGGGCATGGTCCCTGGTCTGGGCTTTACCTGAGCCGGGCAGGATATCGTGGAACTGGTTGAACATAACGTGTTGCCAGGCCTTGGCATATTCTTGAGCCGGATAAGCCAGGCCGGTCAATAGATCTGCCCAGGCTGAGGCTTGTTCCGCCTGGACCAGGGCCCTTTGGGCCAGGGCATTGCCCCGCTTAATTCTGGCCTGGCTGGTATAGCAGCCATCGAAGATAAAGCCCAGCTCACCTGTCACTAGGGGCGGACTGGGCTGCTCCTTGGCAGCCAACTGGAAAAACTCCCGGTAGGTGCCAAAACTGTAGTGGGGGAAAATCGGCCAGCTGGCCATAGAGCGGATATTTTCCAGATCACGCCTGGTGGGGCCACCACCGTGGTCGCCGACCCCAAAGACACGCAATAAGCTGGTCAGGCCGGTCTCTTGGGCTAGCTGGGGTGCAAAGAGAGCGCACTCACCTTCCATGTCCCAGTTATACCAGAGTGGTTCACGCCAGACCAGGATGGAGCTGCCTTCTGCTGCCTGCCAGCGATAGTAGTGCGGACCCCGGGCTCCGCGGCAATGGTAGTAATAGTCCACCTGGCCGCTGGCAGCCAGGACAGGTACATTCTGGTGATGGCCAAAGGTGTCCGGCTCATAATCCAGGTTCAAAAGAGCCGGATCCAAGTCCAAAAGCTCAGCCAGATAGCGCCTGGTGTAAAGATAATGGCGGGCTGTGCTCTCGGCGGAGGCCAGGTTGCGGTCAGCTTCTGTCCAGGTGGCCGCTGTGACCTCCCAGCGGCCCTGCTTGATAAAGTGCTTGATCTGCTCCAGCAGGGCCGGCTCATGCTGGGCCACAATCTGGTAGACACTGGCCTGGGATTGGCCGAAGGTGAATTCAGGATACTCCTCCAGCAGGTCCAGGGCGGTGCGCAAGGTGGCCAGGGTGACAGCCACTGTCTCAGCATAGGACCACATCCAGTTCATATCGATATGGGCATGGCCAATGCAGATCAGGCGCAATGATTTAGCCAGCCCTGCCAGAGGACTGAGCTTTTCTTCCACAGCCAGACAGCTGCTTTGCGTAATCGCGCCTTCAGCAAGCAGGGCCTGGTGGGCCAGCTCTAGCGCTTGGCCTAGCAGTTCTGTCTGCTCGGGGGCCAGTTCTTGGCATAGTTTACTAGCATAAGCCAGCTGTAAGGTGGCCCGGCGGCCCCAAATATGCCGGTCAGCCGGCAGGTCCAGTCTTGTTTTGCCGTAAACCTGATAAAGGTCGGCCAGATGATCATTCAGTAACAAATTAATCCCTCCCCGATCCTGTTTCTTTCATTATGCCCTTTTTTGCCCAGGCATGGTATACTGGCTGCCAACAAATCTGCTTAAAGGAGGCGGACGCATATGAAAAATGACCTGAAACTATTGGCCGGCCTGCCTAATCTAGAGCTTTTAAGCCTGGCCAGCCAAGTAGAGCTAGGTAAGACTTATTTTGGCTTTGATCAGGAATGGTACCAGGGCAGCTGGCAACGCCGGGCAGGTTGTGGCCCCTGCACTGCAGCCACCATCCTTTATTATCTGGCCCGGACCCAACCGGAGCTGGCAGCGCTTTACCCGTATCCCGCCTCTGACCAGGCCAGCTTTTTACTTTTCATGGACCTGCTCTGGCAGTATGTCACGCCGGGCCTTAGAGGTGTCAATGAACCGGCCATGCTGACAGATGGGATCAAAGACTATGCGGCCAGTATAGGCCTCGCCTTGGCCAGCCAGACTTTCCCTGTGCCGGCTGATCAGAAAAAACGCCGGCCCTTAGCTGACTTTAGCCAGTTTATTGAAACTGGCCTGGCCAGGCAAAGTCCGGTCGCTTTTTTAAATTTATCAAATGGCCAGCTCAGTAACCTGGAAAGCTGGCACTGGGTCACCCTGACAGCGCTTTACCAGCCAAAAGAGGCAGGCCTGCTGGCTGAGATCTCCGACAGTGGCAGCAGGAAAATGGTTGACCTGGCCCTTTGGTATGGCAGCAGCCAACTAGGTGGTGCCGTCTGCTATATTCACTCCTGATCCGGCTCTGTTACTTGAGCTTGCGGTAGAACTGGCTCAGTTTTAGCTGCTGGTTCTTTTTGGCCCAGCATCTGGACCAGGGGTGAATCCTGGCCCAGGATGATGGTCTTATCACCCTGGAGGGATTTTTTCAGTGCTTCCAGCTCGCGTACAAAAAGATAAAACTCTGCCTTGGCCGGATCATTATAAAGTTCCTTTAAGGTGCGCATGTATTCTTCTTCGCCCTCACCCTGGAGACGGCGGGCGGCAGCTTCGGCCTGGCCGATGACAATCTCAACTTCCTTGTCTGTCTCATTCCTGATCTTGGCCGCCTCATACTCGCCTTCCGCCTTGTAGGAGGCTGCCATCTGGGAGCGTTCGGAGATCATGCGGGCATAAACTGCTGTGGTATTGTCTTCGGGCAGGTCAAGCCGCTTGATCTCAACCGACATGATTTCCACCCCGTAAGGGCGCAGGCTCTGGGCCACCTGCTCAGTGATCTGGTTATTGAGCGAAGCGCGGCCGGCTTCGGCATCTGAAATAACATCGCTTTGCTGCATCTGGCCCATCAGGTTTTTGATGACACTGTAGGCACTGGCATCAATTCTTTTTTGCATTTCCCCGATATTATTGACTGTCCTGATAAATGTTGTCACATTATCTATCTTCCAGATCGAATAGCTGTCCACGATCATGGCCTTTTTATCAGCTGTCAGCACTTCCGATGAATTGACATTGTAGACCATCTGTTTTTTGGTCAGGCGGTTGACGTCCTGGATAAAGGGCATTTTTAAGGCCAGACCAGCCTCGCCCCTGATTGACTTAAGTGCCCCAAACTGGGTGATGTAGGCATACTCGCCTTCTTCGACAATATAAAAAGATGAAGCGGCCACTACCAGCAGGATAAAGATGATCACAGCAAAAGCCGCCCATTTAATTTTCTTTTTCATGTCACTGACCTCCCCTGCTTGCAAAAGCATCATCTTCCAGCGGTAAAAGTTTAACTATACTGGAACCATCGTCTAGGATGACCTTGATCCCAGGCAGGACAGCTTCCAGGGTTTCCAGATACATGCGGCTGCGTGAGATTTCAGGAAAGCTGACATATTCGTTGTACATGGCTAAAAAGCGATCCTTTTCACCAAGGGCTTCATTGATCTTGCTTTGCTTATTACCTTCAGCAGCCCGCACGATCTTGTCAGCCTGGGCATTGGCCTCAGGAAGTTTACTGTTTTTATAGGCCACTGCCTGGTTCAGCACGGTCTCTTTTTCCTGCTTGGCAGTCTCAACATCACGGAAGGCCTTGGCCACATCCTCAGTGGGCGGCTCCGAGTCATTGACCTTGACATCCAGGATCATGACACCGATATCATTCTTCTCCAGATGCTGGCGCAGCTCTTCCTTGACGTCCGCCTGGATCTGGATTTTACCGGTGGTCAGGACATCATCAATATTTTTTGTGCCCACGACCGAACGCACCGTGCTCTGCAGCATGTTTTTCAAGATTACATTGGGATTGTCCGTTTCAAACAAATAGCGGAAGGGATCGCTGATCTTCCACTCAACGAAAAAATCAATACTGACAATATTGAGATCGCCCGTGATCATCATGCTTTCTTCCGGGATACTATAATAGCTACCTTCATTGGTGCTGCCATAGCCCAATTCTATCTTCTGGGTCAGATTGACCGGCAAGATGGTCACTGACTGGATGGGCCAGGGCAGCTTGCCATAAAGGCCAGCTGCGGCCGTCTTACTGTAGCGGCCAAAGGTCATCACCACAGCCTGTTCACTTTCACTTACACTAAAAAAACTGCTCCGGCCGATCATGAGCAGTAAGACAACCAGTAAGATCAGGCCGGCCAGCCGGACTAGCTTCTTTTTTTCTTTTTCCATCAGCTACCACCTCTAGCAGGCAGGGCCTGCGTTTTTACTAATTATCAGGTAAAACCGGCCTTTTCGCAAGCTGGCTGGCCTAGGCTTAAATTCTAGTTAGCCCGGCCTAGTGGCATTGCTTGAATATTCAGACGCAGATTGATAAGATAAAACCACCTTGGAAAGGTATTGTAACTGTGAAAAAATTCTTAGCTTGTTTATTCTTCTTCATTTTACTGCTGCCTGGCCAGGTCATGGCAGAAGAGCTTTCTTTTAGCCCGGCTGAACTGGATTTTATCAAGCAGCATCCTGTCGTCCACATCGGTGTTGATCCACTTTTTGTTCCTTTTGAATTTTTGTCTGATGCTGGCCAGCACCAAGGCATTGCGGCTGACTATCTCGCGCTGGTTACCCAGCGCACTGGACTGGAATTTGCAGTAGTCCCAGACTTGTCCTGGCCCGAAGCCTATGACCAGGCTCTGGCCGGCCAGCTCGATCTCCTGGCAGCTGTCGGCAAAACTCCCGAACGGGAAGCCAACTTTCTGCTCACCCAGCCTTACTATTTTTTTAAGCGGATTATCGCACTGCAAGATAAGACAGAGTTTTCCAGCCTGGCTGATTTTGGCAGCCAGCCTGTGGCAGTCCAGCGCAACAGCTCCCATCACAGTTACCTGCTTCAA
>CAZZGG010000135.1:0-6101 GCA_964654125.1 uncultured Oscillospiraceae bacterium
AGTTCACCCACGGGACAGAGGCTAACAAGCAGCTCAAGGAGTTCTTGACCAGTCTCTTTGGCAAGCGCCTTAAATATAGGCGTTAAGACGCCTAATTCTTGTATCTTTTTGGTGCATCAGTTAGTATTTAGATACAGTTAATTGATCTGCGAAGGAGAATAGCATGAGCAAGAAACAGCAGGCCATCTGGCTGGCCGCCAAGGACAGCAACCAGCTGGATCGTGTTTACACAACAGCAATCCGCCAGGAACTGGCCCAGCTGCTGGACTTTCATCCAACCGCACTGAATCAGGAAAATATAAAGGAGCATTATCAGGCGGCTGCAGCAGCTGAATTTGCCTTTGCCACCTGGGGCATGCCAAAATTCAGTCAAGCAGAAATCAATGAATACTTCCCCAATCTAAAAATAGTCTTTTATGGAGCCGGCTCAGTCCAGGCCTTTGCCCGGCCTTTTTTAAATGCCGGTATCAGGATCAGCAGCGCCAGCTGGGCCAATGCCGTGCCTGTGGCTGAATACACCCTGGCCCAGATCCTCTTGGCCAATAAAGGCTTTTACCAAAACAGCCGCCTGGCCCAGCAGGACACCGCTGCTGCCCGCCGCCATGCCGCCGGCTTCCCCGGCAACTACAATATCAAGGTGGGCCTTTTGGGTGCCGGTGCGATCGGCTCATTGGTGATAGAGCTGTTACGGCCCTTCCAGCTGGAGATCCTGGTCTTTGACCCTTATCTAGCAGAGGATAGAGCAGCCCGGCTGGGTGTTAAAAAGGCTAGCCTGGTGGAAGTCTTTGCCAGCTGCCAGACCATTTCCAATCACCTGGCCAACCTGCCTGCCACCCAGGGTATCCTTAACAAGGAACACTTTGCGCTCATGCTGGATAAGGCCTGCTTCATCAATACCGGCCGGGGTGCCCAGGTTGTCGAAGAAGACCTAGTGGCAGCCCTTAAGGCCAAGCCGGACCGGACAGCTGTCCTGGATGTGACCTGGCCGGAGCCGCCGGACCAGGCCAGTCCCTTGCGCCAGCTGGCTAATGTCTTTTTGACCACCCATATCGCTGGCAGCAGCGGCCAGGAAGTGGAACGCATGGCCAGTTATATGCTGGATGAACTAAAAAGGCACCTGTCCGGCCAGGACCTGCGCTATGAAGTCACTTTAGAAATCCTGGCCACCCAGGCCTGATCTAGAAAGGGAAGCCTATGAAAAAGATTAACTATGGAGTTATCTCAGCCAGCGGTATGGCCAGCAGCCATATGCAGTCAATCAAGGACAACCTCTCCGCTCGCCTCATCTCAATCTGTGATATCGATCTGGCCAAGGCCAAGCAGGCAGCTGCACGCTTTGGCGTCAATAAGGTCTACCAGGATTACCGCGAGCTGCTCCAGGACCCGGAACTGGATGCAGTTGTCATCTGCACTCCAGACCAGCTGCACCGGGAGATGACAGAAGCGGCCCTGGCCCTGGGTAAGCACGTCCTGTGCGAAAAACCCATGGCTTTGACCGACGCGGACTGCCAGGCCATGATCGAGGCTGAAAAAAAGAGCCCGGCCAAGCTGATGATCGGCCAGATCTGCCGCTATACACCCGGCTTTATCGCGGCCAAGCAGCTAATCGACCAGGGCGGGATCGGTGAACTCTTCTTCGTTGAATCAGAATACGCCCATGACTACAGCAAGATTATCGGTTCAGCCAGCCAGGACCACTGGCGGCGCGACCCGCTGCGCCATCCTTTCCTGGGTGGCGGCTGCCATGCGGTAGACCTCTTGCGCTGGATCGCCGGCGATCCCACGGAAGTCACAGCCTATGCCAATAAAAAGGTCCTGACTGACCTGCCCACTGACGACTGCACCATTGCCATCTATAAGTTCCCCCAGGATGTGATCGGCAAGGTCTTTGTCTCAATCGGCTGTAAACGCGGCTATACCATGCGCTCCGTCTTTTATGGCAGCAAGGGCACCATCATAGCCGATAACACCAGCCCCTACCTGACAGTCTATTCCAGCGACACAGCCATCCCAGGTATGGGAGTGGAAGATGCCTTCACAGCTCCTGTCCAGCTGGCAGTCAGAATCAATAACCACAATACAGACGGTGAGATCAATGATTTCACCAAGAGCATCCTGGAAGATCTAACTGTCACCACATCGGGCCGGGAAGGCGCTGCCACAGTCAGGGCCTGCCTGGGAGCGGTCAGCTCCACTAAGACCGGCCTGCCTGTCCAGCTAGAATACTATGAATGAATAAGGAGTAAGTAAATGATTTTATCAACTCAGACTGAGACCTTAAGCCGGCGCCATGATGACGCCACAGCTATCCGCATGATTAAGGTGGCCGGCTTTGATGCCTATGATTTTTCCATGTTCGCCAACCTGGAGCAGGCCGGCCATCCGCTTTCGGGCAGTGACTATCTCTCCTATGCCAGCTGGCTGGCCCAGATCAGCCAGGAGGCCGCTATCCGCTGCAACCAGGCCCATGCCCCTTTCCCGTCCTACAAGGTCGCTGATCCGGCCTATAACGAGAAGATCAGGCCACTCCTGGTCAGGGCCATGGAGGTGGCGGCAACCCTGGGGGCCGAGGTGATCATTGTCCACCCGATCGCCCTGCCCGATCCGGCTGAGCAGCTGGAGATCAACCTGGACCTCTACCACTACTTAGAGCCCCATTGCCAGAGGCTGGGCATCAAGGTGGCACTAGAGAATATGTTCGGCTATGACCCGGTCGCCAAGCAGCTGGTGGCCAATGTCTGCAGCACCGGCCCCGACTTTGTCGACTATCTGGACCGCTTCAGCCCGGACTCATTCACAGCCTGCCTGGATTTGGGCCACTGTGGCCTGGTCGGGGCCGATGCCGCCACCATGGTGCGTGAACTGGGCCATGAGCGGCTCTTGTCCCTCCATGTCCACGATAATGATAATATCAGTGATCTGCATATGGTGCCTTTAATTGGCAGGCTGGATTGGCCAAAGATCACCCGGGCTCTGGCAGAGATTGATTACCAGGGAGACTTAACCTTAGAGGCGGATGGTTTTTTAGTGAATGTACCGACAAAATTCCTGCCTCGCTCCCTGGCCTACATGCATGAGGTTGGCCGCCACTTGATCAGCATGATCAAGGGGCAATAAATGAGGAGGAATCAAGATGGCAGAACAAAAAGAACAGATCATCAAGACCCCCATGGGCCCGGCCGGCCATGGCTGGACCCAGATCGGTGAAGAGGAGATCCAGGCGGTAACCGATCTTTTAAGGACGCCCCAGCTGCTCTTTCGCTACCGCGGCGCAGAGCCGACCCAGTCCAACCAGCTGGAAAAAGAACTGGAAGCAAAGCTCGGTGTCAAGCACGCCCTCTTTGTCAACACAGGCACCTCGGCCCTGACTTGCGCTATTGTCGGCTTAGGCATCGGCCCGGGTGATGAAGTGATTGTACCGGCCTACACCTATATTGCCACAGCCAGTGCCGTGATTAATGCCGGGGCTGTGCCGGTCCTGGCCGAAATAGACGATTCCTTGGGACTGGACCCGGATGATGTCAGAAAAAAGATCACCCCAATGACCAAGGGCATCATCGTCACCCATATGCAGGGTGTGCCGGGCCGTCTGGCTGCTCTGCGCCAGTTGGCCAAGGAAAAAAGGCTTAAACTGATCGAAGATGCCTGCCAGGCGATCGGCTCCAAATATATGGGTGCCTACACCGGGGTTGAATCAGATGCCTTTGCCTGGAGCCTGAACTTCTATAAGGTGATCACGAGCGGGGAGGGCGGTGTCTATTTCACCAATGACGATATGGCCTACCTGCGCGGCACCTACCAGGCCGATCCCGGCGCTCCCATGTGGGACAGTGGCCTGGGTAAGGAATTGTCCCATCCGCCCTTCACCAGGGCCGGCTACCGCGGCAATGAGATCAATGCCTGCCTGGCCCGGGTCCAGCTGCAAAAGATGGACTATATCCTGGACCACTGCCGCAAACTAAAAAAGCTGCTCCTGGCCAGTCTTAATGAACCAATCAATTATAAACAGCAGCATGTCGATGATCCGGCCGGTGATTGCGGCATCTCCTTTGCCATGATCGCCCATAGCAGTGAGCAGGCCCGGGCCTTGAGCGAAGGCCTAAAGGCGGAAGGATTAAATATCGGCTCAGCCTATAATGAAGGTTTCCCAGACCGCCATATTTATAAGTACTGGGACTCCATCCTGGAAAAACGCGGCACTAATGGCTATAATTACCCCTGGGGCGATCCCAACTACCTCGGTGTGGTCGAATACAGTGAGGATATGTGTCCTGTGACCCTGGATATCCTGGAGCGCTGTCTCAGACTCTCCATCAACATGGGGATGAGTGAGCAAAATATCAAAGAGATTGCCCAGGCCATTAATAGCGTGGATCAGGCTATCTAGAAGGAATGAGCCTTATGGACTTTTTTGATTGTAATGCTTCTTACGGTCATGACCGGATCCAGCCAGTGCTGGATCCGGTCCTAACTGCCCCAGAGCTGCAGAAAGAGCTAAAAAGGGCCGGTGTTCAAAGGGCTGTTGTTTTTCGCACTGAGCAATACCAGGCCGATCCCCAGCTGGGCCAGCAGCTGCTAAAAGATGATCTAGCAGATCAAAGCAATCTCTTTGGACTCTGGGCCATCACGCCAAACCTAGGCCAGGAGACCCCCCAGGATATCCTGCAGCAGATGCAGCAGCAAAGGATAGTCGGCTGGCGGCTTTTTCCAGCTGAGCTGCGCTTTTTGCCCAAAAGCTTTGTCCTCAAGGAATATCTGGAGCTGGCCACAAAGCACAAGGTGCCAATATTTATTAACAGCAGCCACGGTACCAGCCTGGACCAGACAGCAGATCTGCTGGAAGACTATCCAGATTTAAGAGTTGTCCTGACCCACAATAATGTCTGGCCGGCCGAAAGACTGGTTGGCCCCTTCCTGGCCAGCTTCCCCCATGTCTACCTGGACCTGACCTATCTGATTACGGCCGGCGGACTAGAGTCGCTGGTGCAAAAGTATGGGGCAGAGCGTCTCCTTTTTGGCAGCGGCCTGCCTTTTTGCTATACTGGTGCCAATATGCAGATGATCAGGCAGGCCCAGATCAAGCAAATAGACAAGCAACTGATCGCAGCTGGTAACCTAGAGCGCCTGATTGGGGAGATAAGTTATGCTGAATGCTGATTCCAACCTGGCCCAAAGTTTTTGGCAGGAGGGCAGTTTAAAAGACTGCCCTGTTTATGATATGCATGCTCATATGGGATCCTTCTATGGCGGCTATATCCCCCTGGATACACCAGAGCAGGTACTAGCTGCTATGCAAAGATCCAATGTACCCTTGTGCTGTTTTGTCAGCCATGCCAGCAGCTTTGCGCCCCAGGTCGGCAAAGAGCATGATTTAGCGATAGCTAAAAAGTATCCGGACAGCTTCAAGCTCTATCATATTGTGGCCAGCCAGGAGCTGGACCAGGAAAATGACCTAGAGAGAATAGAAAACAACAAGGAGCACTATGTCGGCCTCAAGTTCCTGGCTGATTATTATAAGGTGCCCCTTTCCCACGAGTCTCATACAGCTTATTGGCAGTATGCCAACGCTAATAAGCTCCTGGTCCTGTCCCACACCTGGGGCGGCAGTGCTTATAATGGCCTGGCTGAAGCTGAAAAGATCCTGGCACTCTATCCTGACCTGGTCTTTATTGCCGGCCATTCCTTCCACGGCCAGTGGCAAGAAGCGGCCAAACTAGCTAGCAAGTATCCTAATCTCTACCTGGAGTTAACAGCTGTCCTGGATGATCGGGGAGCCCTGGAGATACTTGTAAATGAAGCAGGCTCCCAGCAGATCCTCTTTGGCGTGGATATGCCCTGGTTTTCCTATGACCATGGCATTGGGGCAGTTTTATCTGCTAAAATAACTGATGAGGACAGGAAGAACATCTTTTACAGGAATGCCCAAAGCATCCTGCAAAGGTTCCCTTGGTTTAAATGCAAGGAGTAAGTAATGCGTATTTTTATCGGTGGTGATGTGGTCCCGACTGAGTTGACCAGGCCAGGTTTTGACAAAGCTGACTTGAAGTCACTTTTTGGTGCTATCCCGGAGCTAGTCCAGGGCAGTCCTTTTTTTATTAATC
>CAZZGG010000136.1:0-1570 GCA_964654125.1 uncultured Oscillospiraceae bacterium
CCGCTGCGACTGAGCCGTTCCCGCAAAATAAAGGCCGAATAAAAGGTCAAAAGCAGGAGTACACCACTCTGGTGCATGGGCAAAAGATAGGCGACAGGGCTTGCCTTATGACTCTAAGGTTTTATCGGCCTAAACACAGCATACATGACAACATTTTGAATGTCGTGAAGCCTATGCCTTATCTTTTATCACGTTTTTGCCATTTAACCCCGTTACTCTAACACGGCTACTTGCCAACCCATCAGATCTGCTAGATAGAGCATAGATTTGATAGAGGCTCCATAACACAAACAGCTGTGATGTGTACCACCAAGCAGACTGTATTCCTCCAGTAACTGCTCCAGTGGTAGCTGTGGTTTCAGCCAGCCCCGGATGGATTCATTAAATTTATCTGCGTGCTCTGGTTCTTCGATCTGGCAAGGAACTAAGATCAAGGTGTATTCATCATCTGGACCAGGAGCCAGGTTGACCAGGATGGCTGAACCGCCTTTTAACAGACCGGCTACACCAGGATTAACACCTCCATTTAGTTCCGGCACATAAGAGACATCTTTTTTAATAAACTCCGCTTTAGCCAGCAACAGACGGTTAGCTTCACCCATATGGCTTAAAAAGACACGATTGCCGGCCCAGTCTGGGCAAAACATTTCTGTAAATGTGGTATGATCGCTGATCTTGAACAAGGCTGAACAAAGAGCTGCTGTCAGCACATCACCCTCTCCTGCATAGCCGATTTTGTCTGCCATCAGGTCAGATGCACTGACAAAAGGAATGGCTGGCAAGCCAACATCATCCGCAAAAGATAAAAAGTTAAAGCTGAATGCTGTCAGGCCGTCCTCTGCAATCCACTGCTTAATGATAAAGTCATTTTGGGCAGCCTGGGAGATTAGATCATCAGAGACATCGGGGCCGATCCGATAATTATTTCTAGCCTGATTAGTGTATTCAAGCCTATCCTTCTCGCTGTAGGCAGCCTTATACTTGTCCACAGCTTTTTTATACAGCGGTATTACCTGCAAGCCTATTTTTGCTTCAAGCTCAGAAAATGGAATCGCAAAATCACCCATATCCTTAAACTGGTTGCCAATCAGGCCAACTCGGGCATTTTGCATGTGCTTGGCGGCTTGGCAGGCTCTGACAGCTGCAGCAGTCCTGGCTAAGACATCGCTATTTTTATAATGGCCTGCCTCAATAATGTACTCTTTATAAAGGCGGCGCAGCACACAGCACAGGTCCTGTACGCCATGAATACCATGGCAGAGACTGATCATTGCTGGCTCTGTTGTTTCGTCAAATTCATGGCAGACTGTTGTATCAAGCATTATCAGGGGCAGTTCTGTAGCTGCCAGGACCTCTGCGGAAGTCAGCGAGGGATGGTAGGCTAAAAAGAGAATGATCAGTACATCAACTGCCTGTTCTTCAAAATAATGGACTGCCTTTTGAATATCAGCTTCGTAAACACAGACAGGTACTGTCAATATGTTTATTCCGTTAGTCACAAGACCAGCCTTTATTTCATCTGTAAATGGCTTGAAAATATCTTTCGCTTGAGCATCGGCTTCATCATACA
>CAZZGG010000136.1:1580-6002 GCA_964654125.1 uncultured Oscillospiraceae bacterium
TTTGTCATATTCAAAATCTCCTATCCAACATACAGCATTCACTCTACATAAAATCAAGGTTATTTAGTAAGCTTTTTTCAGTTAGTTCATGATAATGGTAATGCGGTATCAGTTTTGAGTCAAATGCTAGTTTCCAACTCTACCAATATTGCTAAGATAGACAGGTTAAGCAAAGTCAAAGCAAAGACAAACTCGTAAATTGACTTCTATAGCTTTAATTCTTATACTTTTAGACATGCAGCTTCTCGTATTTTCCTAAAAGAGCATTGACATTGGCGGGGCAGAAATTTGACTGATTACATCAAGAGGTATTTATGAAGGATGAAAAATTACTAATAGGTATTGATATTGGCACTTCAAGGGCAAAAGGCCTGTTAGTCAACAGCGAAGGCAGGATCCTGGCCCGGGCATCTTTTGATTACCAAAAAGTAACTATCTTCGCAGATGCAGTCGAGCAGGATGCCAACGAATGGTGGGAAGCAGCCAGTGCGATCACTAGGGAACTTGCCAGCCAGGTGCCAGAAGGCATGCGAGTTGCTGCCTTGTCATTGTCCACCCAGGGTGGCAGCCTTGTTCTGACAGATGAATCCGGCCACCCCCTAGCGCCAGCTGTTATTTGGCAAGACCAGCGTTGCCAGACAGCAGGCGAGGAGCTTTTGCAGAAGTTTTCCGCCCAGCAGATCAAGCACAAATCCGGCTGGAAGCTGGGTAAAGGAATGAATTTGTTACAGCTTTTACGCATCAGGTCTGAGGACAGGGTTCTTTTTGAATCAGCAGCATATTTTCTTTCTGTTATAGACTTTATCGCTCTCAAATTGACAGGCAGGCCTGCAATTGACTTATCGAATGCAGGTATAAATCAATTAGCTGATATTGAGACAGCAAAATGGGATCCTGATCTTTTACATTTTGCTGGTATCAAAACACAGCAGCTGCCTGCAATAATACCCTCCGGGAAATTAGTCGGATCCCTGCTGCCTGATGTGGCGGCTTGTCTATCTTTACCTGTTGACACTGTCCTGATCTCAGGCGGACATGATCAATATTGTGCTGCCCTTGGCGCAGGTGCAGTCCAAGCTTCAAATCGCACGATAGGTACCGGTACGGCCTGGGTTATCCTTGAAGTTGCTGACCAGGCTGACTTTACCAGACACCAGGATAAGGCAATCAGTCATCATGTTGTGCCTGGTAAATGGGGCCATCTTATGTCTTTGTCTTTTGGCGGTGCTGCTCTGGAATGGATCCGATCAGCCCTCCAGCTCCGTGATGAAAGCGGACATCTGCTCACCCTATCTGAGTTGGATCAACAGATAGAATCTTGCCTGATTGACGAAACAAGGCCTTTTTTCTTTCCATACATGGGGGGATCACCCTATCCTGCACTGAACAATAACAATCAGGCTATCTTCAGCCAGATGCAGCTTCACCACGACTGGCGCCACCTAGTTGCATCAGTCTTAGAAGGTGTTGTTATGCAGGTAAGCTGGATGTGGGAAGACTACCCGGCAGCCCCTGAATCAGTTTCTTATATAATGACAGGTGGTGCTACTGCCAGCAGAGTCTGGTCCCAGATGCTGGCTAACACACTTAACCAGCCTTTGACAGTATTGCAGGAGGCGGACATTGGCTGTTTTGGTGCAGCGATGCTGGCAGGATACGGATCTGGCATATTCCCTGACCTGCTCACAGCCAGCCAGTCAATGGTCCGCGAAAGTAGACAGGTCAGGCCAAATGAGCATGCAGAGTTTTATCAGAAGAGATTCATTCGTTTTAAAGAAGAACAGGATAAATTGTTTGGATAGAAAAACAAACTTGAATAAGATGGTTAATTTGCCTCACAGCTCTCTAGAATTCAGAAAATACAAGGTAGACACTAACCCATTGACTGTACCTGTCTGCCTGATCTTCTGAAATGTTAAATAAGAAAGAGCCATACCGGGTGCTGATAGCAGAAGATGAACTGCTGGTCAGGGTAGGCATTAATTTAACAGTCTCCTGGGCAGATTTCAACATGGATGTGATTGGCCTTGCTGAAGACGGTATTTCTGCGTGGAAGCTTTACCAGCAACATTCACCTGCTTTGGTCTTGACAGATATTCGCATGCCTGGCTTGGATGGTATAGAGCTGGTCCAGCGAATCCGGCAGGAAAACCAGGCCTGTGAAATAATTGTCATCACTTGTCTGGAAGATTTTGATATTCTCTATCAGTTGATGCAAATGCGCATTACTGGTTATTTGCTTAAGGCCACCATGACCAAAGCCGAAATGGAAAAATTAATCAAGAAAGCCTGGCAAAATCTGGAAACCTTAGTTGATTCTGATGATAAGCCTGCTGCTGTTTCAGTCATTAATCAGACAAAAATGGATTTAACTGCAGATCTGACCAAAGGCGATGAACATCCGGCAGACTGGCAGTTAGAAGAAGATGCTTTTATAACAGCTCAGCTTTGTCTCGCCCTCAGTTTTACAGACGAGCAAAGCAATCTGCTAAAATCTGCAGTGATCGAAATTTTTCAGAGGCGGCTTTTACCAACTGAAACAGGCCGGGTTTTTACAACAAAAGATTTGAGCCTTTTTGTTTTCTTTGACTATTCAGCAGAGCAGCACACAAGCTTCTCCCAAAACATTGAGGAATTAACCCTCTATGTCCGGGAGATCTTCTCTGTAGATTTGCGACTCGCAACGCTGCGAATCAACGAGCGGCTGGACAGGCTGGATAGGCTGATTCAAACCGCGACAAGTGTACTGGATAATACCTACTTTTTCCCGGACAGTTATCATTATCTGGATTTAACTACAACAAAGCAGCCGCTGAATCACCAGTTAAGGCTTAGTTTGCTCTATCTGAAAGAAAAAGTAATGGCACGTTTGCCTGCTTTGATCTATCAGCAAAAAAAGGGACTGATTAAGGACAGCTTTGAACAGCTTGAAGCAGCTTTATTGTTGCACAAGGACCAATTCAACACTGCCCTGCTTAATCTTTGCTCCATTTTGGGTGAAAGCAAAGTCCACTGGCAGAAACTGCTGGCTCAGCAAAGCAATGCTTTGGATGCTTTGGCTGCTTTAGAAGAAGCTATCTTTCTTGAAAAGCTGGAAGTGCATCCTGTATATGGCGAAGAAATCTACCAAACTCTAGTTTATATCAAGGATAATGCAATGGTAGATTTGACTCTTTCTAATTTAGCTGACAAGCTCAATCTAAGCAATAATTATTATGCAACCCTGTTTAAACAATCCCTTGGTGTGAGTTTTTCTGAGTATATCGCAGCAGTCAGGCTTAATCTGGCTTGTCAGATTATGACAGAAAAATCAATACCCATAAATGAAGCAGCGATCTTGAGCGGTTTTTCAGATCCTTCGTATTTTTCACGCTTTTTCAAACATAAAACCGGTATTACTCCACATCAGTGGCGTAGCAGACAATAGGAGATGATCCTGCTTGTTTAAAACCAGTAAAGCCAAGCTTATTACCGTTTCATTTTTATTTTTGCTTTTCAGCATTAGCCTGCCCGTTTATATAACTGCGCAGTCTTATTTTGGTCAACTAAATCAAAAATATGAATCAGAAACCATAGATCACTTCTCCAGAGCAGCTCTGGAAATCAATGATACTCTGAATGCAGCCATGACCACAGCAACTTTATTGCTAAAAGAGACTGCTGTCTTTGATTACATAACTAGTACATATCAAAGTACTGACTTTCTAGAAAAAACACTGGCCCGCCTGGCCTTTCTGACTGAGTTAAATGAAATAATGAATCGTATTCCAGCCATAGAGTCTATACTTTTTTTCCGCAGTGACGGCAGTCTTTGTGGTGCTTCCAGCAATTGGAATTACTTTTATGATCAAGAAGCCCATCCTTTCTTTTATGCAGCTGAAATAGAACAAATTCTGAGTAATGAAAATAATAACAACTGGTCTGGCATCTGCAACAAACAGGATTTAACGCTTCATGCTGGAAATCAAAGCACGCCTGATCAGGAGATGAATCTGATTTATGGCATTCGTAAAATCAAACAGGTCATGCAGCCTGAAAATGTCAAAACTGTTTATATCCTGGTTGCTATCAAAGAAAGCAGCCTGCAAGAGCTTTTACAAGCAGTATCAAATCAGGACAGCCAGGTCTCCTTGTTAGATACCACAGGTTGCTGCCTAGCTGTATGTAAAGTACCCGCCAATCATCAGCAGCCCGATTATCTAGAACACGTAAATCCTGAAAGCCCCTATGGCAGCATTATATATAAAGACGAAAAAAGAGCTGTAGAACAAATTGTTTATTACCGCCTGGGTAAGCTCAACTGGCTTTTAGTCAAACAGACACCTATTAAAATAGTCTATCAGACAGCGGTAAGGATTCGCAATGCAACTTTAAGCATTGGGTTTGGCTTCATATTAGTAGCGACCTTACTCTATGCATTGT
>CAZZGG010000137.1:0-5924 GCA_964654125.1 uncultured Oscillospiraceae bacterium
CTGGCCGGTCCGGCTGCTCAAGGCTGGATCTTACAAGGCCTGCTTAAAAACGCCCGACCAGTACAATCAGCCGCCACTTATTAAAACGCACTGCTTGCGCCTGGTTGCCATGCAGCTAGATACTGGCACAGCTTGCCAGGTCAGCTGGCCGGAGATCCAAGAAAACGGCCGGGCTTGGGCAAAGGCAGTCTTGCCACTGGCAGCGGGCTCTTACGAGATGACCTTATATTTAGATGATCTTGCTGCAGGCGCAGCACTGGGCCTGGAGCACCTGCTCCTGGTCCCCAGCAGTGATTGACAAGAGGGAGGAAAGAAAGTGCAAGAACCAGCCTGGACATTCATCGAGGAACTACAAAAACCGCTGCATCAGCAAAAACCTGTTTTCTGGCAGGATAGGCCTGCCGGGGCCGGAGAGGTCAGCCTGGCCGCAGGGATCCGGCTGGAATTTAATTTCCCGGATCCGGCGGAGCTTTTGCATACCGCCCTGGCTGATTTTGGCCGCTTTTGCCAAATATTGGATCTAATCCCGGTTCAGTCCGGCCCAGGCCTGCCTCTTTTCATCAGCCAGGAGGAGACAGACTGCTTTGAAGCCTATAGTATCAGCATCAGGGCTGATGGGATCTATCTGGCTGCAGCCGATACAGAGGGTATCCGGCGCGGCCTGGTTCATTTAGAAGAGCTGATCCAGGCCAGTGGTGCACCCGTCCTGGCCTGCCAGGAGATCAGGCAAAAACCCTTTATCCGGACCAGGTTGTCGCGCTGCTTTTTTGGCCCGATTAAAAGGCCGCCCATGAACCGGGATGAATTAGAAGATGAAATCAACTATTACCCCGACGAATACTTGAATCGCCTGGCCCATGAAGGTGTCAATGCCCTCTGGTTGACCATCAGTTTTCGTGACACCGTGCCAGTGCAGGTCTTGCCGGGTTTTGGTAAAAGAGCCCATATCCACCTGCCCAAGCTGCGCCAGACTGTGGCCAGATGTGCCCGTTACGGGATCCGGGTCTTTGCTTTTTTTATTGAACCGACAGCTTTCATTAATGAAAGAGAGCATAACCGCTACCTGGACCTTAAGCTCTATGAAAAAGAATATCCTGAACTGATCGGCAATAAAATGGATAATGTTGCCGCCTTTTGCCCTGATTCTGATCTGGCCCGGCAGTTTTTATACCAGGCCGCCTATAACTTGTTCAAGGCAGTACCGGGCCTGGGCGGCATGCTGGATATCAGTGTCGGCGAACGTATCACCCACTGCGCCTCCTGGTATGCTGACCAGAATAATTGTCCGCGCTGCAGTAAAAAAGAGCCTGCCCTTGTCCTGGCTGGTGTGCTGGAGCGCTTCTATCAGGGCATGATCGACGCCAATCCCCAGGCCGAGTTCATATCTTGGCCTTATTCCCAGTATCTGCTTTGGGGCAAGGAGGGGACTGTAGCAGCTGCCGGCCAGCTGCCACCGGGTGTTGTCTTGCAGCACAACTTTGAATCATCCGGCCTGGCTCTTCAGCTGGGCAAAGTGCGCCGGGCCGATGACTACTGGCTCTCCTACACGGGGCCCAGCGACTTGTATCGCCAGACCGCGGACCAGGCCCGGGCCAAGCAGACTCCGATCTATGCCAAGCTACAGGTAGGCTGCTCGCATGAGGTTGCCTCAGTTACCCACGTGCCGGTACCGGGCATCCTCTTTGATAAGTATGAAAAAATGCTGGAAATGGGCGTTAGCGGAGCCATGCAAAGCTGGTACTTTGGTAATTACCCCTCCCTGATGACCAGGGCGGCCGGCCGGCTGTCATTTTTGCCCTGGTCAGAAGAAAAGGAGGATTTTCTGGCACGGTTGGCCCAGCCGGATTGGGGGCCTTACAGCAAGCAGGTCATCAGGGCCTGGGCTCTTTTTCAAAAAGCCTATCAGCATTATCCGATTTACCATGTCTTTGGTTATTATGCCCCTGTCCATGATGGGCCGGTCTGGCCGCTTTATCTTAGGCCAGCCAACCTGCCCCTGATCGCCAACTGGAAATTCATGCCGGAATTTCCCGTCCATGGCGACAGGATCGGCGAATGCCTGCAGGATGCTTTCAGCCTGGAGGAAGCCATCTTACTCTGCAGCAGGATGCAGCGGATCTGGCAGGAGGGCCTGGCAGAAATAAGTGGTCTGGCAGAAGTTTTTCAAACTGATATCGCGCGTTTACGTGACCTCAACACAGCCAGGGCCCTGGGTATCTTGTTTGACAGCTGCCTCAATATTCTGCGCTTTTACCAGTTGCGTGAAAAAATGGCTGACTTGACCGGCCAGCCGGCCCTGGCCTGCCTGAGCCAGCTAAAGGACCTAGTCAAACTTGAGCAAAAAAATAGCCTGGACCTGGCTGAATGTTGCCAGCTGGACCCGGCCCTGGGCTTTAATTCCGAGCATGAGGGTTTCCGCTTTTATCCGGAAAAACTGCTGGCCCGCCACCAGCAGCTGGAGGAACTCTTACAGAATGATTTTGTGCTGATAAAAGCAAGGCTGCAGGCCAATGAGATTGCTTTTCCGTCCTATACCGGCCAGGTGCCTGACCGGGCCAGTTATATGTGTCAACTAAAAAATGGCACTTTCAGCTGGGCTACAATCGACCAGGAACAGATCATCTCCAGTACAGGCCAGCTGGCCGGCAGTTTCCAGGCAGTCCATGACAAGGCAGGCTTGATCCTGAAAGTCAGCCTGGCCGGTCCGCTTAGGCCGCTAGCCCTGCGCTTTTTTGCCCAGCGGCTCTGGCCGGAAAGGACCTATCTGTATGATCCAGCCACCGGCCAAACCAGCCTGCAGGTACTGGATCAGCTGCGCCCACCTCTAATTGAAGGCCACATGGCCACTGTCGCAGACAAAACTACTAACAGCATCGTTTTTTATCTGCCCTTTGCTGAGCTGGAACGAGGTCCGGCCCAGCGCTATAACCCTCTGCGTTTCAACCTGCTGCTGGCAGGTCCGGAAGGATCACTAACTAAGGATTTGACCGGCTGGCAGAAAAAAGACCAGATTGGCTTTAGACTGGCCCAAAGTCCCGTCAATCCGGATGAGTATGGCTGGCTCTGCTTTGAGACTTAAATAAATGGAAGCAGGATAAGAAAGGAGCAAGACAAGATGAATCAGCAAATAGTTCGTTATGGTATGGTGGGCGGTGACCTGGATGCCTTCATCGGCAAGGTGCACCGCATGGCAATTGCTTTTATGAGCAACACTAGGCTGGTGGCGGGAAGTTTCAGCAGGGATCAGGCTAAAAACCAAAGAACAGCTGCCAGTTACCAGCTGGACCAGGACAGGGTCTATGCTGACTACCGGGAGATGGCCCGGCAAGAAAGCAAAAGGGACGACCGGCCTGATTTTATCGTGATCGTGACACCCAACAGCAGCCACTATGAGATTGCCCGGGAGTTTTTAGAACAGGGCTTTCATGTCATGTGTGAAAAACCGCTTTGCCTGGAGATCAGCCAGGCTGAGGAACTGGCCCGGCTGGCCCAGCAAAAGGATCTGCTCTTTGGGGTGACCTATGCTTATTCGGGTTATGCCATGGTCAAATATGCCCGCCAACTGGTCAGTGCAGGCCAGCTGGGTGAGATTATCAACATCAATGCGGAATACCCCCAGGAGTGGCTGATTGATGAATTGAGTGATTCAAGCAGTGCTACAGCCAAGTTTTCCGGCTGGCGGGCGGATCCCCAGGTAGCTGGCATCTCCAACTGTGTCGGTGATATCGGTACCCATATTGAGCACACAGTGGCTTATATCACAGGTCTAGGGGTCAAACGCCTGGCAGCCAGGACAGATTACTTCGGCCATGACCTGGATCTCAATGCCAATATGCTGCTGGAGTTCTCCAACCAGGCCAGCGGTGTCTTCTGGAGTTCCCAGGTGGCAATCGGCCATATGAATGGCCTGCGGGTGCGAATTTACGGTAGCTTAGGCTCTTTGGAATGGATCCAGGAGATCCCTGAGCAGCTCATCTTCACAGCCAGAGGCGAGGCACCCCGCTATCTTTATCGCGGTGCCGGCTATATCAAGGGCTATGCCGCCAGCTTCAGCCGCATTCCCAGCGGCCATATCGAAGGCCATTATGAAGCCTTTGCCAATCTATACCAGAACTTCACCAGTGCAGTCTTAAAAAAGCGTCATGGTCAACCCCTGACCCCGGCCGACCTGGATTTTCCCTCCGTCGAAGACGGTGTGGCTGGAGTCAGGTTCCTCCATGCTGTCATAAAAAGCGGCCGGGAGGATGCCAGCTGGGTGCAGGTCTAGGTTAATCAGGCTGGACCGGGCGCAAGGGCGGGTCGGAAAAATCACTGTCTGTAAAGCCCAGCGGACCCAGCAGTTGCCGGGCTGCAGCCTGGGGAAAATTGTAAACCCCCGCATGGCAATCAGAGCCGATTGACATGGCCACCCCGCTCTCATACAGATAGCGCAAATACTCAGCATATTGGCGGCGGAAGCTGTCTGTGTAGGCAGGGGAGAGTAAAACGCCCAGGTTGACCTCGACCAGTTTCTTGTTGGCAATAACAGCTGCAGCAAACTCGTCGTGCAGGGCAAGGGGAATAATAGAGAAGTCACCGGCCCATTGTTGGCCCTGGGCCGGGTTGCGGTTGTCCCACCACCAGGGATGGGCAATGATGTCAACCCTGTCATCTTGGGCCAAGAACATCTGCTGGCGGTGGTAATCAGCGATGAGGGCATTTTGCTCAATGGGCACATAGATGGGCCAGTGGGCACCGGCCACTACATATTCGATCTTCAGCTGCCTGATCTCTTCTTCTGTCAGGCCCAGATCAATCCTATCTGCAGGAGGCCCGCCCGTCCTGATGCCATAGACCGGTAAAGCGCCAGGCTCAAAGTCACCCCGTCTGATCTTATTCAGTTCCCAGACAGACATGACACTGAGCTCAATGCCAAAGTGGATGTCTGCCGGCCGCAGCCTTTGGTAGTTAGCCAAAGAGGCCTGGATATCAGGCAGATTGTAAATTGAGTGCAGGTGGTCTGTGATGCCGCAGCGTCTGATGCCGGATTGCTTTTGCTCAGCTGGCAGCCGCTCCAGGGCTAAACTGGCCTCATCACAGGAGCTTTCAGTGTGGATATGCCAATCGGTGCTTAGAAAAATGTCCATTTCATTCTCTCCCGCTTCTTATAAAACTATCTGCCGTGCTTGGGCAAGGCTTGAAGAAGCCGCTTCCATGATAGATACTAGTAAATAGATTAAAACAAAAATATTCCGGCTTGGCCAGGGGGTAAACATGGCACAGATTATTATCGCAGGCGGCACACTGGATGGCATTGAACTGGCCTTAAGGGCTAGGCAAGCCGGCCACCAGGTGCTGCTTTTATCTGCAACCACCTATGTGGGTGATGACCTGACCCGCACCTGGACCAGCTATGGCCTAAAGCGCCAGGCCCAGGCCCTGGCTAGACTAAAAAAACTGGGACTTGAAAATAACAGAGCAGGTCAACCGGTTGACCTGCTTCTGCCCGGCCTGGTCAAACGCTTCCTTTTAGAACTTTTAGTCAAGGCAGGAGTAGAGCTCCTGTTTCACACCTTTTTAGCTGGCTTAAGGCTTAAGGGCAGCCAGGTCACTGGCGCACTCCTAGCCGGTAAGCACGGTGTTTTCTTAAGCAAGGCTGATCTGGTTTTAGATGCCACTTTATACCGCTCGGCAGCCTGGTCTTTAGCCGGCCGGGAGATGATCCTGGCCCAGGGTCAGGACCTTTCTTACAGTCTAGAATATTTTGGCTATGAACCTGCCACTAATTCAAAAGTGGGCAGCTTGGCTGAGCTGAGCCCGGGTGGTGTCCGGCCAGACCAGCTTTATGTGACAGTCCAGCGCCAGCTGCCCTTTGCCATGGGGCTGGACCAGGCCCAGCGCTATATCAGGCTGGAGGCAGTCAAGCTGGCCAGGCAGCTGCGCCA
>CAZZGG010000138.1:0-5909 GCA_964654125.1 uncultured Oscillospiraceae bacterium
AAAAAGCTGGCGTCAAGCTACCCGGATTGATGGCCAGGGACTTGAGCTTGTTTTCGCTGGATTCGGGGATGGGAGCTAAAACTGTTACACTAACACTCCCACTAGCTGGAACTGCAATGGGGCTATAGTCACTTTGCCCAAAACCTTCTGCACCTACTATCTCAAAAACTCCATTTGAATCGATATCTGTATTAGAGAGAAAAGTCATTGTGGCTAGAAGCGTTTCTCCAGTTACTTTAATATTGGTATCACTTAACGATAAATTCACTATGCCACCGCTCTCAGATGCTTTAAACCATTCATTGTTACCAGCGTCTTTTGCTGATTTGTACTCAAAAAGATTGGTATTATATTTAATTTTCACAGGGCCATATGATATCAAATCTGGTGAGCTGCCAATGTACAAACTGACAGTTATCCTTTCGCCACTTCTCACAGATGCATTTGCTTTCAACCGCAAATAGGGTCCTTGGGATGCTTCCACTGCTACTTCTATAAAAGCAAACGACATTAATGCAATCAACAAAGTTAACAATAGCTTTTTAATGTTATTTCTCATTAGTCTTCCCCATTTACCTCATTTTATAAAAATCTACTGGTCCAAAACAATTCTGCCTTGGAAATGATGAATAGCCATTGTTGCATCAATAGCATTAATTCTCCCATCATGATTTAGATCAGTAACTTTTGTTATTATCTCTGAAAACGCAAGAGTTCCCTGCATATTTCGTATTATCATGGTCACATCAATGGCATTAATTTGACCATCACCATTGGCATCGCCAAAAAGTAGCACCGTATATTCATTAAAGATTTCGTTCAGATAATGGATCTGAATCTTGTGGCCTGTGCCAACCAGTGCAGTGACTGGCTTGTTATCCTTGTCCACTACCTTGACTGTATAGTCATCAGCTATCTTCAGGTCTTGCAGGATTTTTTCCACCGTGTTGCCATTATCTGCCGGATTGAGACCGCTGATCAGGTTGGCCTCGCCTTCTTGTTCACTTTCAATTATTTGCAGCTTATCACTCTGAAACTTAGCCGGCGGCATATCATCGGGGTGTTTTTCCCGGAATATAGTTATGGTATAGGTTCTCTTGTTGCCATTTACTGCTGTCACGGTGACTTTTAAAATATTCTCGCCGGTCTTCAGCTCTATTTCACCAGCCCCTGCCACCTGGGCTTTACTATTAACCGGCACTGCAGTCAGATTAATATCTGTTACCGTATGGTCAACGATCAGGCTGTAGCCATCAGTTACAGCTGCATCAAAAGAAGGTGTCAGGGGAAAATCCTTGATGGCCAGGGTCTTGAGCCAGTTGTTGGGGTTACCTGTTTCCGCCGGCTTGGGGCAAGAGGCAGGCAGATTGCTATAGATCGGAATCAGGAAGGTGATCGGTTTATCCAGATCGTCACGTGCCTTGTAGGCGTCATAGATTTTGCCACCTTCAACAGTCGGCGCCACTATATTACCCATGTAAAGATGCCAGTAGCGTCTTTGAAAACCACTGGTCGATAAATAGCCAACATTAAACTTTTGCAGATAGAGGGTGTTCTGATCTGCATATTTGGGATTGGTTTTATTGGCATTTATATAATTGGCACCGATAACATCAGAGCCGCCCACAATTGATTTATAAGGGTTGTCCCAAGGGATCAGGCGCTGGATATCAGTGGCTGTTTGTTCCGGCTTACGATCAGCACCAAATTTAGCATATTCCAGGCCGTTACGCACATTACCCAAGGTTTCTGTACTGGCGGAAGCTCCAATATTATAGAAATTATAATAACCATCATAATCGGTTATAACAGGTAAATTGTTCGCCTCTAATGCCTCTGAAAATTTACCACTGACTGAGGGACTGCCGCTCGAACTGACTTCAATCAAGGAGCGGGAAGCCAGGTGATAGGGACTGACATTAGAAAACTTACCTGCCTCAACAAAAGCCGCAGCATAAGTCATGCTTTTTTCTTCCCCTGATTGAGAGTCAAGATAGCAAAAAGACGTATTGGCCATGAAGGACTTTTGCAGGATCTTTTCCACTCCCGCTTCATCGTGCACAGCGCCTTGGTAATTAAGCGACTCAAACTGAAATATATCCCGCTCTGTCAAAAAATTGCGCGGATCCATATAGTATTCAACCGTAGCTTTATTACAGATCATCCAGCTGGAACCATCATAGGGGGTCCAGGTATCTGTATACCAGTTATAGGCATTCGGCTCTAATGATAAATAGGCATCATCATAATATTTATTGGAGATCAAAACCGCGCCCGGTGCAGAATGGTGCTGCACAGCATCTGCAAAGCTGAGATTGGTTGCAACAGACTTAAAAATCCATTGGGGATATTTTTCATGCAGGGCCTCCAGGGCTGGCCAGTAACTTTGCGGAAACTTTTGCTCGGTCAGCCAGGCTGTGAAGTTATCTGTATTATTAGCTGCAGTCGTCATTAAGCTTCTGGCAACAGGCTCCAATTGGATGCTTTCTGCTTTAAGCCAGCCTGTTTGTTCTTCATCGTTTTCTTCCCAGCTAATCTTATACCAGTCCTGACCAGCTTCATCCTGTTCTTCCTCAAGCACATCAACTATCTGGTCGATTGCCAACTGGGCAATAATGATCTCACCTGCTATCTGTTCGTAAACTGCAGCTTCTGCAAGGCAGACTGTCGCAGATTTTGCTGCCATCAGGCCGGGTCCTATCGCAAAAAAACCCAGCTGGCCCACAGCTAAAACAAGCAGCAGGATAAAAATTAGCTGACGTTTATTAAAGCGGACAAGTTTTTCGGCGTATTTTCTTATCAGCAAAATATCCTCCCAAGAGTTAATAAGTAATATTTTTCAGCAATAGCATAACACAGCCAGCAGAATCTTATGTTACAGGCAGATTATATTTTGATTACTTTTTAGTAATTTAGGATAGCTCATCCAAAGAAAGGCTATAAGAGGGCAGGAGCTGCTCCAGGAACCAGTCCACCTCCGGCAGGCTTTGGGCCAAAGGTTCAAGCGTGGCCAGGATGGAAATTTCAGCCTGGCGAAACTCACAGTTACCAGCTTTTTTCTCATCCAGGCATTTGACGTAAGCACAGATCCTGTCTGCCGCCTTAACTAGGCGCATTGTTTCAGCAGTTTCCTGGTCTGTCAGGTCCGGCTGCAACAAAGGGCGGTAGGCCAGTTCCAGTTCTTCTGGCAACATGGATAAGAGCTTATTTACCGCCACGTCCTCCACTGCCTGATAGGCATCACGGATAGCAGGGTTGGCATATTTTACTGGAGTGGGTAGATCACCGGTCAGTATCTCGGGCGCATCATGATAAAGAGCCAGTAAAACAGCCCGGCCCGCATCAAGGCTGATCCTGCCCTCGCCAAAATACTGTTGCCTGATCTCAATTAAAGCATGTACCACCATGGCTACTTGCAAGGTGTGTTCAGCTATATTTTCTGCCTGGGTGTTACGCATCAGGCTCCAGCGGTTGATATAGCGCATCCGGTGCAGCATGGCCAGAAAATGATATGTCATGGTGATTCCCTTTCTCTTATGTCCAGTACAAATCTTCAAAACATTTAGTTGCATACGAGTCAGTCATACCGGCAATATAATCAACCACCTGTTGCGGGCCTAGCTGGCCCAGATCCCGGTAACGTGCCTGCAAATATTCATGAAAGCTGGCCAGGACCCGGTTGTCGCTAGCTGCCATTTTCTCTGGATCTTTGATTGCCCCTACTAGAGCTTCAAATAATCCGGCAATAACATTATTCACCATTAACTCATATCGCTTTATCTTTGCTGAGCTGTATATTCTTTCAACATTATATTGCAAGAGCTCATGTAGACTCTCGCCATAATGTGGGCTGAGGATTATAGCATCTTTGCCATAGCTGTTCCTGATGATATCCTTGACCAGAGTGTTGATTATCTCACCATTTGTTTTACCCAGGACTTGCTGGATCCGCTCAGGCAGGTCCTCATTTTCCATGATCCCGGCCCGGACAGCGTCTTCAATATCCCTGCCCACATAAGCTATTTTGTCCACCATGCGGACAACACAGCCTTCCAGGGTGGCTGGCATCTCATGCAGGCGGGCTGACTTTGCCAAGTCAGTAATTTGTTTGTTTCTGTGCGGGACCAGCTTGTACTCATCATAATTTTCACCACAATGACAAGCAATCCCGTCGCGCACTTCAAAAGTCAAGTTAAGCCCCATCCTTTTGTGGTGGCTGGCCAAGAGATCAATTATGCGCAGGCTGTGCACCTCATGCTGGAAAAACGCATTATTAGCGCTGCTGTGGCTTTTAAAACACTTATTCAAGGTGGCCTCACCACTGTGACCAAAAGGTGCATGGCCCAGATCATGGCCCAGGGCAACTGCCTGGATCAGATCCAGGTTCAGATTCAAGGCCCGGCCGATTGTGTTGGCTATATAATCAACAGTGATAACATGCTCCATACGAGTGCAGATGTGGTCATTTTTGGGATTAAAGAAGACTTGTGTTTTCTGGCGCATCCTTCTGAAATCCAGCGAAAAAATAATTCTGCCGGCATCTCTTTCGTAGGCAGTACGCACAGAGCAAGGCTCTTCTTCCAACAGGCGCCCCCTGCTGGAAGCACTAGTTGCCGCAAAAGGAGCAAGGCTTTTTTCCATCTCTTCCCGGAGCAGCCTGGGTTCATTCAAATCCAACATCGCAAAACTCTCCTTTTTCGAGCTAAATCAAACAATACTTATCCTCTTTTAGTATAACATGGAGCCTGTTTGCCCGACTCATGCCTGCAGCAGGCTTTTTTTATATTGTGTTCTACTCTGATCTAATGTAAAATTGTCCTGAATGTGTATGAGTAATAATGAGGCAGCGAGGGGCTGCCAAAGACAAGGAGTCTTAAATGGATATTAAATCAATCTTTGCATTGCTGGGCGGACTGGCTTTGTTCGTTTACGGCATGCAGCAAATGGGCGACGGCCTGCAAAAGACAGCAGGCGATAAGATGCGCCACTTTCTATCCCTGTTGACAGATACACCGATTAAAGGAGTTTTGGTCGGGGCACTCGTCACACTGATCATTCAAAGTTCTTCGGCCACCACAGTTATGGTGATCGGCTTCACTGGCGCCGGCCTGATGACCCTATCCCAGGCCATCGGGGTCATCATGGGCGCCAATATCGGTACAACCATGACAGCCTGGATCGTGGCTGCCAAAATAGATGAGTTCGCCTGGCTCTTCGTGGCCGCCGGCTTCATCATGATGTTTATTGTTAAAAGGCCCAAGATCCGTTATCTGGGCCAGATCATCTTCGCCTTTGGCACACTTTTTGTTGGTCTCAACAGCATGAGTGGTGCCATGCGCCCCCTGGCCCAGAGCCAGGCATTCACAGACCTGCTGATCAGGATTAAGGACATCCCTATCTTAGGCATGGCTTTGGGCGCTTTAGTGACAATAGTGGTGCAGAGCTCATCTGCTTCAATCGGTGTTTTGCAGACCCTGGCCAGTACACCAGTGGACAACATCGGCACTCCTTTGATTTCACTTTATCAATCTATCCCCATCCTGCTGGGCAGCAATGTCGGCACGACCATTACTGCCCTTTTAGCAGTAATCGGTGCTTCCAAGGTGGCTAAAAGGACAGCAGCAGCCCACACTATCTTCAACCTGGTTGGATCGGTCGTCTTCATGCTCATCCTCCAACCTTACACCTGGCTGGCCAACCAGATAATCAGCTGGTTGGGCCAGGCCCTGATCACCGATACAGTGACCGGCCAAGCCAACCTGCTCACCCCAGTGGCCCGTTATATGCGGGAGAGCATAGCCTTGTCCCACACACTCTTTAATATCATTAACACACTGATGTGGTTGCCCTTTGTCTGGCTGATGGCCAAGATTGTCCGCTTGGTCGTACCAGGCGAAGATCCAGTCACC
>CAZZGG010000139.1:0-5861 GCA_964654125.1 uncultured Oscillospiraceae bacterium
AGAGCAACCGGCTCATAACCGGTCGGTCCGGGGTTCAAGTCCCTGAAGGCCCACCAAAACTTCATATCCGGGAGGGTTCCTGAGCGGCCAAAAGGGGCAGACTGTAAATCTGTTGTCAACGACTTCGGTGGTTCGAATCCACCTCCTCCCACCAGATAAAAGGGATTTACCCTTAAGAAAAAAGCCTTGGCATGCCAAGGCTTTTTTTCTTCTAACTCTAGTTTTTTTAAGCAAATGGGACCCACTGACCACTTCTAGCCGACTCGTAAGTTGACAACACAGCCCAAAGGGCTGGGTAGGCTTCCTGACCGTCTAGCCAATAAGGCTTATTTGCCATGGCGCACTGATAAAAGTCATCAATCAGCAAAGCGTGACCGCTGCCGTATTCAGCCTTCCTGCCTGTGGGGGGAGCTGATCTTTGCACCAGTACCCGAATATCGTCTCCTTCTTCTAACCAAAGATTTGGCCCGCGCAGGTGCAAGGATCCTAACTCACATTGGATGATCAGGCTGTTATCGTTACCGGCATAGTTATTGCTGGCATGCAAAAGGCAGGTCGATCCGTTGGCATAGACGATTACTGCATGGGCGTTGTCTTCGACTTCAATCTGGTTTTCTAATAGCCCTTGCGAGATAGAGCCCTTAATGCGGGCAAAGGGTCCGCCCAGATAATAGGCCAGATCGATCGTGTGGATAGCCTGGTTGATCAGGACCCCACCGCCTTCAGTAGCCCACTTGCCCCGCCAGGCATCTGCTGCATAATACGAGGCGTCACGGTACCAGGTGACATTGACCTTGATGGCCTTTACGGCTCCAAGCTCAGAGCTGGCCAGGATCTTTTTGCATGCGACGGTGGATTTGTTATAGCGGTTTTGAAAAACTATGCCCAGCCTCCCCAGCTGGCCTGCCTCTAGCATGGCCCTGGCGTCTGCTTTATGAATGGCCATGGGCTTTTCACAAAGCACATAGCAACCATGGGCCAGGCTGGCCAGCACCATCTCACAATGTTCATGGTGCGGGGTCATGATATGAATAACGTCAAGCTCATTTTCAGACAGCAGCTTTTTGTAGTCTGTATATATGTGTGCAGCGGGAGCATACTGTCTTGCCATTTCTTTTGCCCGGCTCGGATTTAGATCGCAAAAAGCATCTATTTGGGCATAATCAAGCTGACCCAAGGCTTGCATATGAGCGGGAGCTATATTGCCGCAGCCAATCAGTCCAACTTCTCTTTCATTTTGCTGTCTTTCTACTTTAGTTTGCTAATTGGTGCTTCAGCAGTACTTCTCGAAACAGGCGATTTCAGCCATGTCTTTGCGGTTGGTGGGCCGGGGGCTGGCTGCTGCATAACCCAGCGGTGTAACAGCAACAACCCTGACCTCAGCTGGGATCTTGAGCAGCTCTTTGACACGGGCTTCGTTAAAGCTGCCCAGCCAACAGGTGCCCAGGCCTAGTTCATGGGCTGCTAAAATAAGGTAGGCGGTGGCGATGGAAAGGTCAACTGTATCGCGCGGTTGACCACAGGACATTATACCGCCTGGATTAGTAGCACAGGCAACAATCACTGCAGGTGCCTGACCGACAAAGCCCTGGTTGTTACAAGCCCCGACCATATCTGCTATCATGTCCTTGTCTTGCACGACAATAAATTTCCAGTCTTGGCGGTTACTGGCTGAAGGCGACAATCTGGCAGCTTCCAGAACAAGATCAATTTTTTCTTTTTCCACTGCTTGATCTGCATACTTCCTGATGCTGCGTCTTTCCCGAATAGCCGTCATTACATCCATTAGTAATTTCCTCCTGTTAGATCAAAGGTTCTGCTTTGTGCTTATCCTAGCTGGTGGACCAGCTCTTTAAACAAGTTGCCCCTTTCTTCAAAGTGGCGGAATTTATCATAGCTGGTGCCAGCTGGGCTCAGCACCACCACTTCACCTGGCTTTGCCATTTGCCGGGCCTTGGCCACAGCACAGGCATAATCATCACATCTGGCTATCTCAAGCTCTTGATAAAGCACACCACAGTAGCCGGCTTCTCTTTGCAGGGCCTGATCAATCAGGTCGGCATTGGCACCGCAATAGACGATCTTGTGCGCTACTGAAAGGATCGCCTCGCCTAGGCCGCTGTAATCACTTTTTTTGTCCTGGCCGCCTAAGATCAGCACACCTTTTTCCTGGCGCTCTGCCAGGGCATGCAAGGCAGCCTTGGTCCTCGTTGGGCTGGTGTCAATGGAACTGTTATAGTACCTGACCCCGTCCAGTTCCCGCACCAGTTCCAGCCTGTGTTCAACCCCAGGAAAGCTGCGTGCCACTGCCGCAATATCTTCTGCTTTTACATAAGGCCAGGTTGCCGCTGCTGCAGCCAGATAATTTTCCACATTATGTTGGCCTGGTATCAGGATTTCAGCTGCTTTAATAATATTTGTCAGCTGGTCTTGATCCTTTTTGACCAGCCAGCCCTTGTCCAGCACAAAGCCCTGGCTGGTTTCTGCTGTCTGACCATTAAAAAAGACCACTTCTCCCCTGGCTTCGGTTGCCAGGGAAAAACTTTCATAATTGGCCTGGTTGAGAATGAGGCGGCCATAAAAAGGCTGATAGAGCAGGATGTTTCTTTTCGCATCAATATACTCCTGATAGTCTTTATGCACATCAAGATGGTTCGGCGAAATATTGGTCACTACTGCCGTTTCCGGGCTGATCCGCATGCTCATGAGCTGGAAACTGGATAGTTCCAAAACCACCTTGTCAGAAGGCCGGATCGCTTCCACCTGATCCAGTAGTGGCATGCCTATGTTGCCACCCAGATGAACTTTATAACCCGCCTGGGCCAGGATCAGGCTGATCAGGGTGCTGGTGGTTGTCTTGCCGTCGCTGCCTGTTATGCCAAAGACAGGTGCCTGGCAAAGCTCCATGAAGACCTCCATTTCAGAGGTGATCACCGCTCCCCGCTCACGCTCAGCTAGAAGCTCAGCCAGATCCCAGCGCACCTTGGGGGTGCGGAAGATGACATCGAAGCCTTTTAGATTGTACAGGTAATCTGGTCCCAGTGACCATTCCAGACTGATGCCTTCCCTGGCAAAGTCCTCTTTGGTCCGGCCTATCACAGGATCGGCAGCATCCAGCTGATCAAAAGCTGTCATTTTACAGCCAAAACGGGCCAAGAAACGGATCAGGGGCCGGTTGCTGATGCCAATACCCAAAACAGCAACCTTCTTGCCTTTGATAAAACTGGCAAATTTATCTAATTTTTTATTCACAAAAACCTCCGCAAAACAAATGACTATTTTCAATTTGATTATAGAATACCTCTTGCATTTTGGCGAGTCATGTTGTAAGATAAGCTTCGACCCCGCGGGAATGGCGGAATTGGCAGACGCGCTAGTTTCAGGTACTAGTGAATGTATGTTCATGCAGGTTCAAGTCCTGTTTCCCGCACCAGCTAATCTCAGGCAACATAACCGCCTGAGATTTTTTTATGATATAGGTGAGTTATGTGTCATAGATAGTGATTAGGAAACATTCTAACACTTTGCGTGGCGGTTAGATCCATAATCCTAGGCTGACAGAGATCTTTTTTTGGCAACACCTGTTTTAAGGTCTAATGGAACCAGATCCTCAGAAAGCTAGATGTCATCACGTTTGATAATTTGGAGGGATTCAGTTGGTTAAAATGGATTTAGTAATCAAACCACTCTGCCAGCAACTTGCTGATGACTATTTTAGTTTTTTTGAAAACGTGGCTTTTACTGACGACTCACCCTACCGCTGCTACTGTCAGATTTACCAGATGGGCAAAAAAGAGTATGATTTAGCCGCAGCCAGCTCCTGTCTGCAACAGAACCCCGGCCTGGCTTCGCGCCGAATCGCTGCAGAACAGATAGCAAACAGCCTTTTACGAGGCTATTTAGCCTATCTGGACGGTCAGGTGATCGCCTGGTGCAACGCCAATGACAGGGCTAGTTACCCGGCTGATCAGATCGATGATCTGCCCTTTAACCTGGCAAAAAAGGGCCAAGAAATCGGTGTGGTCTGTTTTCAGGTGGCACCGCAGCACCGTCAGAAAGGTGTTGCCAGTCAGCTCCTAGGGCGAGTTCTAGTTGACGCCAAAAGCTCTGGTTACCAGGCAGTGGCAGCTTTTCCTGTCATAAGATCTGCCCGCTTTGAATGGGACTCACCAGGTCCGGTCAGATTGTATGAGAAAATGGGTTTTGTCGCAGCAGGCCGCACAGGCCAGCGTCTGATCATGAAAAAATACTGCTGAAGGCTATAAATCAGCCAAGAAAAATTGTATGATATGAGCAAGATCAAACTGATGGCGATTTTGCTAGGAGGTGCAAAATGGATAACTTTGTAGATTATGAAAAACTGACCGCTGAAATCCTCGCAGAAAATGAAGGCTTTTTGGCAGAATTCCTGGAGGACCTTGACTCATCCGGCCTCAAGGAAGTGACTATAAGAAGGCACTACCAGAATGCCTCCTTTTACCTCAATACCTATTTGCAGAACAATCTTCTGCGCATGGCAGAAGGCCTAGATTATTCCACTATCAGTGATTTTCTAGGCAATTTCTTCATCCGTAAATGTATGTGGTCAACCCCAGCTAGCATTAAAACCACAGCTGCCAGCCTAAAAAAATTCTACAAGAGTATGCTGGACAAGGGCCATATTGATGAAGATGCCTACAACGACTTTTTAGACACTATCAGCTTTTCCATGGAGGACTGGCAAGCAGATTGTGAAATCTATAATGATCCAGATGCACCAAATCCGTTTGCATTTTTTTGAATATAGATTAAGGGGTGATGTATTTGGAAATGCAGGCATTTTACAAAAAAGCGGCTAGGCTTTTGGAAAAGATGAATCTAGCAGAAACTAAATATGTCTTGCACAACCTGGCCAGACAGACACAAGAATTCGCCAGATCGCAGTTTTTGCACCTGCTTGAAGAGAGCCTGGGCCAGGCTGACCGTACTGCAAATGAATATAAACAAATTATCCCAGACAAGCAGATTAAGCAGCTGATGGCCGATTTGGAGAGAGATTTCGCCGCACTGCAAGATGGTACAATGAAGCTGGCTTGCGAATGTCACGAGGAATATGGCAGAGGCACCATGAATGACTGGGTCTCTTCCTACAGTGATCCTGATGGTGTGATTGACTTCATAGAAGAGGCAATCGCACTTGCTCAAGATTGCCTCTTTGACTGCCGCTACCAAGAGGCAAAAAGAATCTATGAACTGCTTTTCCAAAGCGTAATTACCGCCGAGGATGAAGATGGCGGTGATCTAGAAACCTTCACGCTTGACGAGTTACATTACACAGACCTGATTGTGCTTGATGAAAAAAAACTTACTTTACAGGCTCTCTATGCCATATATCAAAGTCATGATCTAGAGCAAAGGCCAGCCGCCCTCTTTGCCTGCTTCGACTCCCCCATTTTCAGTGGGAATAAGCTAGAGATCAAGGATGTCTTTTTAGCCGGCCGGGAAGAAATAAAAGATCAAGCAGATTTCATACCCGCTTGGCTGGCTTACCTGCAAACGCAAAACGGCGCTGAAGCTGAACGCCTCTTAGCCGAAGCAAGTCAGTTGGCCGCCAAATTATGACCCTCACTTTAAAACTGGTATGATATGATCAGATAAAAAAGATACGTGTCTTAGGCTAAGGCCAGTAAGAAGGATTTTTTAAGTCCCAATGTAAGTTAGCCGGCTTAAGTTTTGGCTGCTCTTGTTAAGACTTGCTGCATGACGAGCACAAGCAAGATCCAGCTGGTTTCATAGAATAAAATTTATTAGAAGAACTGCTCACTGGGGAGGGAGTTAAGCAGTTAAGCAATATTTATAAATAATATAAAATAACTAAAATA
>CAZZGG010000140.1:0-758 GCA_964654125.1 uncultured Oscillospiraceae bacterium
AGAAGGAATGAAACATAAAAGTTTATAGCTTTTTATAAGTTTTCAGTAACGGGAGAGCGCTTGCTTCGCAAGCAAGAGGTCGCCGGTTCGAGCCCGGTATTCACCACCAGGAATAACGCAAATACAGCTATAAATCAGGAGGAAGGATTATGCAGTATAATTGCCTGCCGGGTACCGGCTTATGGGTTTCAGAGATCAGTCTGGGCACCATGACTTTTGGTGGCCAGACCAATGAAGCAGAAAGTCTGCGTATTATGGACTATGCCCTGGACCAGGGTGTTAATCTGTTTGATACAGCCAATATCTATACTGAGGGCCAAAGTGAGATCATCACCGGCAAGGGCCTGAAGGGCCGGCGCAGCGACATAATTGTCGCCACTAAAGTGCGGGGCAAAATGGGTGTTGACCGCAATAGCGAGGGACTGAGCCGGCGCAATATCATGGCGGCTGTGGATGCCAGCTTAAAACGCCTGGCCTGTGACCATATTGATATTTATTATCTGCACCAGCCGGATTACAGGACACCATTAGAAGAGACTTTGTCGGCCATGGCTGATCTGGTCAGGCTTGGTAAAATCCGCTACATCGGGGTCAGTAATTATGCTGCCTGGCAGATCTCAGACATCATGGCGATCTGTGCCAGATTCGGCTACCCGGCCCCTGTGATCACACAAAATGTCTATAATCTGATCACGCGAGGGATTGAGTCTGAGCTGATCCCCTGCGCCAGGGCCCACAAATTGGGCTTGACCATCTAC
>CAZZGG010000140.1:768-5693 GCA_964654125.1 uncultured Oscillospiraceae bacterium
TACAATCCACTGGCCGGAGGTATCTTAACTGGCAAGCATAAGCCGGGTGTACCGGCGGCAGGGACCAGGTTTGCTGGCAACGAGATGTATTATGAGCGCTACTGGTCAGATGTGAACTTCAAAGCTAGCCAGGAGCTGCAGGCTATCGCTGATCAGCATGGCCTCAGCCTGCTGGAACTTGCTCTGCGCTGGCCCTTGACAAAAACTGCTGTCAGCAGCATGCTGGTTGGCATCAGTTCGCTGGTCCAGCTCAAGGAAAACTTTGCCGCCTGGCAAAAAGGTGCCTTGGCGGATGATGTCAGCAGCAGCTGTGATCAGATCTGGCAAAAGCTCACCGGGGCCAGATTTGCCTATAATCGTTAGTTAATAAGCCGTCAAACGGCGAAAATAAGAAAGTGTGGTAACTAGAATGAGTAAGATCAGAATTGGTTTGGTTGGAGCAGGTAACATCGCTCAGTCAGCACATCTGCCAGCTTATGAGAAGTTGAAGGACAGAGCTGAGATAGTGGCCATTGCAGACGTGAATCTGGGCCGGGCCCAGGAGGCAGCCGGGAAATTTGCGATTCCACAAGCTTATGCTTCAGTAGAGGAACTGCTGGCCGGTACCGATGTTGATATGATTGATGTCTGCGCCTGGAACAGTGCCCATGCTCCTATCGTGATTGCTGCAGCCCGGGCCGGTAAGGCTGTCTTATGTGAGAAGCCTATGGCTGAGAGCCTGGCCAGTGCCCAGCAGATGGCAGATGAAGTAAATCAAGCTGGCGTCCCCTTCATGATGGCCATGGTCAGCCGCTTTGGCGAAGAACAGCTGCTCTTGCACAAGATGGTTGAAGCGGGTGATCTGGGTGAGATCTACTATGCCAAAACAGCTTATGTGCGGCGCCGCGGCACACCCCTGGGCTGGTTCACTGACAAGTCAAAAGCCGGTGGTGGACCAGTTATTGATATCGGGGTTCATTGTATCGACCGCACCTGGTTTTTGATGGGCCGGCCCCAGCCTGTCCGGGTTAGTGCCAGTGTTTCGCACAGGATAGGTAATTACCAGACCAAAGGCGTCAGCCGCTGGGTTGCTTTAGATAGCGATATGACTGCTTTTGACACGGAAGATTCTGCTGCTGCCATCATCCATTTTGCCAATGGTGCCAGTATGCTGGTCGAAGCCAGCTGGGCGCTTAATGCCAAACCGGATGCCTACACCCAGATCTGTGGCAGCAAGGCTGGTGCAACTCTTGATCCTTTGACCATTTATGGCGAAAATGCGCAGGGCTATCTGACTGATAATCAGCCGACAGTTGGCAAAAGTAACGGCTTCGAAAATGAAATTGCCCATTTCCTGGACTGCCTGCAAAAAGGCAGCAAGCCTCTGGCCCCTGTTGAAGATGGCCTGGCTGTGCAAAAGATGCTGCAGGGTATCTATGATTCAGCCCGTCTACAAAGGGAAGTTACACTGGACTAGTAACAGGTGGAAAATAAAATGCTGATCAATGCTGAGAAACTGCTTACCCCGGCCGGCTGGCAGGAAGACAGGCAGGTTCTGGTCCAAGCTGGCCAGATCATATCTGTCTCTGCAGCCAACCAGGCAGCTGATTTACAGGTCCCTCTTCTAGTGCCGGGCTTGATCGACCTGCACATCCATGGTGGCGAAGGCTTTGATCCTGGCCGGCCGGAGCTATCCGCTCTGGCCGCATTCCTGGCCAGACAACTGGCAGCTGGAGTGACGGATCTGCTGCTGACTATATCAGCTGATGATCCGGCCGGCCTGGCTGCCAGGCTGGATTTCTTCCGTCAGGTCATGGTCAGGCAGGCAAAGGATGAGCTGGCTGGTGCAAGGATTTTAGGCCTGCACCTGGAGGGGCCCTTCCTGAACCGGAAGCGGCCCGGTGCCATGCTGCCTGAGCGAATCCTGCCGCCCAGTGTGGACACATTTGTCCAACTGTATGGCCGTGACCTGGACCTGATCAAGCAGGTGACCCTGGCCCCGGAACTGGAGGGTGCAGCTGAGCTGATTGCCTTCCTGCTCAAAGAGGGTATAGCTGTCCAGGCCGGCCATACCGATGCCAGTTATGCTGAAGCAAAAGCCGCCTTTGCCCTGGGACTGGACTCGATCTGTCATACCTTTAATGCAGCCCGGCCCATTCACCACCGTGACCCGGGGATCCTGACTGCAGCCCTGCTGGAAAGGTCAGTTTATTGTGAAGCTATTTGTGACCTTGTCCATCTGGACCCGGCCATTATCCACTTGATCTACCAGAACAAAGGGCCTGAACGGATGCTGCTTGTATCTGACTCAACGACCGGAACCGGCCTGCCCGATGGCACATATGACGTGGGTGGCCAGCTCCTTTTGATCAAAGATGGTGTCAAGCGCCGCCAAAATGGTGCCTTAAGCGGCGGCATATCCTATCTGGACCAATCTGTGCGTAATCTGGCCAGCCTGGGCCTGCCTCTGGAAGATGCTTTTTATATGGCATGCACTACCCCGGCCCGGCGGCTCGGTCTGGGCCGGCAAGGCAGCATCGTAAGTGGCCAGCAGGCCCGCCTGGCTGCTTTTGGTCATGATCTGGAACCAATTTTGGCTATAATCGGCCAGAAAGTTTATAAGCAGGGGGTGCTGGTCTGAAATGCGCATAGCCGGGATTGACATTGGCGGGACAGACATCAAGCTGGGTTTATTTGATCCGGAAAAAGGACTGCTGGAAAGCCAGCGCTTGCCGGCGGTTTTAGCAGATCCGGTCCGCCTGGTCAACCTGCTGGCTGAAAAAATCAGCCGGATGGATGTTGATCTAGTGGGTGTTGGTACAGCTGGTGCAGTCAACACCAGCACCGGCCTGGTCACAGCAGGTAACCTGGCCTGGTTTGATGTGCCTTTAAGGCAACTGATGCAGGAGCGCCTGGGCTGCCCTGTCTGGGTGGACAATGATGCCAAGGTGGCCCTGATGGCAGAAAGTTACGACGGGGCTTGTGCCGGCCTGGATAATGTGGTCTTTTTGACACTGGGCACAGGTATAGGCGGTGCCTTGCTGCTGGATGGCAAGCCCTGGCGCGGCCATAACAACACAGCCTCTGAACTTGGGCACATCATCATCCATGCAGATGGTCTGCTTTGTGCCTGCACCAAACGCGGCTGCCTGGAAATGTATGCTTCCGCCACAGCCCTGGCCCGGCAGCAGCCTGGCTTGACAGCCAAGGAGATCATCGATCGGGCCCGCCTGGGCCGGCAGCCCTGTCAGGATATCTTTGCCGCCTATATCCGGGAACTGAGCCGGGGCCTGACCAGCCTGATCATGATTTTCAACCCGCAGATGATTGTCCTAGGTGGCGGCATCAGCCAGGCCGGCCCTATCTTGCTGGATGGAGTACAAGCGGAGATAAAAAGAATCTTTGCCGGCCGGCCGCATTATTTTACCGGTCAGATTGAGCTGGCCCACCACCGCAATGATGCTGGTATGATCGGAGCTGCTGTTTTAGCCCAAAGGCAGCTGCTCTGATTTAAAAACGAACAAAAACAAACGAAATGACATCCTTTTGTCATATTAGGGCTGCTCTGCTTGTGCTATAATTACATCAGCCAGGTGGAACAGTCTGCTCACAAATTAAGCCGTTCAGCCTGATGACTAATAGTTATGTAAACAGGAGGCCCAATATGGCAAAGGCGAATAAAGCCATGACCACACGGATTGCAACTACAGTGACCGCAAGGTTCTATCCGACCACAGGTGCAGAAGATGGTTTTTATCTTGATGGGCGCATGTCCGGACGGCGGGAACACCGGGCTGCAGATATAACGCTCGACCGTGAAGATCGTGGTTTTTTCTATGCCATCTATGCTCATATGTCCGGTAATGCCCAGCCGGAAAAAAATCAGGAAAAGATTAAAAAACCCCTGGATAAAGTCTGGCAGGAGATCAAGCAGCCAGCCAGTAATATTGATGACGAGATCAATGAACTGGCTGAATGTGCTATTGCTGTGGCCGGACGCATAGCCTTGCAGAATGAGAATCTGCAGCAACCTTATTTTGCTGGAATTTTAGTCAAAGACGCAGAAATGGCTGCCATCACCATGGGAGACGGCTGTGCATATCTTTATAGAGATGATGTCCTTTATCCTCTGACCAATGATGATTTTCCTTTAAAACCAATTGATTTTGCCGGCAAACCAGTCGAAGGACTTGATGTTTATTGCGCCGGAGTGGCCGGCACAGTCAGGTATTCCAATATAGCCCAGCTCCAGCTGGATGACTGCCTGATTGTCTGCAATAGAGAACTGATGGAAGCGCTCAGCCAGCGCGAAGTCTTGCGTATGCTCTATGAAGCAGAAGACCAGGCCGATGCAGCCGGGATGATCATAACTGAAGCGGCAGCAAAACTGCCTGGAACCCCCATGCAGTTCATGATCGGCTTTGTCGAGGACATTGTCAGCCAGGATAAAACCGGCCGGATGTCCTTTACCAGGGCTGGTGCGCCTGAAGCTGCTCCGGTTTCCCAGACCGCAGCATTCCCGACCCTGGGCCGCAATCGCCAGCAGCCGGCTGCTCCGCAGGATAAGCAGCCTGGCTTCCAGACAGAAAAAAAGACAGGGCCCAGCTTCCCTCTGACCGCCAAAAAAGAGCAACTGCCTTTTGCCAGCGATGGAGCCACCGTGCCTATTAAGCCACAGGCTAAAAAACAGCAGTTGCCGGAAAAAGATTATGCCGATGATGACTATGCCGATGAAGGCTTTGGCGATGAGATTGATTCATACGGCCGTGGTCGCAGAATAGCCTTTTATATTATTATCTTTGCTATCTGTATTGGCTGTGTCGTTCTGATCTATAAGATGCTGTTTGGTGGCGATAAAAAACCCAAGCAGACACAAGGTCAGGTCAGCCCAGCCATCAGCAGCACCACCGAACCAGAGCAGTCAGCAGCCGGAACAAGCAGCCAGG
>CAZZGG010000141.1:0-5649 GCA_964654125.1 uncultured Oscillospiraceae bacterium
GTAAATGGCTCAGACCTGATTGTTCGCCCAAACCCTTGAAAATACCCTCATTTGTTCTTTGTTTCATACCTAACTCCAAATCAATGTTTGACAGATGCTTATCCAATCATCCTGGGTTCTAAGTTATTTGTCATCATGCCCCAGATAAAGCAGGCCAGCTCTCGAGCTGCTGCTGCAACCACAACATTATATTGTTTGCCTCTTCTTATCATTTTGTAAGCTTTTCGCCTTATTCGCTCGTTACCCCTGTCTGCATGTGCTATTACTTTAGAAGAACAGTCTTTCTACCGCCTTTTTAACTCTTTAGATTTATAGCCGATATTGCCACGGCATAAACTGTGGGCTGCTTCTATCAGCAGGCGTCTGACCTGGCTATTACCTGCCTTGGTAATACCAGTTCTGTTTACACTTTCATTGCTTGTATGTTCGCCTGGTACCAAGCCCAGGTAGCAAGCAAAGTTATCAGCTGTCTCGAATCTTTCAAAATCACCTATCTCGACCAGAACTGATAGGGCTGTATAGGTTCTTATTCCTATAAAGCATTGCAGCCTTTGCACTCTTTCTTTGTAGCGGTCAGCTTCAGAAAACTCTTCAATTCGCTGCTCCAGTTGTTCTATGCGGCAACTCATCAGATCATACGTAATAAGGTATTGGTCCATAGTCTCGCTATCATAAGTATCTAGCTCCAGCTGGCGCAACCAAGTCAAGTGAATGCCTGTCCATTTGCTTTTTTGATACACATGTCCCAAGCGTAAACAAAAAGCATTGATTTGTTGTTTTAGCTTCTTCAGAGCGCCCTGATGATCATTGCGCATCCGGATATAGTCCCGGACCTGTTCATCGGTGGCATCCGGTATATAGACCGGACTGAAATTACCGTAGGCCAGGCTTTTGGCAATGTGCTCGGCATCCCGCTTGTCAGTCTTGATCGATTTACCCCGAGAGACTGGCATGGACGATGGCGCCATGATATAACATTCGATGCCAAGCCGGGTCAAGTCATGATAGAGCGTATAACCCATGCAGCCAGCCTCATAACCGCATTTAAATACATGATCTTTACCTGTTTCATGTTTAAGTTTTTCCTGGAGCCGGTCTAGATATTTCTTTACTTCCCTGGCCTCTGGATTTATTCTCACATGAGCAAAAAATACATCATCTAGGCCAAACTGTGCTTTCATAGAACAAAGTGTGAAACTTGACTTATGGACATCCATACCAACATAAATTATACTTTTTATGAGTGACTCTCCCATTGTATTCGGTAATCCCCGCTGTTTCCTATACAGCTAAGGTTACGGGTAAATCCGCGATCGTGCAATCGCGGGGGTCACTTCATATTGTCTAAAGCAAGGGGCTTTTCGACAGAGATTGGTAAGATCATTATAGATGATTGGGCTGGTTTTTTTAGCAAAGGAAGGATTGTTTATGAAAAAGGTAAAATTCCCTTCTGGAAATGAAGCAGCAGACCTGGTTAGCGGCAGCAGGATCTGGCAGCATCATAGCAAGCTTTGCCGCGAGATCGGCCACCGGGTGCTGGGAACAGAAAACGATCGGCTGGCCGGTCAGTATATCAGTGAGCATTTTGCCAGCTGTGGCCTTAAGGTCAGCCAGCAGGAGTTTTCCTGCCCCAGCTGGGATCATCTGGAGTCAGAGATCAGGACAGGCAGCGGTTATGTGATCAGGCCACCGGAGGGCGGTGCCTGTATGTTCAGCCTGCCTTGTGAGCTGACGGGCGAGCTGGTCCATATCCAGACTGCCGAGCAGCTGGCCCAGGCTGAGCTAGGCGGCAAGATCTGCCTGATCAGCGGACCTTTGCGCCATGCTCCGATCAGGCAGGACAGGAGTCCGCTGCTTTTGCTACTGGAAGAAAAAGCACCTTTGGCGATCATCATCATTGACTTTTTAGAAGATGGCTACCTGACCAAAATCATCCGGGACCCTTTTTTCAAGATACCGGTCTGCGCGGTGTCAAGCCGCAGTGGAGCCAGGTTGCTGAGTGACCCCGGGCCGGTCTCAATCAGCTTAAAGACCCGCAGATACCAGAGCAAGAGCCAGAATATCTGGGCCAGCTCTGCTGACACGGCTGTAAAAAAGATCCGTGTGATCGCCCACTATGACACCTCTGACACGCCGGGGGCGACAGACAATGGCTCGGGTACCTCAATTTTACTGGAGTTGGCTGAAGTGCTGAGCCGCCTAAAAAATGATCTACCTGTGGAGTTTATTGCTTTTGGAGCTGAGGAGTATGCCATGCTTGGCTCCGCTCTTTACCAAAAGGAATTCAGCCATGCGATAGATCAGACAGATTTTGTGATCAATATAGATTCAGTGGCAGGCTGTTTTTGCCAGCCGCGCATCTATGTCAAGGGTGCAGATGAGCCTTTGCTGGCATCTCTAGAGCGTCAGGCCAGCCTGGTGGGAGGGTACCACCAGATCATCCGGGATGAGATGGCCATGATCAGTGACCACAAGGTTTTTTGTGACAGAGGCATCCCGGCTGTTTTTTTTAACCACCATGGAGAGAGCCAGCCCAGTGATACAAGCCTGGATATTCCCAGGCATGTCAGTTTAGAGCGTTTGGAAAATGTGGCCAGGCTAGCGCTTGGCCTGATCCTGGATAGGGGAGGAAGAGTAGATGTGTAATATTGCAGGTTTTATCGGCGGGCAAAGAGCAGCACCGGTTCTATTGGAGATGCTCAAAAAGCAGGAAGGTTTTGCCGGTGGTTACTACACTGGTCTGGCCACCATCAGTGAGGGCAGGCTCTATCATGCCAAGGTGATCGGTGATACTGATCAGCTGATTGCTGACACAGATGCCCAGGATCTGCCGGGGAATATTGGTATCATTCACAGCCGCAGCAAGAGTGGCGGAGATGTGGAATGGGGCCATCCCTTTGTTGACTGCACCGGCCGGCTGGCTTATGTCGCCAACGGCAGCCGGGGCTTTTTTACAGGCTTTACCGATGAAGACAAGCTGGCAGAGGAGCTGCGCCAAAAAGGTCATAGCTACCGCTCCCAGGAAAAAGAGCGGATGGGCAAATATCCGGTCCTGGCAGATGGCAGCTGCGTTCACAGCAGCGAGGTGATGTGCCACCTGATCGAAGAATATATGCAGGCAGGTTATGGCGGGGCAGAGGCTATCAAGGAGAGTTATTTGAGATTTCCCGGTGAGATTGTCGGCCTGATGTTGCATGCCACCCGGCCAAACAGCATCTTTGCCGCCCGCATCAACCAGCCCATGATGATTGGCCAAAGTCAAAAGGCACTTTATTTGGCCACCTCAGCCCTGGTTATGCCGCAAGAAGTCCATACGATTACAGCTATGCCGGTTAATTCTGCTGCTGACTTTAGACTGAATTCATTTGATATTTTACCCTTTAAGACACCGCCGGCAGATGTCTGCACCAACCTGCCCTGGCAGGAAGGCTATGCTAAAATCAGCCAGGCGATCTTTGCCAGTGGCCAGGAGTCTTGCAGCATGACCTGCCTCAAGGAAGCTACAGCAGAGATCTGGCCCGGGCAGATGGTGCCGCAAAAAGACTTTTTGGTCTACGAGATCTTGCGCTATCTTGCTGCCCAGGGCAGGATTGATTTTACAGAAATTGAGCAGGAAGGTGTTCTGCCTGGGCTGAAAAGATTCATGAAGGCAGCCTTACCCGCCCAGCAAGCGGAGAAAAATTAACATGTACAAGTGTGGCTTTTTTGAGACTGATATCACGCCGCCTTTGGGCAGTATAATACCGGGTGGCTTTGCCGCCCGCTATCTGACGGGCGTCCAGGAAAGACTTTATGCCAGAGCCTTTTGTATAGAAGATGAGGGCAGTCAGATTGCTCTGGTTGTAGTGGATGCCTGCGGCATAACGCTGGATATCACTGAGCGGATCAGGCAAAGGGTCAGTGCGGCAACAAGTATCAGGCCGGACCAGCTTATGGTCATGGCCACCCACACCCATTCCGGCGGACCGACCTTAAACTGGGGCGAGGAAGTGCGCCGTGATGAGCTTTATCTGGACCAGTTGGTGCTGGCTGCTGCAGATGCTGTAATCCTGGCCTGGCGCAGCAGGGCTGCGGCCAGTTTGACAGTGGGCAACAGTGAATTGCCTGATTATTCCTTTATCAGGATTTACCAGATGAAGGATGGCAGCCTCAAGACAAATCCTGGTATGGCCAACCCGGAGGTGATCAAGCCCTATACAGAGATTGATCCAGAGGTCCTGGTCCTACTGGCCAGGCAGGCTGGCCAGCCAGTCGGAGCAGTAGTTAATTTTGCCTGCCACCCGGCGATTGTTAATGGTAGCTTGGCCTCAGGTGATTATATTGCAGCCCTATCTCAGGCCATGAAAAAGGTTTATGGCGCAGATTTTGTGACTGTTTTTATAAACGGTGCCTGCGGTAATATCAATCATGTCAATGTTTTTGATCCCGCATCAACTGCATCGGGGCGTCAGCTGCTGCTGGGCCAGGCCCTGGCCGGAGCCTGCCAGGCGGCCCTAACGGAGGCCCGGCCCCTGTCAGGACCGATTTTGGTGGCCTCAAACAGCTTTGCGGCCACCTTACGCAAACCAGATCCAGCCAGAGTGAAGGAGGCTGCTAGCCAGATCTATGAGTCCAGTTGGGCCAGCGGGCAAAGTGAACCGGATACAGCTGGCTACCAGCAAACATTTTTTGCAGTTGAAGCCTTAAAAAGTGCCCTAGAAAAAAGAGTAAAACGCCCTGTGCACCTGCAATTTTTCCGGATTGCTGATCTTATCATAGCTGGTATACCAGCCCAGATCTTTGTTGAGTATGGTTTGCGTATTAAAGCAGCAGCCCAGCCAGATCTGGCCATGGTCAGTGCCTTTGCCAATGATTACTGCGGCTACATTCCAGTGCCCGAATGCTTTGTGCCAGGTGTTTATGAAGCCAGGCTAGCTGCGACGAGTGCCCTAGTGCCAGATACTGGTGAACAGCTCTTGGCCAGTGTGACAAGATTGCTGCAGGATCTGACCTAGAAACTAGCTGGAAAGGCACAATTGCTTTGCCTGCTCTTGTCCTGGCCCTATAAGGGCTTGTTACCTGTTGGACTTTCGTCCACATAAAATCCTAGCTCGCGCACTGTCTGTTACTGCTGCTAAAGCAGTATATTTCTGGCCTTCTGTTTCCGATCACTCGCAAAGGGGTCGATATATTAATTCAGATTGATCAGATCTTGCAGGTAAAAAGCAAAATCCAATTCTGCCCAGAAAAGCTGGTCAAAGAGGCCGCTCAAAACGAGGGCCACTCAGGGCATTAGCTGATCGCTTTTATGAGCACAAAGATGAAGTCCTCTTGTTTGCTAGAAATTTTGCTGTACCCTTCACAAACAATCTGGCTGAGCAGGATGTTCGCATGACAAAAGTCAAAGCAAAGGTATCTGGCTGCTTTCGTACAAAAGAGGGCGCTGAAAATTATCTGAAGATCAAATCTTATCTTAAAACTTCGGCCAAACATGGCATTTCTGCTTATCGTGCTTTGCGTGTTGCTTTAAACAGCCAATCTGCAGCTTCTGACCTTATTTTTCAAACCGACTGAACAGTTACTAAAAAAGTTAGAGAAAAAACTTTTAAAACTAAATCACAGGCTAACGAATACTCGTCAAAACTATTCACATCAAACAACTACAGAGAT
>CAZZGG010000142.1:0-5546 GCA_964654125.1 uncultured Oscillospiraceae bacterium
AAACCATACTTCTAGTTCTAGACGGGCTGGATTATGAGTACATCACCCAGCACCTGACTGATTTTGCTCTTTTCCGTTCCCTCTATGAGCAAAAGCAGCTCAGCCGCCTTGAATCGGTCGTGCCAGCCGACTCCATCCCGGCCTGGATGACGATCTACACCGGCCAGAATCCGGCCCGGCATGGTCTGATCGAATCGATCGACTATCTGGACTATAAAAAAAACCGGCCTGGCGACTACAAGAGTCTGCAGGGCCAGACTGTCTGGGATGCCTTAGGCCAGGCCGGCCAAAAAGTTTTAGTCTACAACCCCTTTCTGGCCTACCCGGCCTGGCCTGTTCCTGGCCTGATGGTTAGCGGGCCAGTCTTCGAAAGTGGCCAGATCAGCACTAACAGGCCGGATCTGCTTGATCTGGCCAGCCAGCCACCCTTGGGCGGCCTGGTCGACCAGCCCACTGCGAAAACGATGCGCGGCTTTCTGGCTAAAAACCTGGCCCTGACCCAGGCACAATTCGACGCTTTTACTAAGCTGCTGGATCAGGCCGATTACGATTTTGCCTTTTTAGGTATCCTGACAGCAGACAGGATCCAGCATTTTTTATGGCGCTACACGAAAGCTTCCGCCAAAAAGGACCAGGAACTGAGCGGGGCGATCTTGGACACATATCTGCTGCTGGAAAAAAACATCGGCCGGATAATAGATAAGTATGGCAAAACCCACACTGTTTTGGCGATCAGTGACCACGGGCATGGGCCAAGGTGCAGCAAAACATTTTTTATCAACCAATGGCTCAGCCAGGCAGGCTATCTCAAAAAGGCCTCTTTGAAAAAGCGGTTTCTGGAATACGCCAAACATGCTCTTTTGCTGGGCCTGGAAAAAACTAATCTGCTGGAAGCAGGCGTCAACTTTGGCAAAAGATTTACCTTGGCCCACCAGATAAAAAATGCCGACCACATTTTCCCGCCCGGCGACAAAATATATGCACCTAACTTTGACGGGACCAACCCTTCTGGGGGCATCCAGGTCGAACAAGCGGCTTTTGCCTGTACTGCTGAATATGAAAAAGTCCGCACCAAGCTTATTGCCGGCCTGCTGGCACTAAAACACCAAGGCAGGCCCGTCCTGGAGTGGGCCAAGCGCCGCGAGGAGCTTTACCCAGGCTGTGAAGCAGCTAATTATCCAGCTATCGTTTATCAGCTTGATTCCGACTATGGTGTGGACCGGGGCCTTTTCGGCCAAAGGCTCTTTGGCAGTAACTCAATGCGCCAGATCATCTCGGGCGGCCACCAGCCAGGCGGTGTGGTCATGACGAACTCTGGCAAACATAAGCAGATCAGCTCGATCCTTGATGTCTACGATTTTATCATCAGCCTGCATAGCTGACTTTGGTACGGCGGTGGTCTTATGCGCGAAGTGATTTTTATTATGCCTGCCCTGCTGGGCGGTGGGGCAGAAAGAGTCGTGACCATCCTGGCTAGCTATCTGGCCAGCCAGGGTCATCCGGTCAGGATCTGCCTGTTCAAACAGGACAAGCTGGATTACCAGCTGCCTGCGGCTGTGCTGGTTGATGCCAGTTATGTGCGCCAGGAGCAGGGCCTGGCCAGAATCTGGTACCGCCTGCAGGATCTGCGCAGATTGCTGCGCAAAAACAAGCAGGCTGTCTTTATATCCTTTTTCAGCATGTTCAACCTCTATCTGCTGGCGGCTGCCCTAGGCCTGAAAAGACAGATCATCGTCTCCGAAAGACTGGATCCGGCCTACAGTATCCCAGCCAAAAAGTGGCTGTTCGGCTTGAGAAAGCTGCTCTATCAAAAAGCAAGTGCCCTAGTATTCCAGACTCCAGCTGCCCGGGATTTTTTCCCGGCAAGTATCAGGGCCAAGGGAACAATTATTGCCAATCCACTCACTGACAGCCTGCCGGTACGCCACCAGGGCCCCAGAAGAAATACCATTGTCTCTTTTGGGCGCCTCGAAGACCAGAAAAACTACCCTCTTTTGCTTGAAGCCTTCGCTCTCTTTTGCCAGGAACAGCCGGCTTACCAGCTCAGCATCTATGGCAAGGGCAGCTGCCGGCAAAGCCTGCAGGAAAAAATCCAGCAAGAAGGCCTCGCCGGCAAGGTGATCCTGCACGGCTTTGACCCGCATGTGCATGAAAAGGCACGTGACTGCGCCATGTTTGTGCTGGCCTCCGACTATGAAGGCTTGGCAAATTCCATGCTGGAAGCCATGGCCATGGGCCTGCCCTGCATCTGTACAGATTGTCCGCCCGGTGGTGCCAGAGTGTTCATCCGGCACGGGGTGAATGGCCTTTTGACACCTGTGGGGGACGCCTTTCGCCTTAGTAAGGCCATGCTCCAGCTGGCTGCTGACAGGCCAAAGGCCGAAGCCATGGCCCAGGAGGCTGAAAAAGTCAGATCACTGCTGGATAAGGATCTGATCTGTGCCCAATGGCAAGAAATAATTCAAAGCTGGCCAGGCAGCTGCTTGGGGAGAAAGACCAGGTGATTTATGTGAAGAAGATAGCCTTTCGCATTGATGATGTCTGCCCCCAGATGGATAAGGAGCTGTTCCAGACTGCCCTGGCTTTGCTGGAAAAGGCCGGAATCAGGCCCCTGCTTTGCGTGATACCCGCCAATCAGGACCCCTACCTGCTCAGGCAGCCAGCTGATCCACTCTTTTGGTCCAACCTGCGACAGTTAAAGGCCCAGGGTTATCTTATTGCCATGCATGGTTACCAGCATCTATATGATAGCGAAGCAAGATGCCTGATGACCGGCTGGGCGAAAAGTGAATTCGCCGGCCATGCCCTGGCTGTGCAGCTGGACAGGCTGGCCCAGGGCCGGGCCATCATGCACCAGCATGGTCTGGACACAGATATCTTTGCCGCACCAGGCCATTCTTTTGATAAGAACACGCTGCAGGCCCTGGTCCAGGCCGGCTTCAAATTCATCAGTGACGGCCGTTCCCACCAGCCCTACCTGCGCCGAGGTCTGAAGTTTTTACCCTGCCGTTCCTACCGGGTCGCCATAAAATGCAAGGGCCTAACCACCGTGGCCCTGCATCCGGCCAGCAACGGCGCAAAAGAGCTGGCCAGCCTGCACAAGACTCTGCAGCGCAACCGGGCTTATCTGGCCAGCTTCTCTGAACTTTTGGCCAGCAGCTGCAGCCCCTTGCCCTTGCAGCTGCTGGACGAGAAAATCTATATCCTTTACAGCCTTTTCCTGGCGCCTATTATGTTTCATCTAAAAAAATTTATCAGGCCTTTAAAGAAGATTATAAGAAGGCCAGGGCAGTTGCCCAGTTAATATTAGCTCCTTTCTGCTGGGAGATATGCCATGAGTAAACAAACAAATCCACCAAAAAGCATAAACAGACTTATCTTGCGGCTTTTACGCAGCAAGGCCGGTCTTATTTTGCCGGACAAGCTCTACCTCAAGATCCGCCACCAGGCCGAATTGGGCCAAAAACTCAATTTGAAAAACCCCAAGACCTACAATGAAAAACTGCAGTGGTTGAAACTTTATAACAGAAAGCCGGAACTCACCATGATGGCTGACAAATATGCCGTGCGTGATTTTGTGGCCAGAACTATTGGTCCGCAATATCTGGTGCCGCTTTTGGGGGTCTGGCAGAGTTTTGCCAAGATCGATTTTACCAGCCTGCCTGAGCGCTTTGTCCTCAAATGCACCCATGACTGCGATGGCCTGATCATCTGCCGCAACAAAAGCTGCCTCGACCTGGCTGCTGCAAAAAAGTTTCTCAACAGTTCCCTGGCCAAAAACTACTTTTATGTGGCCCGGGAATGGCCTTACAAGCAGATCCAGCCCCGCATAATCGCTGAGCAATACCTGGATGACAGGTCGATAGACCAGTATGAGGATGACACCAGTCCGGTCCTTAATGTCTATAAGTTTTTTTGCTTTAACGGACAGCCCCGCTTTTTGCTTCATTCGGTCGATAAGGGGGATGACTGCCGTTACGATTATTTTGATATGGACTTCCAACCCCTGGCCATGTCTGCCGGCATCAAGAAGGCCGATTATGCCGTCTTGGAGCCGCAGAATTTTGCCAAGATGAAGCAAGTGGCTGCCCTTTTAGCCCAAGACATCTGCCATGTCCGGGTTGATCTGTTCAATATCGCAGGCAGGATCTATTTTAATGAAATGACCTTTTTCAACTGGGCCGGATACCAGCCCTTCTATCCGGCAAAATGGGATGAAATCCTGGGCAGCTGGCTGGTTTTGCCCGCAAAGGTCCAAAGTTTAAGGCAGGTGGTAAAATGAAAAAAATATTGCTGATCATGCATGATATGGCCAGTGGCGGGGCCCAAAAAAGCCTGCTTTCCCTGCTCTTGGAAATGGCTGACCAGCAGGCCGATTATGAGCTGAGCCTTTTACTGATCAAAAAAGAAGGTCTTTTTTACGAGCAGCTGCCCGCCTATGTCAAGCTGGTCGAACCGGACCGGGAATTAGTCTGCATGCAGCAGCCTCTCTTGAGCAAGGCCTTTTGGCGGGCTGTCAGCTGGCAAAGCCTGCTGGCTAAGATCAAGTGGCAGTTCCAGCAAAAGCGCCAGGATCAGGCCAGTTTTGCCGAAAAGCAGCGCGTCTGGTGGCAAATCTGGCAAAAAGTCATCCCACCAGCTGCTGGATATTACGATACAGCCGTCTCCTACCTGCAGGGCTACACCAATTATTATCTGGCAGATAAAGTCCAAGCCAGCAAAAAGATCATGTGGATCCACACCCGCTATACCGAACAGGGCCGTGACCTGGCCTATGACCGGCAATACTTTGCCAAAGCAGACCGGATTGTTGTTGTATCCAGCAGCTGTGCCACTTATTTTCTAGAGATTTTTCCGGAATTTACCGGCAAGGTGCAAATTATCCCCAACCTGTCATCGGCCAGCCTGATCTGGCAGCTGGCTCAAACCGAGCAGCTGCCGGCTGAATACAAGGCTGTTTCAGGCTGGATACTGCTCTCGATTGGCCGGCTTTCCTACGAAAAAGGTTTTGACCTGGCCCTGGCCGCAGCCAGCATCCTTAAAAAAGCCGGTTATTATTTTAAGTGGTTTTTTATCGGTAAAGGCCCCTTGCTGGCCAGCCTCCGCAAGGAAAGCAGCCGGTTGGGCCTGGAGGAATACGTAGCTTTTTTAGGCGAAAAGGCCAATCCTTATGTCTACCTGCACCATGCTGACATCTTTGTCCAGACCTCCCGCATTGAAGGCAAGTCCCTGGTGCTAGATGAAGCAAAGATCCTGGCCAAGCCCATCCTGGTCACTGCCTATGACACAGTGCACGACAATATCAAGGACGGCCAGGAGGGTCTGGTCGTGGACATCAGCAGCGCAGCAGTGGCCGCTGGCCTGAAAAGCCTTTTTGACGATCCCGCCCTGGCTGCCGGTCTAACCCGCCAATTGCGCCAGCTGCCCGATGACACAGCTGCTGATCTGGCTAAATATCTGCAACTTTTTAGTTGAGGAGACAGCAGCAATGAATGAGCAAAAACATTTTTCGCTGGGGGCAGATGAACTGGAACTGCTGGTCCTGC
>CAZZGG010000143.1:0-5533 GCA_964654125.1 uncultured Oscillospiraceae bacterium
TCAGGATTAGCCAGGCCAACAGGATGCTGCTGGAAACTGATTTGAACATAGCCGATATAGCTAGCGCCTCTGGCTATAATTCAGCAAACACCTTTTACAAGGTATATCGCAAAAAGTACGGTATTTCACCCAACACAGGCAGGAAATCTGAACTGATCAAGAATCTGCCCTTGGGCAATGAATCTGTATATTAAGCTGCTGGGCTAGATGGCAGTCATTGACAGCCTTCTGGCCAGACCTGTAGCCTAGCTAGACAAGCTGCCTAAAAGCAGGGCCGGATCAAAGCATTGGGCCATGCAAAAAGGCAGCTTTTGTGCCTAGAATCAGCTGGAAAAAACGGCGCGATAAACATAAGTCCTGATTTGAATGATATTTCCAGCTGAATCAGGCTAAAAAGAAGTAAATGTCAGGATATGGTCTATATGTCACCTTGTCTTTTCCTGGGCAATCCACCTACAATTAAAGCAGCTTTTGGCAATAAATTGTTATTGCTGACAATATTTTGCTCTAGGAGGGTATAAGTAATGAAAAAAGGAAAGTCTACTGCCCTGGTGGTGCGGCTTTGCACCATTGGCCTGGCTCTTTTGCTGGGGACAGTTGGTCTGCTTGGATGTAGCACGACCGGAACAACTGCTGGTACAGCGGCGCAAACGACAGCTGCTGGCACAAGCAAAGCAACTGCAGGTGCTAGCAGCGCAGCCACGACACCTGAAGAAGGCGGCCTGCCTGCACCGGGTGAACTGCCTCTGGTGACAGATGGGACAACACTGACATTTGGTCTTTCCCAGCACGCTTTGACAACTGACTACAAGGACAATGATTTCACCAAATTACTCGAAGACGTGACCGGTGTAAATCTGGACTTCGAGCTCTTGCCGACTGATGGCACAGAAGCAAAACAAAAATTCAGCCTGATGGTTTCGGCCAACCAGACTTTGCCTGATATCGTGATCATGGGTTTTTCTGATAAGGAAAGATTTGACTACGGTTCAACCGGCAAGCTGATTGCCTTGAATGACTACTTTGAAACAGAGGCCTTTTACTTCTACGAGACCTTGAACAAGTGGGCTTCAGACAAAGAAATCTCTGACCTGATGAAATATGGTGCCTCACCGGATGGCAATATTTATGCCTATCCTTCCTACTACATTGATCCAGGCGATTCATCTGCCACAGGTATGTGGATGAATAAAAAATGGCTGGATACTTTAGGTAAAGAAGTGCCCAAAACAACCGATGATCTTTATGACGTCCTAAAAGCTTTCAATGCCAATGATGCCAATGAAAATGGCAAATCTGATGATGAAGTGCCCTTGATCGGTCATATAGACTGGGCTGGCAGCGTCACCACTTACCTGATGAACTCATTCATCTATAATAACGGTGTGGGCCTTAATGCCGAAAACGGCAAGATTTATGCCCCTTATGCCACAGACGAATGGCGGGAAGGCCTGCGCTACATGTTTATGCTGGCGGATGAAGGGCTGCTTTCACCTCTTTCCTTCTCCCAGACCCAAAATGAGCTCAGAGCTATCCTGTCCGATCCGAGCGATGATCCCAGCATCATTGGTGCTTTTGTCGGCCACCCCTCACCCTTGTTTGGTACTGATGGTGCGCCCCGTGTTATGGAATATATGGCCCTGCCGGCCATGGTCGGACCTGAAGGTGTCAACTGGTCAGCCAACAGCGGCTGGTTTGGCGCTTATAACACCCAGATCACCAGCAGCTGTGCAAATCCTGAACTGGCCTTCCGCGTGATGGACGCAGTTTCCAGGGAAGACATGTCACTGGCCATGAGAAATGGTGTGCAGGGACTGGACTGGGATTACACAACAGAAGGTTCACCCAACCATGTTATTCCTGGTTACGAAGTTGTTTTCCAGAGTATGGCAACTGATACCCGCGTGTCCAGATGGACATCGGAAAATAATACAATCTGGCATATCAACGCCATGAACCAGTTACCGCCCAAACTCTTTGGTGGCTTAAAAATGAGTGATTACCCTAATGAATACCGTAAATACCAGATGCGGGACCTCTGGTACGAAACTGTACCCCTGCGTTACGATAACCATCCAGAAGAACTGGTTAACAGGTTGATCTACACAGCAGAAGAACTGGAAAAAATCAACGAAATCCAGACAACCATCAACTCCTATGTTGATGAATCAAAAACAAGATTTATTCTTGGTGAAATCAATATAGAAACTGAATGGGATTCATATGTCTCCACTCTCGAATCAATGGGTCTTGCCACCCTGCTAGAGACCGCTCAAGTTTGCTATGACCGCATGAATGCCAACTAACGCAAAGATTAATAGAAAGACAGCAAAAATCTAAAGGTTTTTCTATTAGTGGTATCTACGCAATCTCTGAGTGAGAAAAGGAAATGGGTGTAGTGCACTACGCCCATTCCTTTTCTTGCCAGACCAAAGTATATTATTATCTGATCATCTGTGACAGAAATGATCTTTTCTTTAGAATGGGAATGACCTTATACAACGTGTCCTTCATTGAATCAACCGGCACAAAGGAGCAAGGCTATGTCTAATTTTTACAAGCGCTGCTGCAAACACTGGCAATTGTTTTTGTTTATAATGCCAGCAGTTATCTATACTTTAATCTTTGCTTATTACCCTATGTTCGGGGTCCAGATAGCTTTTAAGGATTTTACCCCGGGCCAGGGGATCTGGGGCAGTTCCTGGGCTGGTCTTAAGCACTTCAAAAGATTTTTTGGCTCCTTCCAGTTTAAAAGGGTTGTCCTGAACACGATGCGTCTTTCCTTTTATGGCCTGCTGACAGGAACGCCGCTGGCGATTTGTATGTCCTTGGCTATCAATCTGGTCAGAAATATCCGCTTCAAGAAAATGGTCCAAACCGTCACCTATATGCCCCATTTTATTTCTGTCACTGTCCTGGTTGGCATGATCATTCAAATGTTTAACCCAATCATGGGCCTTTACGGCACCCTGCACCGCTTCCTGGGCGGGACTGGCTATCCCAGAGATCTGCTCACCAGAGCTTCAGTATTTCCCCATCTTTATGTCTGGTCCGGTATATGGCAAAACCTGGGCTGGTCAACAATTATTTATATTGCCGCCCTGGCCAATGTGGATGTTGAGCTACATGAGGCGGCCCAGATTGATGGGGCTTCGCGCTTGCAGCGGGTGATTAATATTGATTTTCCCGTTTTACTACCGACGGCATCCATTATGCTGATTCTTAATGCCGGTAGTATCATGAGTGTTGGCTTTGAAAAAGTCTACCTGATGCAAAACACAGCTAATATGGCGCTGTCTGAGGTTATTTCGACCTATGTTTACCGCATCGGTATGACCGGAGGGGGAACTGAGTTTTCCTATGCATCGGCAATCGGTCTTTTCAATTCTGTGATCAACTGCTTCATCTTGCTGATGGTCAACTTTTTAGCTCGCAGAGTTGAAGATGGCGCCAGTCTTTTTTAAGCCGGGAGGATCTTTATGCTAAATCAAGAAATAATAAATAAACATAATCAGCTGGGACGCAAACGAAAAATCCAGCATTCAGCAGGAGACCGGATTTTATATTTTCTGGTTAATATTGTCCTGATATTTTTTGTCCTGGTAGTAGCCTATCCTTTAATTTATGTGGTGGCTTCATCTTTTTCCTCACCGCGGGCAGTTATTTCCGGTAAGGTTTTCCTCTTGCCGGTTGACTTTAGCCTGGAAGGATACAAGGCTGTTTTTGCCCACCGCCTCATTCTCTTGTCCTATCGCAATACCATCTTCTATACTGCTGCCGGCACCCTGATTAACCTGGCAGTCACCTTGACCTGCGCCTACCCTCTAGCGCGCAGGGATTTCCCGCTGCGAAATTTCTTTATGGGATTTTTCCTGCTGACCATGTTTTTTGGCGGTGGCCTGATCCCGACCTACATTCTCATGACGCAGATCAAGTTCGTCAACACCATCTGGGTCATGCTCATCCCAGGGGCCATGTCTGTTTATAATATGATTCTAGCCAGGACCTTTTTCTCCAGTGGTATCCTGAACGAGCTGTTTGATGCAGCTCAAATCGATGGCAGCACTGACTCGGGCTTTTTCTTTTCCATCTTGCTGCCTCTTTCCAAACCGATCATTGCCGTGTTAACCTTGTATTATGCAGTGGGCCACTGGAATTCTTACTTCAGTGCCTTAATCTATTTAAATAATGACCGGCTCTACCCCCTGCAGTTGATCTTGCGCCAGATCCTGGTTGCTAACCAGATTGATGTGGCCGACCTGGTTGATGTCGAAGAAATGGTGGCCAAACAAGGCCTGGCTGACCTGCTCAAATTCTCGTTGATAGTAGTATCTACAGTGCCAATCCTGACAATCTACCCCTTTATTCAAAAATATTTTATCAAGGGTGTTATGATAGGTTCAGTCAAAGGCTAGAGGAGAAGCAAATGATTAAGGGAATAGAGAAAATAAAGCAAATTATTGCAGAGGCGATCAAGGCTAAGCTTTTCAGCTGTGCCCATTTTGCAGTGGGTAACCGCGCGGGGAACCTCTTTAGCTACTGGACAGGCCAGCGTCAGGTTTTGCCGGAAGCAGTCCTGGCTGATGGGGCCACCTTGTATGATCTGGCCTCTGTGACCAAGATCATGGTCACCACCATACTTTGCCTGAAGCTGATCGAAAATGGTGAGCTTTGCCTGAGTGACCCACTGGCCAGGTTTTATAGCGGACTGGCCAGCGATGTTGGCAAAATCACCGTCCAGGATCTGCTCACCCATACATCCGGGCTGGGCAGCGCTTCCCTAGTGCATCTAGATAAGACCCGCATAGACCAGGAGATACTAAGCCGGCCCTTAAAGCATGCCCGCGGCTCGCAGGTGGAATATTCCTGCCCCGGTTTTATTGTGCTGGGCCGCTTGATCGAAAAAGCCAGCGGCGAAAAACTGGCTGTTTTGGCAAAAGAACAAGTCTTTGCCCCACTCGGCATGCACGACACCAGCTTTCATCCGGCCAGTGCCAATGTTGCAGCTACAGCCACCGATCCTGACCTGCTAGGTCTCGTCAATGACTATAATGCCAGGTATATTGGTCAGCCAGTCGGCAATGCCGGCCTTTTTGCCAGCCTGGCAGATTGCGTGAAATTTGCCCGCATGCTACTGGGCGGCGGCCAGTTAGATAATAAGAGGATCGTCAGCGCTAGAATTCTTGAGTTGGCAGCCCAGGATCATACACCAGGGCTGAATGAATCGAGGGGCCTGGGCTTTTATAACCCAATCGGTGGCTCAAAGATCATGGGGGAGCTATTCAGCCAGCGGGCCTTCGGCCATGGCGGCTGGACCGGCACCTCCCTGATTGTTGATCCTGAACTTGATATCTATGTTGTGCTTTTGACCAACCGGACCCACCTGCGCAGTGACAACTATGATGAGATGATGCGGACGCGCAGGCTTATCCATAATACGACGGTTGCCTTCAGGCAGGGCATTTGAGAGATATTTTGCCTAGTTAAGCAGCTTGCTTGGCCTAGCTAAACTGGCAGGAGTCAAATTGCACTG
>CAZZGG010000144.1:0-5518 GCA_964654125.1 uncultured Oscillospiraceae bacterium
GTGTCACCTTGCCAAGGTGAAAGTCGCGAGTTCGAATCTCGTATCCCGCTCCAGCAAGCCGGCGCAAGCCGGCTTTTTTGTGGCTATCGTCCTGTGGAGCATTTAGTTTTAGGCCTAAATAGCTTATAATAAGGCAAATAAGAGGCTCTGGCAGCAAGAGTCCCTCTTTGCTGCAAAATCAGATAGAAGATAACGGAGGGCATTATGGCGCCTGTCTCCTTGAAAACCCTAGTTCGTGAATTTGAACTTGAAGTTGTTGCCGAAGCCGGCAACTTTGATGAAATTGAAATAACCGTCGCAGATGTCACCCGGCCTGGCCTGCAGCTGGCCGGTTACTTTGACCAGTTTGGCCCTGACCGGATCCAGGTCCTGGGCAATATGGAAACAGCCTTTTTGGCCAACCTCAGCTCAGAAGAAAGGCTGGCCCGGCTGGATGCCCTCTTCAGCAAGGGTATCCCCTGCCTGATCCTGACCAGAAATCACGATGCCTGGCCAGAGCTCTTAGAATGTTCCAAAAAATACGCCATACCTGTCTTGCGCACCAAGGATATTACAGCCATGTTCACCAGCTCTTTGGTCAAATATCTCAATGTTGAGCTGGCCCCGCGGGCATCATTACATGGGGTGCTGATTGAAGTGTATGGTGAGGGCATCCTGATCCTGGGTGAAAGCGGCGTCGGCAAATCAGAGACAGCCCTGGAGGTGGTCAAACGCGGCCACCGCCTGATTGCTGATGATCTGGTTGAAGTGCGCCGGGTTTCCGACACCACCTTGCTGGGCCGGGCACCGGAAATTATCCGCTACTTGATTGAGATCCGTGGTATTGGCATCCTGGATGTCAAGGAGCTCTATGGTGTCTCATCTGTCAAAATGCAAGAAAATGTCAACTTTGTCATTAACCTGGAATTATGGGATGAACAAAAGCACTATGAGCGGCTGGGTATCAAGGAAGAGGAAACTGATATTTTAGGTATCAAGGTACCGTCTATCACGATCCCTGTCCGGCCCGGCCGCAACCTGGCTATTATCGTTGAAGTTGCCGCGATCAACTTCCGCCAGAAAAAAATGGGTTACAATGCAGCCAAGGCTTTGACTGACCGGGTTTTTGGCCCGGATTACTATTAGAGGATGGGAATGCTAATATCATCAACTCTTGCTGGCCAGCTGGAATCCATGCTTGCTCTGAAAAACAAAAACGACCAACCGCGCCTTTACTTTGCTGAACCGATGAGCCGGCATTCCACTTTTGCCATCGGCGGCAGTGCTGATATTTTTTTTGAACCGGCTGACAGCGAAGAAATAATCCAGGCTGTGCGCTTTTGCCGCCAGCAAGGCATTCCTTTGACTGTGATCGGCAAAGGTTCCAATATCCTGGTCTCAGACCAGGGGGTGCGGGGCATGGTTATGGCAATCAGCAGTAATTTTGCCGGGGTGGAACAAAAACAGGATCTGCTGCTGGTCAAGGCAGGCACCAGGCTGGCCCAGCTTTCCGGCATCGCTGCCAAGCTGCACTATGGTGGCCTGGAGTTCGCCGCCGGCATACCTGGCACAGTCGGCGGAGCAGTGCAGATGAATGCCGGTGCCTATGACTCTTGTATGCAGGATATAGTACTGGAAACAGAATATCTTGATGAAGAAATGAATATCCGCACAGTTCGCTTGGAAAACCATCAATTTGCCTACCGCCACAGCATGTTCTCTGACCGCCAGTGCATTATCCTAAAGGTTAGCTGCCGCCTGCAGCAGGCGGACTACCATCAGATCATCGCCCGGATGACAGAACTGAACCAGCGGCGGCGCAGCTCCCAGCCTTTGGAACTGCCCAGTGCCGGCAGCACCTTCAAACGTCCGCCCGGCCATTATGCCGGCAAGCTGATCAGTGATTGCAGGCTGAAAGGTTACCGGATCGGTGACGCCCAGGTCTCAGAAAAACATGCCGGCTTTATTGTCAACCGCGGCCAGGCCAGCGCTACTGATGTGCGCAGCCTGATTGAACAGATCCAGCAGACAGTTTTTGCAAGCACAGGCGTTGTGCTGGAACCGGAGATCAAGTTCATCGGTGACTGGCAAGATTACCCGGCCAGCCAGGCGGGATAAAGGAGCAGGGAAATGGATATCATAATACTGACCGGAATGTCCGGGGCCGGCAAAAGCCTGGCAGCCAACTATCTGGAAGATATGGGTTTTTTCTGTATCGACAATCTGCCTCCCGCCATCTTGCCTGATTTGCTGGTGCCCTACCTGAAAAGGCATGACATCATGTTGGAGCAGGAGCCGGACAATGACAAGATGGCCTTTGTGATCGATATCAGGAGCACAGACCGCTTTGAGGATATCTTTACCAGCCTGGATAAACTGCACCAGTTGGGAGTCAGCTTCCGCATTATCTTTTTAGATGCCACTGACCAGACCCTGATCAGCCGCTATAAACAGAGCCGGCGCAACCACCCCCTGGCCCAGGGCCGCAGCATTGTCCAGGCCATTGAGCTGGAAAGGCAGCGTCTGGCTCCGGTCAAGGAGCTGGCAGCTGATGTGATAGAAACATCAGCCCTGTCTCCCGGTGAGCTGCGTGATATGCTCTATGCCATGCTCTCCAGCGAAGAACGTGATGAAAGGCTGACCATCCTGATCCAGTCTTTCGGCTTTAAGTACGGGGTACCAGTGGATTGTGACAGTGTGATCGATGTGCGCTTCATCCCCAACCCCTACTACATTGAGGATTTAAGACCCTTGTCCGGTCTGGACACGGCTGTTAAGGACCACATCATGTCCTTTCCGGAAACCAACACCTTCATCAGGATGCAATTGGAGTTTTTTAACTTTGCCATCCCCTTTTACATCAGGGAGGGTAAGGTTCGTTTTACCATCGGGGTTGGCTGCACAGGCGGCAGGCACCGTTCTGTCGCCATTGCTGAACAGATGGCTGAGCACCTGCGCCAGAACAAGTTGCGGGTGGTGGTTGATCACAGGGACCTGAACAAGGACATGCGCAGGTCAGCCCGCCATGATTTACCTGATCTTGGAGCTGAAAATGTTACGGAAGAATGAGGCTTTAATCAGCCAATACAGGAAAATACCGGCCCATGGACCACGCACGGTTGTGATCGGGGGTGGTACCGGCCTGTCAACAATCCTGCGCGGCCTGAAGCTTTTCACTACCAATCTGACTGCCATAGTCACAGTGGCCGATAATGGTGGCTCATCCGGCATGTTGCGTCAGGACCTGGGTATGCTGCCGCCTGGCGATATCCGCAACTGTATCCTGGCCCTGGCTGATACCGAGCCCTTGATGGAGGATCTTTTCAACCATCGTTTCCAAGACGGCCGCCTGAAAGGCCAGAATTTCGGTAATCTTTTAATTGCCGCCATGGATGCTGTTTCCGGCAACTTTTACGACGCTGTGGTCAATGTCTCCAAGATCCTGGCTGTCAAAGGCCGGGTACTGCCAGTTTCCTTGCAGGATCTGCAGATCAGTGCCAGGATGACTGACGGCTCCATCATCCACGGCGAATGGCAGATCGGCCAGCGCCAGCCTGAACCGGACCGGGATATAGCCGAGATCTTTATGACCCCGGCTGATGCTGTGGCATTTCCAGAAGCCGCAGCTGCCCTGCTGGAAGCTGATATTATTATCCTGGGTCCCGGCAGTCTTTACACCAGCATTGTGCCCAATCTGCTTTTTAAAGAGATTCGCCAGGCCTTGCGCCAAAGCACGGCTACCAAGATCTATGTCTGCAACCTGATGACCCAGCCGGCGGAAACAGCCGGTTACGATGGAGCCAGGCATCTCAAGGCCCTGCTCCAGCATCTGGGTAAAAGCAGTGCCAAAGGCTACATCGATTATTGTGTCGTCAACTCCACCTGGACAGACGAACTCCAGCTCAACCGCTACCGCCAGGAAAATGCCCTGCCGGTCCAGGCGGACAAAGCAGCGATCGAAGCCCTGGGCACTAAGCTGGTTTTAGCCCCCCTGGCCCGGATCAGCAATGAAGTGATCCGGCATGACCACCAGCAGCTGGCCCGGGTTGCCTTGGATCTGGCTATCGCAAAGCAAAGGCTGGACCAGGGGGAAAAATGAGCAAAAAAGCACAATCCTTTTCCCAAAAAATCAAAGATGAACTGGGCCAGATCCCTTGTCCGGATGTCTTGTGCCGCCAGGTGGAGCTAGCGGCCGCCTATCTGGCCGCCGGGAGATTTTCTGATTTAAGTGTGGATCTGACAACTACTTTGCCCAGCTATGCTGACCGTCTGCTTATGCTTCTGGATCAGCAGCATGGTCTCAATCCTGCTGTCCGCCAGGGTAAGGGCAGCCGGACCATCCGCCTGACCAGAACAGCTTTTGCCAGCAGTGTGGCGCTGGATATCAAGTCCAGCCTGATCGGGCCTGCCCTGGCCGGCTTTGCCAACCGGCCAGTCAGCTGTCACAGGGCCCTGCTCAGGTCTTTATTTTTAGCCTGCGGCTCCATAAGTGAACCTAGTGCAGCCTACCATCTGGAACTTGCCATCCGCCAGGAGAACAAAGCTGCCGACTCTTTCAAGGCCCTGCTCAATCAGTTGGGTTTTCGCAGCAGCCTGGTCAGGCGGGACCGCTACGATGTGATCTTTTTACGGGAAGGCCAGCAGTTGGCGGATTTTTTGCTGCTGGCCGGCGCCCAGCAATCACTTTTGGATTATGAGTCCTTGCGGGTGGAAAAAGAAATGCGCAACAGTGTCAACCGGGTTGTCAATTGCGACAATGCCAATCTGCAGCGGGTGGCAGACACAGCTGCCCGCCAACTGCGCCTTTTCAGCCAGCTGGAAGCCGCCGGACTCAGTCAATTGCTGCCCAAAGAACTGCTTGAGGCGGCTTTGAATCGGCAGGAAAATCCTGATTTAAGCATCAAGGAGCTGGGGGAGCTCATGCAGCCGGTTCTGGGCAAGTCGGGCATGAACCACCGCCTGCGTAAGTTTGAAGAAAAAGCAAAGGAGCTGCTGGCCACGGCCGGCAGTTAAGTGATAAGAGTGGATCTGGTGCTGGTTGAACCTGAAATACCGCAAAATACCGGCAATATAGCCCGGACCTGCGTTGCTGCCGGCCTGCATCTGCATCTGGTTGAGCCATTGGGCTTTTCACTGGCAGAAAAGCAGCTGCGCCGGGCTGGCCTGGATTACTGGCCCCAACTCCAGCTGACAGTCTGGCCAGACCTGGCCAGTCTGGAAGAAAAGCTGCTCAGCCAAAAAGAGCGGCCAATTTTTTATGTGACCACCAAGGGCGAAAAGTTTTATTCCCAGGTGAGCTATAACCAGGAGAGTATCATTTTATTTGGTAAAGAGACCCGGGGCCTGCCCGGGCAGCTGCTTAGGTCACATCCGGAAAGATGTATCCGGATCCCCATGCGGGCCGGGCAAAGATCGCTTAACCTGGCCAATGCAGCCGCCCTGGTCGCCTATGAGGCCTTGCGTCAGCAGGGCTTTGCCGGCTTGTGTTAGAATTAGACAGGTTTGGGAGGGAGTTAAGCAGTTAAGCAATATTTATAAA
>CAZZGG010000145.1:0-5330 GCA_964654125.1 uncultured Oscillospiraceae bacterium
ACTTCAAGCACTTCAAATCCGGCCATCACGGCTGAAGCTGGATTGGTGCCATGGGCTGAGTCCGGCACGATCATCTGACGCCGGGCAAAGTCTTTTCTGTGATCATGGTAGGCCCGGATCATCATCAGGCCGGCCAGCTCACCCTGGGCACCGGCAGCCGGCTGCAGGCTGAAGCGGTCCATACCTGTAATGGTGCAGAGCATTTCTTCCAGTTCAGCCATGATCTGCAAGCTGCCCTGGCTGGTTTTGGCCGGCTGCAGAGGGTGGACATCTGCAAAGTCCGGCAGGCTGGCCAACTCCTCATTGATCTTGGGATTATATTTCATGGTGCAGGAACCGAGCGGATAAAAGCCACCGTCAACACCATAATTAAGCTGGGAAAGGCGGGTGTAGTGCCTGACCACATCAATCTCAGCCAGCTCGGGCAAGGCAGGAGCTGTCTTGCGCAAGAAAGCGGCTGGAATCAGCTGGTCCAGCGGCAGCTGGGGCTGGTTAACCTCCGGCAGCACGCCGCTTTGCCGGCCCGGACTGCTTTTAGTGAAAATTAAGGGTTCAGTCTGTTTTTTCATCCTGCCAGCTCCTCTTTTTGGCCAAATTCTGCCACTGCAGCTACAAAGCGCTCCAGCTCAGCATCTGTCCTTTTTTCTGTGACAGCCAAAAGCCAGGTGTCCGGCTGGCCGCTTGCAGTCAGCTGCAGGCCGCCGATAAAGCCGGCTGCCAGCAGATGATCGTTCAAAGCAGCCAGGTCACCGCTGTAACGGATTGTGAATTCCTTGAAGAAGGGACCGCTGAAGGCCTTTGTAAACCCTGGCAATTCCAGCAGCTGGCTATAAAGCCAATGGGCCTTGCGGGTGCTCATCTCAGCAGCCCTGGCCAGGCCGGCCGGGCCGAGCAGGGCCAGATAGATTGTGGCGATCAGGGCATTTAAGGCCTGGTTGGTGCAGATATTGGATGTCGCTTTTTCCCGCCGGATATGTTGTTCCCTGGTCTGGATGGTCAGGACATAGCCAGTTTTACCCCTAGCGTCGCTGGTCTGGCCGACAATCCGGCCTGGCATGCGGCGCAGGAATTTTTCCCGGGCAGCAAAAAAGCCCAGATGAGGTCCGCCAAAATTCAATTTGTTACCCAGGGCCTGGCCGTCACCGACAACAATGTCGGCCCCTGCCTCGCCCGGCGCCTGCAAAATACCCAGACCAATCGGGTCGGAGCTGACGATAAACAAGGCTTTTTTCTGTTTGGCCTGATCAGCCACTGCTGCCAGGTCTTCAATGACACCAAAATAATTGGGGCTTTGTAAAATGACAGCCGCTGCCTGGTTATCAATCAGCCTGGTTAGATTGGCCTGATCCAGGCCGCCACTGTCTTTTTCCCAGTCCAGCCAGACCAGCTCCAAGTCTGCAAAACGGGCGTATGTGGCCAGGACAGCCTTACTGTCCGGGTGCAGGCTGCTGGCGACCAGGAGGCGCTTTCTGCGCGTGCTGGCAGCTGCTAAAAGAGCAGCTTCGGCCAGGGCTGAAGCGCCATCGTACATGGAGGCATTGGCCACATCAAGGCCGGTCAGCTCGCAGATCATGGTCTGGTATTCAAAGATGGCCTGCAAGGTGCCCTGGCTGATCTCAGGCTGGTAGGGTGTATAGGCAGTGTAGAATTCCTGCCGGCCGGCCAGCTGTTTGACTGCTGCTGGGATATAGTGGTCATAGGCACCGGCACCTAAAAAACAGCAATAATCAGCTGTGCTCTTATTTTGCGCGGCAATCCGGGCCAGCTGTTCGGCAAGCTCCAGCTCACTGAGCGGCTCCGGCAGGTCCAGCTCTTTTTGCAGGCGGATCTGTGCCGGTATGTCAGCAAACAAGGCCTCCAGGTCGGTCAGACCGATTGCCGCCAGCATCTTTTTTTGTTCAGCGGCACTGGCTGGGATATAGTCGGCCATCAGGCACCCTCCTCAGCACAAAAAGCCAGGTAAGCATTTTCATCGAGGAGCTGGTCCAGTTCAGCCGGATCGCTTATTTCCAAAACCACCAGCCAGCTGTCATAGGGTGCTTCATTGAGCAGTTCGGGATTATCTTCCAGCGGACTGTTGACAGTAAGAATCCTGCCGCTTAAAGGGGCATAGATATCTGATGCTGCCTTGACCGATTCAACTGCACCAAGGACATCTTCTTTGGCCAGTTCATCACCTTCCTGGGGCAGCTCAATAAAAACAACGGCTCCCAGTGAGTCCTGGGCATAATCTGTAATACCAACCGTGGCTTTGTTAGCCTCAATCTTTACCCATTCATGGTCTTTTGTATAGAATAGTTCACTTCTTGTCTCCATAATAAAACCCTTTCTGCTTGCCTATTTTCTTTTGTAAAATGGTAATTTTACTATTTCTGCCGCCACTAGTTTATTGCGGATCAAAACTTCGACAGTGCTGCCGGGCTGGATCTGGTCAGCTGCCAAAAGAGCCAGCCCCAGGTTTTGCTGCAAGGATGGTGCATAGCTGCCGGATGTGATAAAGCCAATTTCCTGCCCATCCTTATAGACACTATAGCCGCTGCGCGGGATGCCCCGGCCAGTCATGACCAGGCCGGCCCGACGGCGTAATACACCTTTTTCCTGCTGGTCCAGCAGGGCTGACCGGCCCATGAAGTCCCCTTTCTTAAAGTTGACAAAACGGCCCAGGCCAGCCTCAAGTGGTGTTATGTCCAGGGCCAGGTCCTGGCCATAAAGGGGCAGGGCTGCTTCCAGGCGCAATGTGTCCCGGGCACCCAGACCGGCCGGCACTAGACCTGAGTCCTCTCCTGCAGCCAGGATCTGGTCCCAGACCGGGCCGGCAGATTCGGCTGCCAGGTAGATTTCAAAGCCGTCTTCGCCTGTGTAACCGGTGCGGGAGAGCAGTACCTTGGCCCCAGCCAGGTTGACATCAGTCAGAAAGCGGAAAAAACGCAACTCTTCTAGGGGCTGGTCAGTTAGTTTTTGTAAAATTGTCGCAGCCTGAGGCCCTTGGACTGCTAACAGGGCCATCTGGCTGGTCCTGTTCGTGACAGTGATAGTCGCCGGCAGCTGGTCGCGCAGCCATTTTTCGTCCCGGCCGGTGTTGGCTGCATTAACAACTAAAAGCCAGCTGCTGTCGGACAAGCGGTAGAGCAAAAGATCATCCAGGGTGCCACCGTCAGCCTGGCAAAGTGGTGAATAGACAGCCTGGCCAGCCTGGGCACCAGCCAGGTCATTACTGACCAATCTTTGTAGTTCATCCAGAACAGAGGGTCCTTCAACCAGGATCTGGCCCATGTGCGAGACATCAAAGATACCGGCTTTACTGCGCACTGCGGCGTGTTCGGCCAGGATGCCTTCGTACTGGACTGGCATGGCCCAGCCGGCAAAATCGACAATTTTGGCACCGGCTGCCAGATGCTTTTCATAAAGTGCTGTTTTTTGCATGCTTTTTTCCTTCCGTGTCTTAACTCTTGTGGCCGGGTATCGCTGCCTGGTTGGGGCTGGACCGGCCCGCGATAAGGGGCTGGCGGTGCTCGATGGCAGCCAGGGCTATCTCCACATCTTCATGCACTTCCTCAGGTGTGAAAGCACCCAGGGTCACCATGTCACAAGAGCGTAAGGTGTTAAAGGCAAAGGTCAGGCCGACATAGGGTGAAACCCGGCCGGCTGCCATGGTCTTGATCGCCATGACCGGCTTTTTGGCCTGCCAGATAACCTTGTTGATATACTCAACTTCCACCTGCATGAGAAAGCCCAGGCAATTATAGGGCTGGATGTAGGTCTCGACATCGTATTCATTTAAATCTGAATAGACAATCAGCTCCGGCATATGGGCGGAAAGGCCGGGGATCATATCGTTTTGCCGAATCATATCAAGGTAATCAGGCAACCTGTCCAGGCGCTGGTCCAGCTTACTGACCAGTTTTTCTGCACTGGAGTGATGGATCAGGCAAAAGGAGGCCCCGGCAGCACGCCCTTTTTTAATCTTGTCCAGGGCGTTTTGGCGACCTGCTTTGGAGTCAGTCACATCGATGATCGGTGTGTCAATCAAGGTCAGCTGCCGGCCGCTTCTTTCCTGGGCCAGCTCAATGCCGGCCAGGAGCACATCATTACCAGCAAAGGGGGCCATCATGGCATCGATTCCATAGACCAGATAGGCTTCGATCAGCCGGGACACAGCATCAGCTGTGGCATAGCTGGATCTGATCATGTTATCTGCCGCTGTGCTGGTGTGACTGTAGCCCAGCACCCAGTTTGTCCCGATCAGGATCCGGGGCAGGGAGATGCCGGCAACTTCAGTGCGGGGAAATTGTTGCATAAAATACCTCCAAAAATATCAGCCCAGGCTATGCAGGTAGTCAATGCTCAGCCGGGCGGCTTCCAGCGGCGTGCGGCCGACTGAACTGTCCTGCTCAACGATAATCCATTTTGCATCTGCAGCAACTGTTGCTTCCAGAATAGCTGGAATATCCTGCAGGCCATGGCCGACTGGCCGGAATTCAAAGCTGCTGGGCCGGCTGGGTTTTTTGTCTTCAATACCGATCAGTTCATAGAGCTGCTCGTCGCTTGTATCACCTTCCATATAAAAGTCCTTAAAGTGGACCAGAGGGCAGCGGCCAGCATATTTTTCCAGATAGGCCACCGGTGACTGACCAGCAACCTTGATCCAACAAGTGTCCAGTTCGGTCTGAAGTAGATCGGCTGGGACAGATTCATAAAGATAATCCAGACCGAACTCACCGCTTGCCAAGCGGACAAATTCAAAGTCATGGTTGTGATATAAAAGAGTCAGGCCTTCTGCCTGGCAGGCCTGGCCGATTGCCGGTATCTGGCTTACGACATCATAAAAACCAGGTTGGCCGGGCCTTAGCTCTTCATCAAGATAAGGAACAACGATGTATTTTAAGCCCAGTGCCTTATATTTGGCCAGGCTGCCGGCCAGATCAGCGGTCAGCTCAGCCCAGGGCACATGGGACGAGATGCAGACAAGGTTATTGTCTGCTAGAATCTGGCGGACCTGCTCCGGGGCCAGGCCGTAAAGCCCGGCCAGTTCTACACCTTCATAACCCATCTGGCTGAGTTTTTGCATGGTTGCAGCAAAATCTTTTTCGGCGTCTTCGCGCACTGAATATACTTGGATCCCGATCGGTAATTTTGTCATGATTATATCTCCTTTTAAACATTAGCTGAGCAGACACCCTGCCAAAGCAGTTCTTATTGGCCACATTATAGCATGTTTTCTAGCAGCCCCAACAGTTGGCCGGCCTTGACTTTTGGGAGTAATTACCACTAGATACGGGTGTTTGACACTTGCTAAATGAACCTGAGCATCCTGAAAACTTGCTAAGCCC
>CAZZGG010000146.1:0-1605 GCA_964654125.1 uncultured Oscillospiraceae bacterium
AAGTGTAGCCAGCTTGGCCAGGGGACAGATGAGACTAAGTAAAAGAGCAGGAAAACTAAAAGTAATAAGCAACAAATTGAAAAAGATAGAACTGAGATATTTTCTGTCTTTTTTACTAGCACTTGGCTTGATTGCATCAAGTGTTGTTTTGCTGAAGATACACAGGTCTGCGCCGGCTGCCTTGGTCCAGGCAGGCCGGGCTGATTTATCTGACCTGCCGCTGGATGAACAGCAGGTTTATGAGCTGACTGGTGATTTTTTCTTTTATCCTGATCTTTTTCTGGAGGATTCCCCAGCTGGTGCAGGTCAGCTGGTTTTTGTGCCGGGCGTCTGGAATGATTATTATGGCCAGGAGAGCGATTCTGCTGGCTTTGCCAGCTACCGGCTCCTGATAGAGGTGCCGGAGCCCGGTCTTTATGCTGTGCGGACCAAGACGATCCGGGCTGCAGCCAAGGTCTTCCTCAATGGTCGTCTGGCTGCCCAATTGGGCCAGCCGACCCAGAGTCTGGCTGATTTCAGGCCGGAAAGCAGGTACCTGCTGGGGCTGGTCCAGCTTGAAGGCACCCAGCTGGAGATAGTTATCCAAGTGGCAAATTTTGGTTATGGCAAGGGCGGCATCTTAAAGCCGCTTGAGTTTGGCCGGGCTGAAGCTGTCCTGGCCCGGCAAAGGTGGGAACAGTCTTTTGAGCTGTTTATGGTGATTTTGCTTATTTTGCTGGGTATCTTGGCCCTGGTGATTTATTTTTGGCGGGGCCGGCAGCGGGCTGTGCTTTTTTTCGTGTTGGCTGCTATTTTTCTGGGCCTATATTTATCCACCATGAACAACCAGGTCTTGACCATCCTGATCACCTATGATTTTTTTGCCAGATTGAAACTCCAAAGCATCCTGATGGTCCTGTCAGCTGGTTGCTTTTTGCTTTTTGTGCGCTTTTTTTATCCTGACCAGGTTAGTCGCCGGATCTGCCGTGCTTTGCTGGTTGTCCTTTTTCTTGCCTTTTTCTTGGGCCTGAATGATCCGCGCTGGACCTTGTCTTTGCCAGTTGAACTGATCCAGCTCCTGCTTGTGGTCCTGCTGGGTTTGGTCTATAGCTATATCAGCTGGTGTTTACTGAAGGCACTCTGGCAAAAAGTCAGTGCCAGTGAATTTTTGCTGGTGGTGCTGGCTGCGGTTGCCTCTTACTGGTTGCTTCTTTTTGCCAAGATCCTACTGGATGTGGAGATTGCTTATTGGCCGGAGCTCTATTTGTTGGTTGCCTTGTTAGGCGCTATCTTTTTAATCGGGAACAGGCTGCACCGCGAGTTTTTGCTGGCGACCAGGCTGACTGAGGAGCGGCTGGAGCAGGAGCTGAAGGTCTTTTTCTCGCAGATTTCGCCGCATTTTTTATATAATACGATTAATACGATTATTGCGCTCAGCTATGAGGATGCGGAAAAGACCAGACAGGCCTTGCATAATCTGGCCTTGTATTTTCGGGGCAAGCTGGAGCTGCATCTGCAAAAAGGCCTGATTCCGCTTAGCCAAGAACTGGATATGGTCAGGGCTTATCTGGAGATAGAAAAGCTGCGCCATGCCAAACTGGAGATTGAGCTGGAGATTGATGAGAG
>CAZZGG010000146.1:1705-5323 GCA_964654125.1 uncultured Oscillospiraceae bacterium
GCTGATGCCGCAGGCGGATGTCAGGCTGGAAAGCCAGGCCGGGCAGGGGACCAGGATCAGGATTATATTGCCGGAGGAGGAAGATAATGCGAGTTATTCTGATTGATGATGAGTTGGCAGCACTGAAGGTTTTTACTTTCCTGCTGAAAGATTTTCCTCAAGTCGAAATAGTGGCTAGTTTTACAAGTGCCCAAGAGGCACTAGGTAAAATAGATTCTCTCAGGCCTGATGTGGTCTTTTTGGATATAGAAATGGGTGAGGCTGATGGACTCCAGCTGGCCAGCCAGATCACAGAAAAAATAGATTGTGAGATTGTTTTTGTGACAGCCTACCCCAGCTATGCTGTGACTGCTTTTGATTTAAATGCCCGTGATTATCTACTTAAGCCTGTCCAGAAAAAAAGGCTGGCCCAGACTATCGCCCGCCTGGAGGCCAAAAAGGGGATAGAGCAGATCAGGCTTTATCTGTTGAATGATTTTCTAGTGCTGGGCCAGGCAGAAAAGCCGGTGCATTGGCGCACTAAAAAGACCAAGGAACTTTTAGCTTATCTTTACCTTAATCCGGGTCCTGTCGACCGTTCAATCCTGATGGAGGCTGTTTTCCCGGAAAAGGACCTGAGCAGTGCCCAAGCTCTTTTACATACGACTGTTTACCAGTTACGCAAGATCTTGAATGATCTAGGCTTTAAAAAGAGTATTCGCTATGCCAATGAGGCTTATAGTCTGACGCTAGATATTGCCAGTGATCTAGAAGAACTAGAAGCTATCTTGCAAGAAAAAAAGTTGACTGATAAGCAGGTCAATAGAATCGTGGCCATCTATAAGGCTGATCTTCTAGAAAAAGAGGATTATTTCTGGGCTGCTGAAAAAAGAGAAAGTGTCAGGGACCAGACCAGGCAGATACTCCACAGCTTTGTGCAGGACAATGCAGCAAATACCAATAAGAATGTGCTGGAGGCAGCTCTTTATCTGCTCAGCCAGATTGAGCCTCTTTGTGATATTACAGCTAGAGCTATACTAGAGTTTCTAGGCCAGGAAAACCGCAAACCTCAGCTGAAAACCTACTTTGAAGAGTACAAAAAGAAGCTCTGGCAGGAACTGAAACTACGGCCAAACGAAGATACAGTCAGCTTGTATGAGAGTTATCTGGATTAAAAGCAAAAGTAAGCAACAAAAAAGCAAAATGAAACTTGAATTAATTGACATGTTTAGTATTTGTTCAGTCTGAACAGATATTATTGTATCGTTGCGGCCACTTTCAGAACTAGAAAACTGGCCAAAACACAAAAAGTAAAGTGATTGAAGAAGAATAAGTAAAAAAACCAACTTTTATGAAAAGTTACTAGGAGGATATGCTATGAAAATAACCAAGCAAAGAAAAACAGCCACAGCTGTATTTATCCTGATAGCAATGCTGGTCCAGATCACAGGCTTTGGACTGTTTGGTCCGGTTAGGGCGGAAACGGGAACTGATCTGGGGGATATATTTACTGATGTAGAGATCAAAATAAACGATGTAGCAATTAATAGTAATGATACAACAGAAATTAAAATAGCAGATGATCTAACATTAAAAGTTACTTTTAATTGGGAAATTGATGATAGCGTTGATCTAAAGGAGGGCGATTGGGCAGAACTTCAATTGCCTCCAATATTGAAAAGTATCACTTCGCCTGCTACAGGCAATTTGCTTGATGATACTGGGGAAACAGTTGGCACTTATCAAATCACTGCAGATAGCAAGTTAAAAGCTATTTTCAATAATGAGCTTGAAGGACTTGAAAGTAGGGCTGGAGAAGTTGGTTTTTTACTGAAGTTTGATGAAATTGTCTTTGAAGATGATGTCAATCAAAAAATAGAGTTTGGCGAGCCTGTTAATAAAACATTTTATTTTAAAGCTAAACAAACTGGAGAAGTACATGATCTTAAAAAATATGGTGCAGCAAATGAAAAGATTAATCCGGAATACATAAATTGGACTATTGATGTAAACACTAAATTGGAAAGCTTAACAGATGCCAGTGTTGCTGACATTATTCCTGATGGTTTGGAGCTGGATTTTGCTAGTATCGAAGTCTATGAATTAAAAGTTGGCTATAAGGGTGGCTTGACTGAAGGAGATCAAATAACAACATTTTCAATTACAGAAATAGAAAAAGGCTTTAAAGTTGATTTAGGAACAACAGATAAGGCTTATCGCATTAAATACAAGACAAATGTAGACGAGTTTAAAAATGAATATAGTAATAACGCAACCTTGATTGACAACAATGAAGAAAAGGCTACAGATTCTTTCAAAGTTGATGGGCTTACAATGGGATCTCTGATTGAAAAATCAGGAAAAATCAATGCTAATAATGCCGACCAGATTATATGGACGATTGATGTAAATAAATCCGAAAAGATTTTGAAAAACGTTGAAGTGATAGACACTTTACCGACTGGTTTATTAATTAATGCGACAAATAAAATTATAGTATATAAATTAAGTAAAAGCGGATCCAACTGGGTTCAAGGTGAAAAACAATTTGAAGTTGTTAGTTTTCCTGTATCACTCGGTGATATCGACAGTGCCTATAGGATTTATGTATATACAGATATAGATTACTCAGCTTTCCCAGAATATACAAAAGATCTATCTTTCTTGAATAAGGCGGAGCTTAAGGTAAACGCAACTGTACAAGACGAAGACAGCGATACTGTTACAGTGAAGAGAAGGCCATTGATAGAAAAGAATGGTACAGAAATAACAAATTACGGTTATACGGAAATTAGCTGGATAGTTACCGTAAATAGAGCCAAGCACACGATTGCTGATGCTAAGGTTACAGATAAAATTGGTTCTGGCTTAGATCTTATTGAAGAAAGTTTGTCTGTGACAGATAGCGCCGGAGCACCTTTGACTTTAGATGAAGATTATAGCTTTACTAAAACTGCTGAAGGATTTGAAATAACATTCTTAAGTACTATATCCGATGAGCATAAGATAGTTTATAAAACAAGGGTTGTAGCTAATCTGCCTGAAGGAGCTCAAGGTTATGTAAATAAAGCGACGTTAACCGGTGGTGGCTTAGGTGGTACTGGTGTCGGAGAAAATGATTTAAATAAAGAACTTACAGTAGTTCTAACCAAGCAAAACACTTATAAAAAGGAAACTTATAATTCGAGCACTAAAATAAACGATATAAAATATGATGGCGTTAACTATGCAGACAAAACAATGAGTTGGAAGATAACAGTTGATGCAATCAAGGAAGAAATAACTGAACTAGAAATATCCGATGTTTTCGGGATTTATCAGCTAGATGAACAAGGAAAATATGTAATTGACCCTATTAGTGGTGAAAAAGTCTTTGACACATCAACAATAATGAAACTAATTGAAAACTCTTTAACTGTAGTGATGACAACAACAGGGGAAACTACATTAAGTGAAATATTATCGCCTGAAACATATAAACTAGTTGATAATGGTGTTAATGGGTTCACATTAGAATTTCAAGATGATCATAAACCGCTAAAAAGAGCTAAGTACGAAATATACTTTAAAACCTCTTTTGATATTAATAATGTTTTAGTTGCAGAGGGAGTAGAAAATCCTGATCCAAATGGAATATAT
>CAZZGG010000147.1:0-2081 GCA_964654125.1 uncultured Oscillospiraceae bacterium
GTCCTGCCCGGGCAGCCAGGTCAGCTGCCAGCGCCTGGCTTTGCCGACTGATCCGGCCAGCTGCAAAATATGTACTGACAGTTGTCACAGCAATATAAATCAGATATTTGGGTCCGGCCCAGAAATAAAACAAATAACTGGCAACCAGGAGCAGCACCCACTGGGTCTTTTTGGGAATCAGATAATAAAGAACAAATAATACTGCTAAAAAAGCGATGAAAGCAGAGGATGTAAACAGCATAAACCGGCCTTATGCGTCTTCGAGACGACTGATCAGTGCTAAAAGAGCCTGGGCCGAATTAAAGTTTTCCGGCACGATTTCTTCGGCTGGTATCTGGACATCAAAAACACTGTCTATCTCAGCTATCAGGGCAATGATATCAAATGAGTCAAGCACAGCATCGTCGATCAAGGCTGCATTGCTGGCAAAATCTATGTCAGGATGCAGCTGTTCAAGTATTGTTAAAAGGTCATCCATTCTTCTTCTCCTCAGTCTGGGCAGCCAGCTTTTGCAAGGCCGGCCGGTCAATTTTTGCGTTGGCAGTCAGGGGCAGTCTGGTTAATTGTTCAATCCGGTTGGGCAACATATAACGGGGCAGTTTTTGGCGCAGATCCTGCATGATCTGCTTAGGCGTACTCTCTCCTGCATAAAACAGGACTATCCTGCCCGTGGCCTGGTCATAGACGCAGCAGGCTGAGCCGATCCCACCCAGGGTGTGGACAACAGCCTCAATCTCACCCAGTTCAATCCGGTGGCCCATGTGCTTGATCTGATAGTCCTTGCGTGAAATAAAAACCAGGTCACCTTGTTCATTATAGCGGGCCAGATCACCTGTGCGGTAGATGGTCTCAGGATAGGCCTGGTTGAGTGGATTTTGCACAAAAACTTCCGCTGTCCGGGCCGGATCCTGAAAATAGCCTAGGGTCACAGCTGTACCACGGATACAGATTTCACCCAGTTCTCCCTGGGCCGGCTTTTTATCCGCCTCATCAAGCAGGATTATCTCAGTGTTATTAAAAGGGCGTCCGATCGGGATAACTTCGCCTTCAGTGTATTCCCTGTCCACTTCAAAATAGCAGCTCATCCCTGTGGCTTCAGTCGGTCCATACAAATTGATAAAGCGAGCTTTGGGCAAAGCCTTGCGCCAGAGCTGCAATTGCCGGACTGGCATAACTTCACTGCCGAAAGCGATCGTGGTCAGGTGTTGGGGCAGCTCTTTTTCCAGGGCACCGAAAGCTGAGATCATGGTCAGGGCGGAAACCACCCAACACAGGGTGTTGATCTTATGCTGGTTTAAGTATTCTAGTAGGCGCAAAGGAAACATGAAAAGGCTTTTGGGGATCAGGTAAGTGGTGGCACCAAACTTTAACGTGGGGTAAATTTCTTTAAGACAGGCGTCAAAATATAGCGGCACCTGCATGCCAAAAATGGTGTTTTCAGTAAATCCCATCACTTCAGAAAATGTCTCAATGTAATCCAGCACTGAGCGATGGCAGGCAATCACACCTTTGGGCACACCGGTGGATCCGGAAGTGAAAACAATATAGACTGGATCAATATCCAGCTGCTTTTGGCGGATTTCATCCAGCAATGGCTGGTCAGCTTGTGTCTGGCTGATCTCATCATAAAGATAGACCGGACAGTCCAGGCCCAGTTCAGCCAGAACTTTTTGGGTCTTTTCGTCTCCAATCACTGCTCGCGCCTTGACATTAGCCAGAATCATCTCAATCCGGAACAGGGGCATTTCTTCATCAAGTGGTACATAAAAGCAGCTGCTGTAAATAACGCCCAAAAAGGCGGCAATTGACTTGGGCTGCTTGGGCATGAAGACAACAACCGGCTCACGGGCCAGGCCCTGCTTGGCCAAAAATGTACCGATGCCCTGGCTCTGCTGGGCCAGCTGGGCAAAAGTCAGGCCAGTTGTGCCGTCTGTGAAAGCTAGTTTTTGGGGCACACGCTGGACTGTGTCCTCCAGATAAGTGAGCAGGTTAGTGAGCACGCTTTACTCCTCCTTGGTCAACAGGCTGGCAAACTCTGCCTTGACAGGGACTGCACAAGCCAGCAAGGCTGCTTTGGCCAG
>CAZZGG010000147.1:2181-5290 GCA_964654125.1 uncultured Oscillospiraceae bacterium
GGCATATTATAAACCAGCATAGCCAGATGCTCCTGGTCTTTTTCTGCAGCTGTCATTTCCACCAGCCGCTGCATAAAATACACAGTGGCCATAGGACCCATGCCGCCGATGATTCCTAAACAAGCCTGTTCAGCCATTAATTACTCTTCTTTCTATATCAAGAGGCTCTGTGGCTGTTGCCGGAATCCCCTCACGTTCAAATTCATAAAATAACGCTTTTGTCTTGTTAAACTCCGCCACCTCTGCATCAGTGCGCAAAAGGCAGACATAATGATATCTGGTTAAATTAGGCATAGCATCAAAATGATACCACTGCCCCTCATATTTGACCAGATTCCAATAATGGCGGGTGCGGGATCTGGCTACCCTTTCTAAAGGTATGGTCTCAAAGCCAGCTCTGCCCAGCAAGGCTTTTGCTGCAGCGAAGTAGTTAAAACAATCTCCTACACCGTTGGTAATACCATAATAGGCACCTTCGATCCAGTCTGATTTATCTGAACTACCGACATACTTGATCTTACCTGCTACCCAGTAAAATATCTCCGACAAAAGCTCTAGATCGTCCATGCCCGGTTTTCTGATTTCCGCCAGGACAGCATCAGCCAGGACATCGAGCTCTTTTTCAGTCACAGTGCCGGGCGGTTTGGGCACAACCGTAAAATTAACCTGTATTTCCGACTGATTGCCAAAGCGGTCGGTTGCCAGGTAGCGGACCGGGTAGGTTCCCGGCACAACAGGATTGACTGCACTGTTATCGATAGCCAGCTCCACCTCAGGTCCGTAAAGGCTGGTTACTTCCAGGCCTTTGCGGTAGAGGATCGAATCGCCAATATAGACTTTCTGGTCAGCTGCCCCGCTGATCAAGGGTGGCTGATCGGCTTTACTAATTTCAAGCGGGACGAGCAGGATAGTTTTGTTGCCAGATCCATCCTCCAGCTTGATTTCTACCTGTTGGCGTCCTGACCCTGTCAAATCCGGCTCCTTGTTAAAAGACACCTGGACAGGAGTTACATCAGTTATATTTTTAACAAATTGCTCCGCTGTCACACTATCGCCCAGCCAGATTTGCTGCTCTATTGTTTCGGCTTGGGGTGGCAGGGTATCCACAATATGCAAGGTTCCTTGATAGGCCTGGTCCTGCATTTTTAACTGCACATAATAAATGCCAGGAATTCTCGTATCAATTTTGTCCTGGCCTGCCTGATAAAGCAGGTCCGGCGCTGCTTCAGGACAAAAAGCAGCTGCTTCAGGTATTTTTTCACCTGCCTGGAGCACCACACTGCGCATAACGAAGGACTGCTGACTTGTCTCTGGGCTAGTCTCGTCCGGCATGAGTCCTTTTTTTGCTTCATAAGACTGCCACAGGGCCAGCCCTGAGGTGACCAGAACCAGTAAGCTTGTGAAGACTAGCAAAAGCAGGCGTGGACCAGTGAATAGTTTCCTTGAACCAGCTGATCTTTTTATTAATTTAGTCTGTTTTTTTCGCATGCTTTGAGACTTCATAATCTAACTCCATTGACATCAGACATTCTACCCCGTGCCAGATTTTTGGTCAATAAGAGTTATTTCTCGTCAGCTGCCACTGATTGCAGCCAGATGCTTTTCCAGTAGTTGGCAGGTCCTGTCCGGCATTTCCAGATAGGGCAGATGGCCGCATTCTTCCAGAACAATCAGTTCACTGCCGGCCAGATGGGCTGCCAGTTGCCGTCCCTGGGCCAGTGGGATTATCCTGTCTTTTGCACCCCAGATCAACAAGGTCTTTTGCCTGATCCGGGCAAGTTCTTTCTTAATTTGGCCACTATCATTATCCAACAGCAGCTTTTGCAAAGAGGCAGCTGGTATTTGCTTGTTAAAGAAATAAAAGGGCAATAAAACAGCTCGCGCAGCCAGCTTTTTATCATGCACAACGCGGCGCAGCACCAGCTGCTGGACTAAGAAATTCTGTCCGACCTGATCGATCAGCCAGGCGGGTGGCCTATGCTTGAAGCCCTTTTGCATATCCTGCCAACCGGCACTGCTGATCAGGATAAGATCCGTGATTTGGTCCGGCCAGGCCAGGGCCATATGCAAAGCCACTTCACCTCCCATGGAATGGCCCAGGACAAAATAGCTGCTGAAACCCTGCCGGGCCATGAAGGCTGCCGCCAGGCCGGCCATGTTTTTTTTGCTAAAATCCAGCTCAGGAGATTTAGCAGACAAGCCAAAACCAATCAGATCCAGGGCAAAAACCTGGTAGCTGCGACCTAGCCTGGCTGCCAGATTTATAAAATCATAAGATGAACCAAACATGCCATGGATCATGAGCAGGGCGGGACCATGTTCGCCCCAGTGGCGATAGGCCAGCCTGGTACCGTCAAGCTGGCAATAATGGACATCTTTGGTCAACTCAGTTTCCAGGCCGGCCAGTTGGCGAACTGCCTTTTTGTCAGCCCAGACAAAGCTGGTTACAATCCCTGCAGCCAAGCCCAGGGAGGAGAACAAGATTTTCCTTTTCATCTGTCTATTCCTCTAAGCTTCAGAAAAATAATTATCTATGATTATAACACGTTGTTAGCTGTCTGACGGTAAATTATGTGTTCACCACTAAAACCAAGCTGGCTCATTTTGGCTCTTTTTTACCTTAAATCAGCTGATTGTTTCTGTTTTTTGCCTACTACTTAATCTATACTGTTTTTAGAAGCACAAAGATTTAAGGCAGGCTTATGAGCCGAGCCAGAAAGTGTGAATAAATGAGATTGTTGGCAGACTCTGCAAAAAAGCTTATCCACCGTTCTTTATATGCTGCGCTGCGTTTTCCAGCAACTGTTATTTGTGCATTTTTTGCCACATTGATCGCCTCTGTGCGCTTAGAGCTGCTTGACAGCCAGAACATCAGCCTGCTCATCGCTCTTCAGCTGGCCCTTTATACTACAGCTGCCCTCAGTCTAAGTTTAGAAGTCGCCTGGGCTGGTCGCTCCAAAAAAGCCTGGTCACACAGCCTGGTTAACCTGGCCGCCCTGCCTGTACTGCTCCTGCTCTGGCTGCTTTTTTACTCAGCCGGCCGTGAGATCGACTCATTTACCCTAGCCCGGGCCAGTTTTATTTCATTAGCTGCCCTGGCCCTGCTGCC
>CAZZGG010000148.1:0-2288 GCA_964654125.1 uncultured Oscillospiraceae bacterium
TGAATCGGACCATAGTTAACTCTCCTAACAGCATTATTCAAACAGACAATATTTTTGTTTTACAGCCTTGCGACAACCCCCGCTTATCTTGACACATGAAACCACGAAATGTTAATCTATATATATAATTTAAACATATACAGAGCTGTTGTCAAGATTATTTTTGTTGATTATGTAGGCATAGTAATAATATATCAGCTTTAGTAAAGGCTAATAAATTGATCTGAGCAGGCGATTTATCTGCTAAAAAGGAGATACAGCCTATGAAAGACCTCACTTTATTTTACCACCAGCCGGCTGAAGATTCAGATTATGGTTGGGAAAACCAGTCACTGCCTCTGGGGAACGGTTATCTTGGCGCTAATATTTTTGGCATTCCACAGAAAGAGCGCATCCAAATCACAGAGAACTCCTTACAAAATCCCGGGTACACTGAGCATGGCATGATGGGTGGGCTGAACAATTTCGCAGAAATATATCTCGAATTTGGCCATAAGGATTACACCGATTATGAAAGAGGTTTGGATTTGAAAAAGGCCGTGGCTTACACCCAATACAGGCACATGGGTGTTTTGTATCGGCGGGAATACTTTACTTCTTACCCGGATAAGGTTCTTGTGATCCGCATCACTGCTGATGAAAAAGATCAGCTTTCTTTGCGCCTCGCTCCTCAGATTCCCTTCATCAAAAACTATGCACTTAAGGAAGGCGATGGCGGCGGTAAAACCGGCCTGGTCACTGCCAACCAGACAGATATCTTACTGAGCGGCAAAATGCTTTATTATGATATCCTTTTTGCTGGCTGTTTGCAGATCCATTCTACAGACGGACAGGTAACAGCCCAGAGTGAATCTTTGACAATCACTGGCGCTAATGAGGCAATTTTGATTTTTGCCGCAGCTACCAATTACATTCTTGACAGCAATGTCTTTACAGAAACCGATCCAAAAAAGAAGTTAAGGCCCCAGGATCCACTACCCAGGGTCAGGCAGATCATTGCTGAAGCAGCCCACAAAGATTTTCAGACATTAATGCAACGCCACCTGGCTGACTACACATCTCTGTTTGGCAAGGTGGGACTGAGGCTTGGCCCAACAATACCGCAGCTGCCGACTGACGAACTGATAGCTGCTTTTCAAGCAGGCCAGCATAGTGGTTATCTCGCATCACTTTATTTTCAATATGGCCGCTATTTACTGATATGCTCATCCAGAAAGGGTTGCCTGCCCTGTAATCTGCAGGGCATCTGGAATTGTCACGATCTGGCCCCCTGGGGAAGCGGCTACTGGCATAATATCAATGTGCAAATGAATTACTGGCCAGTCTTTTCGACTAACCTTGCCGAGCTCTTCCCTGCTTACGTTGATTTTTTTCAGGCCTTTTTACCTCAGGCAATGCATTTGGCCAGCGCATATATCGCAAAAAACCTGCCCGAAAAATTTATACCTAGCCAGGGTGCATGCGGCTGGACTATCGGGACAGCCAGTTATCCTTATTCGATCAGCAGCCCAGGCACACATTCAGGCCCTGGCACCGGCGGCCTGACCAGCAAACTTTTCTGGGAATACTATGCCTTTACCCAGGACGAGACTGTGCTTAAGGAGATAAGCTATCCCGTCCTTGAAGGCATGAGTAAATTTTTGACAAAAACAGTCAAGGAATATGAGGGCAGGTATCTGACCTTTCTTTCCGCCTCGCCAGAGCAGATGCTGGGTGGACCTTACACAGCCGGAGGCAAATACTACCATACTGTCGGATGTGCATTTGATCAGCAGATGATTTATGAAAACGGGCGTGATTTTTTAGAAGCAGCCCGGCTTTTGGGAATTGATAATGCTGCTGTGGCTGAACAAAAAAAGCAGATCAACCACTATGATCCAGTCCAGATCGGCTGGTCAGGCCAGATCAAGGAATATGAAGAGGAGAATTTCTACGGCGAAATTGGCGAATACCACCACCGTCACATATCACATCTGATGGCACTTTATCCTGGCAATCTGATCAATAGCCAAACAGATGCCTGGTTGGAAGCAGCTCGTGTCTCACTTAACGAACGCGGCGACCAGTCAACTGGTTGGGCCTTGGCTCACCGTCTTAATGCCTGGGCCAGGATCGGAGACGGTAACAGGGCCTACCAGCTACTCTTTGAGCTACTCAGCAAAAGAACCCTGGAAAATCTTTGGGATACGCATCCACCTTACCAAATTGACGGCAATCTGGGTGGTACAGCTGGTATATGTGAAATGCTTTTACAAAGCCACGAAGGCCGGATTGATATATTGCCAGCT
>CAZZGG010000148.1:2298-5169 GCA_964654125.1 uncultured Oscillospiraceae bacterium
CGACGGTAGCTATCAAGGACTGGTTGCCCGGGGCGCATTCGAAGTTTCTGTTACCTGGTCCCGCGGCAAGGCAATGTCTGTCCAAATCCATTCACGCCGTGGTAACAAAGCGGTACTAGCTTACCCTGGCATCGCAACAGTCGGTGTCAAAGACCAAAATGGCTGTTTGATTGAAGTGGACAGCTCTGCTGCTGATAGCATTAGTTTTGCTACCATTGCCGGTTCCACTTATACGATAACTGGGTTTTGTAAGAAGGAGCACCCGCCTCGTCCTTCCGGGCTCAACCTGACCGTCTCAGATCAGGTCAGGTTAGAATGGCAGGGCGAAAAGGGCCTGTACTACAACGTCTACCGGGCTCTGGGCAATGCTCCTGCTTTTTGTCTGATCAGCCAGGAACAAGAAGACTCCTTCTTCCTTGATGACCTGGCTGAAATAGCCCAGTCAGATATTGTCACCTATAAAGTGACTGCTTTTCAAAACGAAATCGAAGGCCCTGGCCTGGTCCGGACACTGCATCGGGCCAGCGAGTTGCAGCTTGACCGTTACAAACGCTTGATTGAAGCAAAAACATAAGCTTATGGTGAGAAAAATTTTTCTGGTTTTAATATTATCTTTTGCTCTAGTATTAGCTGCCAATCTGCAGCCTGCTGCCTTGACAGCAGACAGGCCAGTGTTGGACATCTATTACTTTTATAGCAATCCTTGTGCCAGCTGTCCCACTGTCAGTGATTTTGAAAAACTAGTAGCTCAAGCCAAACTCAATCAACAAGCAGATGCTGATTTGCGGATTATTGCTGTGCCCACCTTTACCAATGAAGGTCGGCAAAAGTTGTCCCAGATTCAAGCTGAATTTGATCTGTCAATCAGCCAGCTCCAACAAAATGATTTTGCACTGGTTGGCCCGGTCCTGCTCTGCGGTCAGATAGAAATAAAACAGGAGTTAGGTGCAGCTATTAAATCTGCATTGGTAGAATCTATACTGCAGCCAAGCCCAGCACCGACTTATCAGACTTCTCAACCAACTGATTTGACCAGCCCAGTAGAATCAGTTCCGGATCAGTTGCTTTTTTTTACTAGCAAAGCTTGCTCGAACTGTGAGAAGATGGAACAGTTGCTGGCAAAAATCACAGAACAGACGGATCTTTTTGTAAAGGTGGTTGATGTCGGTGCTGAGGCAGCCTTTTTTGGGGATCTTATCACCCGCTATGAAATTAAAAATCCTGCCACCCCTCTGGTAATCTACCAGGAACACTACTGGGTTGGTTACAATGAGATCACTAGAAGTGAGATAATGAGTGCCGCCGGCCTAGCTGATCCAGTTAGTGAAACCCTGCTGGGTCTGCCAGTCAAAAGCATGTCTTTATTCGGAGCCACCCTTGTTATTGGGACAGCGGATGGTTTTAATCCTTGCTCTTTATGGGCCTTGATGTTTTTGATCAGCATGATTATTCGCTTCAGATCAAGGCGAATCATGCTAGTGGTGGGGCTGACTTACATCATTGTGATTGCATTGGTTTATGGGCTTTTTGTCTTGGGTCTTTTTGGCATTGTCATGCATTTGAATAAATTGGTCTGGCTGCGTTTTCTCATGTTTGCTTTAGCTTTTATTTTCGGCATCGGCAATGTGATTAGTTATTTTCGCCCGGAAAAAAGCTTACTCAGCATCTCTGAATCCAACAAAAAAAAATTCGTCCTTTTTATTCGATCCAGCTTATACGATAAAACCAGCCTGCCCGGCTTGGTCGGTGGTACTGTTCTGATTGCCCTCATGGCTTCTTTTATTGAAATGCCTTGCACAGCTGGCTTCCCTGTGATATGGAATTCCCTGCTGGCTAGCCAGTCTGTCAACACCCTGGTCTACAGCTTGCTATTGTGTGTCTACTTACTTATGTACATCTTGATCGAACTGATTATCGTCATTTTTATTGTTAAAACCATGTCCAAGCGCTTTATGAGCCAAAGCTTTGGCAACACCTTGAAAATGATCTCAGGCGTGCTCATGGTCTACTTAGCTATTCTACTACTTCTAGGTGACAAGTATCTGAATAGCTCAGCCTGGTTGGTCGGCGGATCTGTCTTGGTTCTGGCAGCAGCAGCTGTCTTCACTTTATTGGTAAATAATCGTAAAGCTGCTAAGAATAAGGATACCTGATCGTTCTCTCCTCTAGTTTAAAGCTATTTTGTTCTGTGTTAAAATCAGGGCAAATGCTCGGCCTGAATGTTATACCTGCTGCAATAACATGATCTTTATCGCTTTTGATCTATGCTGCTCTTTACAAACAAATAGTTGTACTCGGAATCTTTTTGATATGGGAAAGGGGCAAGAAAAAGATGGCAACTGTAAAAATAAGGGATGTTAGGGCTATTCTGACGGCACCGGCAGGTATTAATCTGATTGTAGTTAAAGTCGAGACCACAGAACCAGGACTATATGGGCTGGGTTGTGCTACTTTTGCTTATCGGGAGAAGCTGGTGGCATCCATGGTAGATGATTATCTCAAACCTTTGTTACTGGGCAGAAATGTTGCTGATATTGAGGACCTGTGGCATCTCATGAACAGCAACTCCTATTGGCGTAATGGCCCTGTGACTAATAATGGCATCTCGGGTGTCGATATGGCTCTTTGGGATATCAAGGGCAAGATGGCCAACATGCCGCTTTACGATCTGCTGGGCGGAAAATCCCGCACAGGTGTTGCTGTCTACCGCCATGCCGATGGTCACAGTTTAGAGCAGGTCCTAGAGAATATCATTGCTTTTCAAGAACAAGGTTTAGGCCATATCAGGGTCCAGTGGGGAGGTTATGGCGGCGAGTCATCCAGGCTTAACAGGCCGGATGGCTCCCCTGACGGCATTTATTACTCACCCCA
>CAZZGG010000149.1:0-5017 GCA_964654125.1 uncultured Oscillospiraceae bacterium
ACAAAAGGAAAAATCTACCATTTCCAGCTGATCTGCCCAAAATAAAAAGGCCGCCAGTCAATCCACCAGCAGCCTGCATCTTATGTATTATTTTGTTAAATCAGGTCAGTAGTCTTCACGATGACCAAATTCGGCATCTTCAACCCATTCTTCTGGCCTTTCCACCAAGGTGAGCAGGCTGTCAAATAAATTATAATGATCTGTCTCTTGTTCTACCAGAAAGCGCAAAAGCTTTTTATCCTGTTCATTGTCAGCTTCGGCCAGCATCTTTTTATAAAGCTCTATACTTTTTTGTTCCACTTCCAGGGCCAGGCGATATACATCCAGCTGACGCGGTATGGAGGTGACATCCGCTTTAAAATCAGCCATTGCATTAAAAATGTTCTTTTCTGCTTCCTGGTCAGGCAGTACAGTTTCTGCAGTCAAGTCCTTGCGTCTGCGTAGCAGATCGGCATGCTTTTCTTCAGCTTTGGCCAGGATCAGGAAAACCCGACTGATGGGGTGCCCTTCATTTTTAGCTGCCTGATCCCGATAGTACTTTTCACCATCAATTTCCATTTTAATCGCATATTCATATAGATTCATTTGACCTGTCCTCCTCGCTAAGTAATGCTGTTAGCTTTATTTTAACATAAGCAGCCTTAAGGACTCAGCCTTTTGTTACAGTTTGACAAAAATAGTCGACCTTGACCGGTTTTAGCAGAAGGGTTATGCTGGGCTTTAGCTGTAAGGAGATTAGCATCGATGAGTGGCAAAGAACAAAAACATGAAAAAATAGCTCTGTCGGCCCTGCTGCTGGCAGCTGTGATCTGGGGTTCCGGTTTTGTGGCAACCCGCCTGGCTCTGGATGCCGGCTTTGGCATTGCCTGGATTATGCTCAGCCGCTTTTTAGGGACTAGCATAATATTCGCTTTCATATTCAAAAAAGACCTTACCTTCAAACGCCAAGAGCTGCTCTTGGGCGGCTTGACAGGCTTTATTCTTTTTGTCGCTTTTTCCTTGCAGATCCTGGGTCTGCAATTCACCACTCCCGCCCGCAATGCTTTTATCACTGCCACCTATGTAGTGCTGGTTCCTTTCCTCAGCTGGCTGATCAGCAAGCAGCGACCCAGCTGGCATGTTTTCAGCAGTGCTTTTTTCTGCCTGGGCGGAATCGGTATCTTGTCCATGAACGGGGCTGCGGGCAGCGGTTCAATCTGGGGTGACTTCCTAACCTTGCTGGCTGCGATCAGTTTTGCTGCCCACTTCATAACTTTAGAAAATGCTGTTCATAAAATGAGCCTGGGCCGGCTGCTCTTTTTGCAGATGGCTGTTGTCAGTCTTTGTTCCACCATTTTCCTGCCCTTTGACCGCTACAATCAACTGCCAGCAAGCGGGCCGGGTAACAGCTGGCTGGTTGGCCTGGCGGCCATAGTCTACATGACCTTGTTTTGCTCAGGCCTGGCTTATGTCATCCAGACCAGCGCCCAAAAGTACACAAGTTCGGCCAAAGCGGCCCTGATTTTATCAGCAGAAGCTCTCTGGGGCAGCCTGTTTTCTATTCTGTTCGGCTATGAAGCTGTCTCCTGGCGTCTGGTCCTGGGTGGCATCTTGATCATTACCGCTGTTATTCTAACTGAACTGCCAGCACTAAATAGACAAAACAAACTAACCACCCAGTCTGAGGAGGGAAAATAATGGCAAAAATATCTTTGCTTGGCCAGGGTAATCTCAGCCAGATCGCCCAGAGCTTGACCAATGGCATTGAAAGCAGTGGTCTTTCCACCACTTTGGTTGATTCAGTCCAACAGTCATATGACAATTGCCAGCTGATCGTGCTTGTTTTTGAAAAATATTACATGCGGGTCTCAAACAGGGCCAGCCTGACTGTTGTCCTGACAAGTCAAAATAACAGCATCAGGGCAGACCTGATCGCCACGGGCGGCGGCCAGGGGGCGATCTTTCGTTTTTCCTGGGGAGCAGAAGAAAACTTTGCTGCTTCAGCAGCCCGGATCCTGCGCCGTTACGGTTTTAATTGAATAAGCTGGGCTGGGCTTGCGGCGCTGGCCACGGCATAACTAAAGTCCACATGATTGGCACTTGCACCAGGCCGGCCCTGCTTATCAAGGCAGACCAGTGCCATGTTGCCTACTTCCTGGCCACTTTTGGCCAGGCGTTCCTGGTGGCGCCGCAGTGACTGTTCAGCCGCCTTTTGCGGGCTAAAACCCTGCCGCATCAGTTCGACTGCCGCATAACACAGGCAGCCTTTCATGATATCTTCACCCAACCCCGTGGCGGCAGCTCCGCCAACTTCATCATCCACATAAAAACCTGAACCGACCAGTGGCGAGTCACCAACCCGGGATTGCAGCTTGAATCCTCGTCCGCTGGTTGATGTCGCGATTGCCATGGTACCGTTTTGGTCCAGGGCAACAATGCCAACAGTATCGTGACCGACCGGCTTAAGCTGGGCAGCTGGTTCTTCTTTTATTTTATCCAGCCAGGCCTGGCGGCTTTTTTCCGTCAGATGGTCACTTCTGGCCAAGCCTAACTGAGCGGCAAACGCCTCGGCACCAGCGCCGACCAGAAAAGTGTGCTCTGTGTCCTGCATGACATGGCGGGCCAGCAGAACCGGGTTCTTATAGCCTTTAACTGCTGCTACAGCCCCTAAGGCAAGATCCTTGCCCGACATCACCGCTGCGTCCAGTTCAACATCACCATTTATATTGGGCAGGCCGCCGTAGCCGACTGAATCAACTGCCGGATCATCTTCCACCCGGCGGGCCAGTTCAACAGCAGCGGTCAGAGCGTCTGCCTGACCAGAGGCTAATAAATCTGCACTGATTTTCAAAGCTGGCAAAGCAAACTGCCAGGTTGCAATAATTGCCCAGTTCATTGGTCACCCCTATTGTTGTTTTTATCCTTGCTTCCCTGCTGCAGCAGCTTGCCATAGGTCAGGCATGATTCACCATATTTTTCACGCAGCATATCCATGGTCTGGTCCAGCTTATTTTGCTGCTGCTCTAGCCCCGGCAGATCAAACAGGGTGATCTGCTGGCCGGATTGTTCCGAGGCAAAATTACCCAAACCTATCCCTAAAAGACGAATTGGTTTACGGCCTGACCAGTTTTGCTGCAAAAGACAGCAGCCAGCCCGATAGATATCCTGGGTGCTGCTAGTCGGTAGTACAGTCAGCTGCCGATTAATCTGGGAAAAATCATTAAATTTGAGTGTGATAAATACAGTCTGGCCTCTTTTGTCCTGGCTGCGCGCCGTCAGTCCCACATCTGCAGCCAACTCCAGTAAAATAGTCTCAGCCTGTTCCAGATCTGTCAGGTCATGGCCTAAAGTTGTCATGCGGCTGATTGACTTAATATCATCTTTACTACGCACTGTCACAGGTTCGTCATCAATACCACGGGCGTGTTCATATAGCAGGGTCCCTGCCTTGCCAAAGCTCGTTTCAAGATATTCTTTATCCAGCCGGATCAGATCAGCGATTGTCTGGACACCCAGGGCTGCCAGCCTGGCTGCTGTTTTTTGGCCAACTCCATAAAGGGAGCGGACGGGCAGGGGCCAGAGCTGGCTGGCCAGCTCCTCTTTTTTCAGCCAGGTGATGCCGCGCGGTTTTTTCAGCTCTGCTGCCATTTTGGCTAAAAACTTGTTTTCAGCTATTCCGATTGAACAGATCAGGCCCAGCCGCTCTTCTATATCCCGCATGATCCTGGCAGCTGCTGTCAAGGGCTGGCCAGATAAGGCAGCGCAGCCAGTCATGTCCAGCCAGGCCTCATCGATACTGTTTTGTTCCAGCATAGGTGTATAGCCAGCCAGCAGTTGCATGACCTGGCCGGATTTTTCTGCATAAAAATCGTGATCGGGCGGCACCAGTTCCAACTGGGGGCATAGCTTTAAAGCATCTTTAACCACCATGGCAGTTTTGACACCAAACTTGCGGGCAGGGTAATTGGCAGCCAGAATAATACCAGCCCGCCTTTGCGGATTGCCCGCAACCGCTGCCGGTATTTTGGCCAGCTGCGGTTGCCGGGTGCTTTCACACGATATATAAAAAGCATTCATGTCAACTAAAAATATGACACGTGACATTAAGGGCTTACCTTTCAACCAGTTTTTTCATCCCAGTACTTCTTGCATTCATAATGATTATACAACAATTCTTCATACTCGCGATTGATCGGCATGGCCAGATCAAAACTGGGGCAACCCTGGATTTTTTCCCGGTCCATACTGACAGAAACCCGCGCCTGCTTCCAGCTGATCCAATCGATCCATTCCGGATCAATCAGGACCTTTTTATCTGTGGCGGCGCGACCGGTATTGATCAGGATATAGCGGATCTCCCAACTGTCTGTGTCGACAAAGAAGTCAGCAATCTGGCCAAAGACAGCATCGTTGCTGGCCACAGCATAACCTAAGACCAGCTCACTGCTGCGTAGGGCTGGCTTTTCCTGGTCACCGGCCTGCACAATTTTTCTAATATCACGAATTCTTAAAGGGTATGGTCCCTGGGTCTGGGTGTAGCCTGCCTCAGTTAATGAATCCGGTCCGCCCAGATAGGTCGGCCAACGATAATAGTCGATCAGGCTTTTTTCCATATCCTTGCTTAGCAAAGTCTCTTGACCAACCTGGGGACTATTTGTTATTTCTGCCTGCTTTAAGTTAAAAGACAAGGTCTTGGTTGCCGGGTCAACCTTTGCAATTGCTACCGGCGAAAGTAAAATCTGCCGGCCGAACAACCAAATCCCTGTTTTATCAACCAGGTAGCGCACAGTCCAGGTCTGCTCGTCAAAATAAAAGTCATTGGCTTTGCCGACCTGCCCATCTTTGGCTTGAATAGAGTAACCTTTTAAATCCTTTAAACTGATTAACATTGCCCTCACCCTCCTGCTTTCAATGCTTGCTTGATTATAGCAAGTAATAACCGCAATAGCGGGAACTTCAGTTACAAACAAGGCTGCTCAAGCGGATCGGGTAGGACCCCGGCTATTAATTAGCCGGGGGACCTCCCACACCACCTAGC
>CAZZGG010000150.1:0-4695 GCA_964654125.1 uncultured Oscillospiraceae bacterium
CGCTGTGGATGGTTAAAAGGCGTACGACATCGTCATTGGCCTGGTCCTGATCCATCTCACTGTAAAGCGCAGCCCTTTCCAAAAAGGCCTCCAGCATCTGAGGCAGGCTCTCGACTGCAAGTAATTCGTCATCCACCAGCAGCTCTGCCGCAAATTCATTTTCCTGTAATTGCTCGACCTGGTTGCTGAACTCGACAGCATCGGAAAGCAATTCTTTGAGGTTCTCAATCCGGTCGACGGTATCAGCCAAACCTGATTTAGCCTGCTGCTCCAGCAGGTCTTGCACCAGGCCGGACTCTTCTTCAACCCAATCAATATAGCGGTCCAGGCTCATGTCCTGCTCCAGGCCGGACCTGAGGTGCTCTATCAGGCGGTAAAACTGGGTCAGGCGGACAGCAGCCCTTTGCAGCTGACTAAACTGCATGGCTTTACCACAGATTTCAAGCTGGGACAGGCCTGTTTCTGCAGCAAGAGCCGCCACATGTTCCATAGTGGTGCTGCCTATCCCCCGCCTGGGCACATTAATTATCCTGGCCAGGGACACATTGTCTGCCGGCTGCAGGACCAGGCGTAAATAAGCCAGCACATCCTTGACTTCACGCCGATCATAAAAACGGGTGCCGCCATAAATCCGGTAGGGTATGCCGGCTTCACGCAAGGACTGCTCCACAGAACGTGACAGGGCATTGAGGCGGTAGAGCACTGCAAAATCCCGGTAGTTCTTTGCTTTGGCCCTGGCAACCTGGCGATCAATCTCGCTGGCAATATAGCGACCTTCCTCATGTTGGTCTTCTGCCATCAGGAGGGTGATTTTTGCACCATCTGCGCTGTCTGTCCACAAGGCCTTATCCTTTCGACCTTCATTATGACCAATCACAGCATTGGCAGCCTTGAGGACATGGCCGGTCGAGCGGTAGTTCTGCTCCAGCTTGATAACCCGGCATTTTTTGAAATCTTTTTCAAAATCCAGAATGTTTTGGATATTGGCACCGCGGAAGCTATAGATGGACTGGTCATCATCACCGACCACACAAAGGTTAAGGTGGTTTTTAGCCAGCAGCTGGACCAGTCTGTACTGAGCATGGTTGGTATCCTGATATTCATCTACCAGAATATATTGGAATCTTTCCTGGTATTTGGCCAGCACATCTGGATTTTCTTCCAGTAAGCGGACTGCTTCCTGCAAGATGTCATCAAAATCCAAGCTGTTGTTTTGTTTCAGCTTGGCCTGGTAGCATTGATAAACCAGGGCCACCTTGCTGAGATAATAGTCAGCTCCGGCCTGGCGGCTAAAACTAGTGCAATCCTGCAGAGCGTTTTTGGCTGCACTGATCTTGCTGTGCACAGCCCGCACTGCAAAAACTTTTTCATCCAGATTCAGTTCAGCCAGGCAAATCTTGATCAGCTTTTGCTGATCCTCACTGTCCAGAATGACAAAGCCCCGCTCATAACCCAAAAGATCCCCATGAGCGCGCAAGATGCGCAGTAACATGGAATGGAAGGTGCCGATCCACATATAACGGCTAACCGGCCCAATCAGTTCTTCAATCCGGCTTTTCATTTCAGCAGCCGCTTTATTAGTGAAGGTGATGGCCAGGATGGAGCTGGGCTTGACATTCAGCATGCTGACCAGCCAGGCCACCCGGTGGGTGATAACCCTTGTTTTGCCAGAACCGGCTCCGGCCAAAACCAGCAAGGGTCCTTTATCATGCTGCACTGCGGCAGCCTGCTCAGGATTGAGCCCGGCCAGGAGATCATGGGCCCGCTCTTTTGTCAGATCATCGAATATATCCATAGATAAACCTTCCCAATTCTTTGCTGCTATCCAGTATAGCATAGCATTTTGCTGTTCAGCGGCCTATCCGGCCTGGTCGAAAAAAGCCCGGACTCTGCTGAGCCCGGGCTACTTATCTGCCTGTCGCAGGGCAACTGATCAGTATTCAGGCTCTATCACACCATAATTGCCATCATGGCGCTTATAGACAACACACACCTTATCAGTTTCTATATCAAGGTAGAGCAAGAAGCTGTGGCCCAGCATTTCCATCTGCAAGGCAGCCTCATCTGCATCCATGGGATCGAGAGTAAAAGATTTACGCCGGATAATATAATGCTCTTCTTCATCAGTTTCCGGCAGGTCAACTTGTGACTTAAGATACTCTTTCATGTAGGCATAATCGTGGATCCGTTTTTCAATCTTGGTCTTATGCTTGCGGATCTGCCCTTCCAGGACATCCATAGCCTGGTCCAGAGCTGTAAAAACATCATCAGCCGTGCACTCAGCCCTGTAATAATGTTTCCCGATTTTCAAAGTCACCTCAAGACATTTTTGATTTTTTTCTGGTCTCACCTTGACCGTGGCAACAGCCTCATCACCAAAAAACCGATCGAACTTACTTAGCTTATCTTCAATCCTGTTTTTGAGCTGGTCGCCCACCTTCATTCCTTTGCCATTAATGTTAATTTTCATTGACATCGCTCCCTTCCCTTCTGAATCAGTTTCCTTAGTTTCCTGTGTAAGCACGAGTCCTTTGTCTTGTCTTTATTATACCGTATCAGCTGCTGGCTGCGGTAACCAATCTGCCGGTAAACTAAAATATTTCGCTTCATTTTTAGCTGGCCTGTTATTCTATATCGCTAGATCCACACTATAAAACCAGCTGTTGCAGCCAGATTAAGAGCACAGCTTTTTTGCTACTCAAACATGCAGCTTAAAATATATAATTAATTTAACTGGATAAAAAGAACAATACAAATTAAAACACACTTAAACAAAGGCAGATCAGGCAAAACTCTTCTTGCTTGAAAAAGACAAAATCAACCTCTTTGCTTTTGACATTTGATGCTTTGCTTCCTGAAGGACTCTTTATTTTGCCACTATTTCATAATTCATCCCTGCTTGGACTGCCATCTTAACAAGCCCATCTTTTATTTCAGTTTGAACTATTTGACCTGCACAAGATATAAAAAAATCATCTCCAGCTGGCAGCTTTAGACAGCAGCTACCGTCTCGTTCGGCTGCCAGCAAAGCTCTTTTTAGCCGGCCTTCATACCAGGTCAAACTAACTGTCAAACCACCTCTGGCCTTTAAGCCACTGATTTTTCCTGCCGGCCAGGCTGCTGGCAGAGCTGGCAATAACCGTATTATCCCAGCTCTATCTTGCAGGAGCATCTCAGCAATAGCTGCTGATAAGACAATGCTGGCCTCAATTTGGAAAACACGCTGGTCACCAAACCAACGCAAGCTGGTGCCAGTGTCGCGCCAGTCGCAAGTGCTGGTCAGTCGATTGATCATAGTGTTATTTGCTAAAACCATCTCTAGTTGGTTGTAGGCAGCTTCGCCGTCCAGCAGGCGAGCCATAAACTGCGCATCCCAGGCCATGGTCCAGGCCACACTTTGGGACAAACCATGGTAATGCCGTAGATCCAGTGCTTTACGTGCTGCAGCTGCATAATCTGGAGTATGTTCCCAACTGATCCTGTCGCCTGGCGCTAATCCCACCAGATGGGAGCGGTGCCGGTGGGCTGGATCATAGGGCAGATGATCTTCCAGCCATTCTTGTAGTTGTCCATCAGTGTTGATCACCGGCCAGGGCAGCCTGTCTAAAATATCTAGCCAGACAGTTTCCTTTTCTTGCTTAACATTTAAGATTTTGCTGGCTGCCAGAGCATTAGTAAAAACCTCACGAATCAATTCCAGATCCATGGTCGAAGCACTTGATAAGGCACTAAATCTCTTGCGTCCTGCTATCCCCATCTCAGGTGATGTACTGGTTTTTGGAACCAGACGGCCTTGTTCATCACTGACCAGATAGTCCTCATAAAATTCAGCTATCTGATCAATAAAGGGAAATGTGACCCGGGCCAGCACAGCCTCATCCTCAGTATGCTGCCAATCCTGCCAAAGAACCTGGGCCAACCAGGCTGCCGCCCCTGTCCACCAAAAACAAAGGTCATCAACATTACCATTTTGATAAAAATCACAGACTGTTGACATGACCAGGCCTGGACAACCATAAAGATCCTGAGCCAAGTGACGGGCTTGAGGCATCATTTTCAAAATCCATTCGTGTAAGGGCAAAAAGCACTCCCCAAGATTAAGCTGATGCAAAGGCCAATAGCACATCTGCAAATTCAGGTCAAGATGGTAATCACAGTCCCAGGCCGGCCGGCGATCTTCGTTCCACAAACCCTGCAAATTGATTGGTGCCTTGGCTGCTTCTCCAGCTGGCCTAGGCCGTCCGGCAGCAAGTGCCACATAGCGCCCCATATGGAAGATCTGTGCAAAGGTAGATGGTTGATTTATCAGATCTGACTGGCCATTGCAGCTTTTTTCCTGGTCACTCAATTCCAGGCTGACTCTGCCAAAGTACTTTCTCTGATCAGCCAGATGCTCAGCCAGCAGTTCTGCATAGTTTTTCGTCTGCTGCATGATTCGGCGGCGGCAGTAATCAAGCAGGTCTTCGTCAGTTTCATCAGATGTGGCCAAAGAGATCAGTAAGGTCACAGTTGTGGCAGAATCAAAATGAGTCTTCAGCTGAGGCAGATCGGGATTATTTTCTTTATCACGGAAGATAAATTCAATTCCTCTCAAGTCAGGCGGCAATTGGCCTTTAGTAGCTTCAAGTCTTTCTTTTCCAGTCAGTCGCCCACCTTGCTGGCATATTTTAACGACTGCGGCAAACTTTACTCCCT
>CAZZGG010000150.1:4705-5012 GCA_964654125.1 uncultured Oscillospiraceae bacterium
CTTTCTCCTTTGATTACACAATCAGGGTCAGGCAGGCGCGATAGACTGATTTTTCCGCTCAGCCGGCCAGCTACACTGGTGGAAAGATGGACCACTATAAGATTAGCTGGCCAGGAGACGAACGCTGTCCTTTTATAAGTGACCTCACCAGCTTGATATGTGACATAAGTGCAAGCTTCAGCCATGGCTAGGCTGCGGCTATAAGCGCTGATTTCTTCCTTGTGCCTGATTTCAAGGCCCAGATCGCAAAAAGGCACAAATGGATTGAGGTAAAGGGCCTGTCCACTAACCGGCACCTTATCCAGCA
>CAZZGG010000151.1:0-4983 GCA_964654125.1 uncultured Oscillospiraceae bacterium
CTAATTTACCTTTAAGGGGTTTGCCAAACACTCGTGGGTTATCGGTGTTTTCTAAATCACATACCACCCGTTCAACGGGTGGTATGATTTTCGCCCTATAAGGGCATGATACTGGCTACGCCTAAAGGCGTGGCTTCGCAAGCCATGAGTACCTGCAACCCCTAAAGGGGTTATACTTTCTTAATTCCGTCTGCGATCATATCTGTTTCGACTTGCTGTTGAATGTATTTTTTAATCTCCTGCTCATTGCGTCCTACGGTATCCACATAGTATCCTTGAGCCCAGAAGTGCCGATTTCCTTTTTGCTTGTACTCCGGATGTTTGTCGAATATCATCAGGGCACTTTTCCCTTTCAGATATCCCATAAATTCCGATACGCTGATCTTCGGGGGGATCTTCACGCACAGGTGGATATGATCGATACAGACCGTTCCTGCCAGTATTTCAACCCCTTTATACGAACATAGCTTTCTCAGTATTTCGCCGATATCTTTCCTGACTTCTCCGTACATCACCTTCCTTCTGTATTTTGGTATGAATACGATGTGGTATGTGCAATTCCATTTCGTGTGTGATAGACTGGTATCTATCATCTTTGTTGCCCTCCTCTGATTATGACTCAGGCTTGCGAATCCTTTGTCATTATATCAGAGGAGGGCTTTTTTGATTCGGCATCGGCTCTTCCTATTCCGTTCTCCCACGCATAGCGTGGGGCTTAATTATGAGTTAATTTAGCTAGTCAGCATAGAGCTGGTCCATCAGGGCCAGCTTGAGGACGATGAATTCCTGGATGAAATCTTCTTTACCGGCCTTTATTCTGGGGCTGTCCGGCCAGCGGGCCAGATCACGCTGATAGATGCCTGTCTCATCTAAAAAGGCCTGATAGCTGGCTGCATGAGCCAGGATCTTTTCATTTGTCCAACTGGTTTTTCTTAGTTCTTGATATCTTTGGGCAGCTAGCTTTGTGAATTCACTATGTTTATTCTTAAGCTGGAATAAAAACCTGTCAGCCTGCTTACTAGCTCGATAGAGCTGGCGGATCTCTTCATAACTGGTTTGGATCAGGCCATCTTTTCTGCTAGCTCCAAAGGTCCTTTTTAGATCCCAGGGCGTGATCAGGAGCTTGCCTGTATCTTGCGACTGGGAAAGGAAGATATTCTTCCAGGTGTTGCCTTCTGCTGTAACCAGTTCAGTAAAAAGATAGTAGTCAATAAATGAATCCAGATCAATTTGCTGGTCCAGATAGGCCTGCTCTTGCGGCAGCCTGGCAAAGGCAGCCAGGATCTCAGGTAGATTGCTCCATTTCTCGCCATCTAGGTAGTTGGAATAGTCCAGTTCAATACCGCCCCAGTTAGCACTATTAGCAGCAAAAAGTGCTGCTAGAGGATAATCATTGCTCTTGATCTCAAAGATAGAGCCTTTTGTCTCTGTCAGCTGCAGCTTGTCTTCATTGATATGTTCTTGCAAGCCATACATGCCTTCATATTGGTCATCTATGAAGACTTCGACATAGATCAGATCAGATGAGTTATAGATACCTCTTGCATTGGAATGGGCTGAGCTTTCTGACCAGATGGCCCAACTGAGTACATCCCTCAGCTTATATTCATCCGTGTAGAGTGAATTAAGCACATATTTGCGGTTAGAGGGCAGGCCGAACAGGCTCATGGGTGTTTTATTGATATTACGCAGATTATAGTTTGGCTTCACGGCTGCTTTGGCTGGATCGCCGCGCAGATATTTTTTGATATGGTAGTAGGCAGGCGCCACTTGTGGATCAGGGTCGTAGGTGGTCAGGATAACCCGGTCGTTTTCCTGCTTGAGTGGTTTTCTTTTTTCTTTGATGGTCCTCATCTTGATGATACGGGTATTGGTCACCACTAACTGTAATTCCTGATAGGAGTCAGCGGTGACTGCCAGGATGCTGTATTGCTGCTGGGCTGGATCGTAATAGCCACTTAGGCTGACATCAGGCTGGCTAGATAGTTTTAGCTGATCATGGCTGCTATAGTATGTGCTACTTGCCGCATCATAGGCTAGTTCAGAGCCCAGCTTGACCAAGGTATTTTTGCTCTGGGTCAAGCCTGCCTTTTTAGCTGCATAATCAGCCTGGCTGGATACTAGGTCCAGCTCTGCTAGATAACTTGCGCTGAAGCATAGATCCAACCCTTCCAGCTTATAGAGGCCAAACAGGCTAAATGAGAGCAGCAATATGGAGATGTAGAAGATAGCCTTTTTTATAGCAGTGCCTCATTTCCACTTGAAATATTTTATAGCAAACTTAACTAATACCTAGTATAGCCCATGTTTAGCTGCTGGCAAGTGAGTTATTGGTCAGGATCAGTAGGAGCACTTTCTGTAATCAGCTTATTTAATTTGGGTAAAGTCTCTAGAGGACTAAAGTCGCTGATCTGGTCATTGCCGCTCAGGTCCAGTTCTTCTAGATTGATCAGCTTGCTGATCGGCTCTAGGTCACTTATACCTGTAGAGGCAGCGTTAAGGCGCTTTAGGTTGACAAGCTCAGCCAGAACATCCTCTTCTCCCCTGATGCTGACGCCCTTGATAATCAAAGTTTCCAGCTCTAGTAGATGCCGGATCGGTACCAGGCTGATGATCTGGCTGTCTGAATGCAGGTTTAAATAGCGTAAGTTCTTCAGCCCCGCCAGGGGCTCAAGAGATACGATGCTGTTATCACGCAGGTTCAGCTCTTCCAGCTGGGTTAGCCTGGCCAAGCTAGTGATATCAGTGAATCTGTTTTCGCGGATATCTAGATATTTTAGTTGGGTAAGATTTTCCAGTGCTTTTAAGTCAGAGATATGGTTATCGCGCAGTTCCAGCCATTCCAGGCCGGTCAGCCTAGCTAGCAAGCTGATATCCTGGAGCCGGTCTTTTTTGTCTTCTTGGTTAAGGCGGATATTGTGGCGCAGGCTGAGCCTGCGTAAGGGTAGGCTCGTGATGCTGTTAAAATCAGCATCACGCAAGTTGATGATTCCGTTGTTTCTTAAGTTGAGGACTGCCAGGTTTTTAAGCTTAGCCAGGGGTGCCAGGCTCCTGACCTGGTTATCTTCCAAGTCCAGTTCAAGCAGATTAGGTAGATGCCAGATGCCGTCCAGCTTTTCTATTTGGCACCCGGAGGCATCCAAGCGGGTAAGCCGGGATAGATCCTCAGCTAGGAAAGGAGCATCTTCAGCTAGTCCCAAAGCAGACCGGACTGCTGCATCAAGGCCTGGGTCAGCAAACTTGATTGTTTTATCTGCCGGCCTGACTAGCAGTAACAGAGCTGCTGTTAAGGCAGCTATTCCTAGTAGCAGGATCAGCAATCGCTTTTTCATCTAGCACCTGGTTCTAGTAGCGCATGGAGCCATCGTGGTTTAAGATAGATACCGCTTCAATACCATCTATCTGCTTGATGGCCTGGATCAGGTCAGCCCCACGGTGGCTTTTTATTTCTATAATGACATCAAGACTGTTTTTGCGCATATTGCGGGATTTCACTTCGTAACGGGAGGTGAGCTTTTTAAGCAGAGGCAGGATCTTTTTTTCGTATTCCGGATCGTTGCCGTTGATGATCAAGAGATGGGGTGCTTCCTTCATGGGCACCTTTTGCAGGGCCAGTACAGCGATTGTGATAATGAGGGAGGTTAATATAGCTAACCCGTAAATCTCTGTGCCGGATATGATGCCGACAGTGATCCCCCAAAAGACAAAGCCCAGGTCCATAGGGTCCTTGATGGCTGTGCGGAAGCGTACTATGGAAAGAGCCCCCACCATGCCTAAAGAGACAACTAAGTTGGCCTGCATGGCCACTACGATGGCTGTGGTCAGGATAGTGATGATAGGCAAGGTGATGTTAAAGCTTTTCGAGTAAAATGACTGCTTGGCCATGCCACGGTAGACGATATAGATATAAAGACTCAGGCCAGTGGAAAAAAGCAGCGCAAAGAGCATTCTTTTGTAGGACATGCCTGCCGTGTTGGTCATAAATTCGATGATTTGTTCTAACATATCTGGTGCTCTCCTTTTGCAGCCATAAAACTTAAGTAGAATTTAGAAAATGTCGTTTGGCTCAGTTCTCCTGTTTCGATGGTCTGGGCTATTATCTCAGGCAGGAACTCGTCATATTTTACTTCCAGGACTTGCTGACCGGCTGGCAGCAGTGGGGTTAAAGCTATCTCTGGTTCTAAAAAATCATAAATGTCACTAGAGTAGGATATGTTGCGATCTAGTGTCACCCTGACATTACCGATCCTGGATACGAAGGTGGATCGTTCATATTCTACTATAATAGAAGGCCTTAGGTCATAGAGCATGGTCTCTAGATAAAATAGACGTAAGGCCTGAGGGTAGTCTTCTTTAAAACGCAGCTCATGGTTGATGATCTGCCAAAAAAGAGGCTCTTTTAAGATGCAGCTTTCTTTATAGACTTTACTTTTTAGTTTATATTTAATCTCTAGCCGGATCAAGCGGCTGGGGTCATCGTAGACCCGGATGCGGATCTTTTTTCTATCATCGACTCCGGCTTCGTTTTCCCGGTAGGAGCTAAAGTAGGCATCATCAAAATAAAGACTGCGAATACGGTAGCTGTTACCGATCTGGTTGCGGTCTTTACGTAAAAGACGCACTAGCTTATTTTCAATCAGCCGTGCTGTCCCTTCACTGATGAGGTATTTATTTTCATGCCGATAGATCTTCATTTATTCTCCTGCTAATACTTTAGCATACTCCTTGTCCATCAGGTGCATCTTGTTGATGATGAACTCAGAGATAAAGTCTTCTTTTCCTTCGACAATCTTAGGACTGTTAGGCCAGCGCTGCATGTCTCTTTCGTAGATACCGGTTTCGTGCAAAAACTCCTGATAGTTAGCTATCTTAGCTAATATCTTCTCTTCTGTCCACAGATCTTCACGCAGCTCAAAGTATCTTTGGGCTGCAAGTTTATAGAAATCGCTGTGGAAATTTTTGAGTTGGTATAGGAATCTCTTG
>CAZZGG010000152.1:0-4904 GCA_964654125.1 uncultured Oscillospiraceae bacterium
AGCTATTTGCATCTTTTTTGTTGGTGGAGCTCCGTTAGCAGTCATTAAAAAGTACTTTGAAAACCAATAAGGTGCTAACCCCTCCTAAACCTTACGGCTTAGAAAGGGAATGCGCACGATTGAAGTGTTCAATGATAGGACCATAAGTGTATTTTATATAGCGTAGACCCGTTATAGATCTGACCCGCTCTTGGTAATTTTGCATATCAATAAACCAAAGATATTTATTGAGGCTGGTCTTATAGAGCTCAACTTTTTCAGCGATATAGCTAATCAGATTAATTAGCCGTTCAATCTCAAAACTGCGATAACCGTTGAACTCGTCTTCGGTATGAGTTAATGAATCAATTGTCGCCTGCTAGAAGATATCTTGATATGAAGCTAACACGTTTGTCTTGATTTTTTCTCTTGTTCTTTCCGTTATCCTACCAGCTTGATATGCCTCTTCAGCTTTCTTTTTTAATATGCTTTCATCAACAATCAGCATTTTTAATAAATCATTATGGCTGGAGCTCGGCATGGCTCCCCTTTCGTATCTATTGATCGTCATCTTTCCCCAATTCAAAATAGATGTCAGCTCCCTTTGGGAAAGTTTGTATTTTTCACGAAAATCTATTAGCTGATCTGGCCCAATAATCTGTGCTAGTTCCCTGTATTTTGCGTAAAGCCTGGTAAAGTTTTCTGTTTCAAGCTCAGTTACGTACAAATTATTTTGACATTGAGCGCAAACACCAATCTTTTCAAGCACATTTACTTCATAGCCTTTAAATTCTTTAATGACATTTTTTATAATGGAATAATTGACATCTTTTGCGCAATTATCACAATAAGTTTTTTTCATTTTCTGTACCTCCAGCATTTATTTGATAGCTGTTACCGAGTTAAAATTTTTATGATGTGCCATTATAAGTAAACAAAATAATCCTTTTGCCAAGTCACTGCTAAACTATTACTTAATTCAAACAATCTTCAGCTTCATGAAAAGATATTAAGATAAGTTCAGAGGGCGGGTTATATCTGATTCTTATATAAATTAGAGAGCTAGCTAGATAAGAACTTCTGAATTTAAAGATCATTCCCTGGTAACCTCCATGATCCGCTTCTGGACCATCCAACCAGTCATTAGGGCTTAGATCCATTAAAATCTCTTTAATATCAGCAGCCCGCAAAAATTTACTTCTCATAAATTCTACATTCTATTTTCGGTTAACAATTGTTAATAAATTCGCAGCTACCATCTTTTTTTTATCGCGTAGATACAAAATTCGAAAAGCTATGTTCATTCCTCAAATATATCTTCCTTTCTGTACTTTTGACATAAAATAAGATGATTGTTTAATTATAACCTAAAAATCAAATAGTGCCATCATTTGATGGCACAGCTTCGCGAGCAGAGATTTTTATCTGGATCTAATCCTTTTTTTGTGGAATTAATAGCGTACGCTTTCGAAAATCAAGTCCCTTGTTAGCAGAGAAGCTGACCTGTAAAAGAAAAAGTTTCCGCAATAAAAGCTAGTCCTTGTCCGCCTCCTGCCAGGCCGCCAGAGCAGCTCCGGCATGGACCCGGCCGCGCAAGGGCCGGTTTTGCCGTGTGGCCTGTTCCACTGCTTGGCGGGGCAGACCAAAAATGACGATATCTTGGTCAACTGTCTGGCGGTAGATTCTTTCCATATCATTCCAGTCCGGCTGGGAAATGTTGATACAACTGAGATTTTTTATTGCTGCCAGATGCTCAGTATAATGGTCACCCCGGCCACAAAAATGCACTCCTCCGCCAAACTCCTCCAGTATTCTCTGATCATGCGGCTGGACAAACTCCTGGTAAAGCTCGCCCGAGATATTCATGGCTGCATCATTGCGGATAATCGTCCAGCCCCGGTGCAGGCAGCCCCACTCGACTGCATGATTCGCGTCAAAAGGCGGACACAGCTCCAGCCACTTTTTTGTAAAATTGATGTAGATCTCAGTAAAATATTCCAAGGCAGTCTTAACCGCTACTGGATCAAGATAAAGATCCAGATAAATATCTGAGCCCCAGACCGCCTCGCAAAGTGAGAAAGGCCCTTGCAGGTCCGGATTGTAGTATTTGATAAATCTTTTGACCTTGGGGTATTTTTCCACAAGGGCCAGATACTTTTCTGCCACCGCGAAGGCGCGGCCGGCCAGGCCCTGGCTAAAGTTAGGCGAGTTATTTTCAGCCAGTTGCAAGATTGCTGCTTTGCCTTGGTCCAGGGGCCGGGTGGCTGGCAAGGTATCGGTGCTTTTTGGCATTATGAAAAGCTCAGCTCCCAGCATAGTCGGAATTATTCCGGTGCCGAAATTACTACGTACACTGAGGATTTCACCAGTACCGCTGCGCAGTGTTTCGGATACATAATAAAGCTGCTGGTAGATCATCAGCTCATCATCAGCCAGGGCATCATTGATCAAGATGGGCTGCCAGTCGGCAGTCGGCTTTTTGGGTTGCCTGGCTGGCGCAAAAAAGCCACTGCTCAGTTTTAAATCAGCAAAATCCAGCCACTCTTGTTCCAGCCTTGTTTCTTCTCTAGCACAAATACGTTCTTCCAGATCAGCTAAATACACCTGTAAATTCATTGCCAGCCAACCTTTCCGCCAGCCTCAGATATCTTCAAACTGGAGCTGGTACAAATGAGCATAAAGTCCAGCCTGGGCCAGCAGGGCATCGTGATCGCCGCGCTCAGCCAGACCTTCTTCAGTCAAAACAACAATCTCATCCGCATGCTTGACGGTGCTGAGCCGGTGGGCTATGACCAAGGTGGTCCTGTTTTGGGAAAGATCCAGCAGAGCCTTTTGCACCAGACGTTCACTCTCATTATCCAGCGATGAGGTGGCCTCATCCAGGATCAGGATGGGCGGGTTTTTTAAAAAGACGCGGGCAATAGATAAACGCTGCTTCTGGCCTCCGGAAAACCGCACACCACGCTCACCGACAACAGTATCGTAACCATCATCAAGGCCTATGATGAAATCGTGAATATTGGCCTTCTTGGCAGCCTCAATGATCTCCGCATCACTGGCCTGGGGTTTACCATAAGCGATATTTTCCCGGATGGTGCTGTTAAAGATATAGACATCCTGCTGGACGACCCCGACATTGCCCCGCAGTGACTCTAAAGTGTAATCACGCACATCATGTCCGTCGATCATGACTGCGCCTGAGCCGACATCATAAAAACGCGGGATCAGGGAACAAAAGGTGGTCTTACCGGCACCGGAAGGGCCGATCAGGGCCACAGTTGTACCAGCCTTGACATCCAGGCTGATTTTTTGCAATACCGGATGGTCCTCTTCGTAAGCAAAAGTGACATCAGCAAATCTAATATTGCCCTGCAGCACGCCGGCATCAACTGCTCCGGGCCTGTCCTGGATATCAGGTTCTGTATCCAGGATCTCCAGCATTCTTTCAAAACCTGTATAGCCACGCTGGAACTGCTCAGTGAAATTAACCAGCCGGTTGACCGGATCCAGGAACATGCCGATGTACATCATATAGATGACAATATCCGTCACAGGCATCTGGCCGCGCGAGATGAAATAACCGGAACTGACAATAACAGCCAGATACATCATGCCCTGCAAAAAGGCATTGCCGGCATGGTAGCGGCCCATGGTCAGGTAGTTGAGCTTACGCGACTTTAAAAAGCTTTGATTGCCCATCTCAAACTTTTCCCGCTCCAGCTCCTCATTACCAAAAGATTTAACTGTGCGGATTCCGGCCAGGCTATCCTGTAAAACAGCATTGACATCAGCAATTTTACGCCGGTTATCCATAAAGACCTTGCGCATGATCTTGTTATAGTGGTAAGAGAAAATAAACATGACTACTGTGATCAAAAGCAAAAAAGAGGTGACCTTCCAATTAATGCTGGACAAAATGATAAAAGAACCTGTTAACTTGATCACAGAAATCAAAAGGTCTTCCGGTCCATGGTGGGCTAGCTCAGTGATATCAAAAAGATCAGCCACCATGCGGGACATCATATGACCAGTGTTGTTCTTATCATAATAAGAAAAGGATAATCTCTCAAAATGAGAAAACAGCTGGCTGCGCATGTCCGTTTCCATCTTGGCTCCCATGATATGGCCCCAGGAGGTGACATAATACTGGGCGAACATGCGGATGGCATATAGAATTAAAAGAGCCAGGCCGACTAAAAGAACCCGGCTAAAGACATAGTCAGGATCAGCCAGGGGGAAAACAGTTTTGAGCAGGTAGTTCACTAGCAAGGGAATGACTAGGTCAATTCCCGCAGCTGAAACCGAACAGGACATATCATAAAGCAAGGTGCGACGGTAAGGTCGATAATAGCTGATAAAACGACGAACAACAGACATAAAGCTTACCTTTCTGGGTCAAAGAATTGGCATGAACCAAGCCAAATTATAGCACAAATCAAGTATCAAGCGGCAAAGATAAAGCTAGTTTACTGGCATATGCTCGTTTAACAGATGAGGCAGGCAAATTAGCCAACAGCCTATGATAGAATGAAAAAAGAATAACTGCTGCTTTTTTAAAAAAAGCAGCGCAAGGATAGCTTATGACCAAATAAAACAATATTTCCTTAACTTCCTGAGAAATATATCCTGTGCCAAAAGGTAACTGGCTATGAAACACGCCCAATAGGCCATATACAAGGAGTTTACGAAGATCCAGTTTAAAAAAACTGGGTCTTTACTTTTTATCTTTTACAGGGTATAATATACCCTGTAAAAGGTGGTGTGTTTCATGGCGAAAATATCCAGGTCCGATGACAATCTTGTTGCTGTGCCGACCAATGTTTCTATACTTTCCAGCGGGTATGTGTATTACAATACAAGTACATATCCTAGGCGTTCAGCTGTGGATGGACGCGTCTACTATGACCACAAAAAAGTGTGTATTG
>CAZZGG010000153.1:0-4859 GCA_964654125.1 uncultured Oscillospiraceae bacterium
GATTGCCATGGCCTGATCAGCCGCCTTATCCAGATAAAGATGGCAGATGCCATCAGCATGGCCCAGGACTGGTATCCTGGTGTTATCCATGATATAGCGGACAAATTCATTGGAGCCGCGCGGGATCAAAAGATCAACATCCTCATCCCGGTCGAGCAGCTGGGTCACCTCCAGGCGGCTTTCCAAAAGACTGATCCAGCCCTCCGGCAGACCAGCATTGCGGCCCGCCTCAGTGATGATCCGGGTCAGGACCTGGTTGGTTCTTTTCGCCTCACTACCGCCTTTTAAAATAACAGCATTGCCACTTTTTAGACAGAGCAGGGAGATCTGGACCAGAGCGTCAGGCCGGGATTCAAAAATAACCCCGATCACCCCGATCGGACAGCTAACCCGGTAAAGGTCCAGCCCCTGGTCCAGCCTGGTCATCAGCAAGGTGTGGCCGACCGGATCAGCCAACTGGGCCAGGCTGTTGATCCCATCGATGGCATCGCCCAGCTTAGCCTGGTCAAACCTCAGCCTTTTTAGTAAAGGCAGGGCTAGACCGTCCTTTTCACTTTCAGCCAGGTCCTCTGCATTAGCCTGGACTATCTCTTGGGCCCGGGCAGCCAGGGCTGCACCGATCACCCGCAGGGCCTGGTCCTTGGCGGCCTGGTCCAGTGTGGCCATGATACCGGCCGCCTGGCGGGCGTTTTTAGTAATTTGCTTTATATCAACAGTCATGATTCTACCTCCTGGCCGTTAATGGCTTAATTTATTCATGTGGATAATGTGGATAACTCTGTGCATAACTGCAGGACAAGGCTTTGCGGGCTTTCGCCTCCCAAAAGGCCTGCAACTACGCCTTCTTACTTTTTACCTGGCAGGACCTGATAAACAGAACTCATGTTTGTCAAGCAGGTAAAGGCCTGGTCTGCATTGTTTATGGCTCTTTTCGCACTAATTTTCTTTTTTATCTTGTCCTCCAGGCGTGGACAGCGAAAATGTTGTCAGGACATCTTGATACGCTTCTGGTGTACCAATATCATAACACTCACCCGCAAAGAAAAAAGCCCGCACTGGTTTATGCTGGTAGAGCCAGGCCGGGAAATAGCCAGGTGCATCCTTGTTATTACCCTCAGCCAGATATCTGGCAAAAAGCGGTAAGGTGTCACGCCGGTAAAAATAAATGGCGTAGATGCCCAGATTGCTGCGCGGCCGAGCTGGCTTTTCCTCCAGATGGCGCACATAACCTTCTGCATCAACATCGGCAATGGCAAAGCGGGCCAGGTCCTCAGGCCGGGCCAGAGGCTGGGCCAGGATCATATCGTCACCATGCGTTTGAAAATGCTGCCAGGCCTCACGCAAATCCCAGGTAAAAAGATTATCACCGGCCATGACCAGCAGATCATCATCAATCTGGCAGTTTTCGATACAATAATGGATATCACCGATCGCTCCCAGCCGGTCGTCTGCGCTTTTGGTCCCGTCATCCACAACTGTGAGTGGCACATGGTGGGGCTGATTTTGGCGGCGCTGGCGGGCCCAGTCAGAAAAATCCCCGGCAAAGCGGCTGTTACTGACCACATAGATCTCCTCCATATCAGGCAGGGCCTCAGCCTGGTCAATCACATAGTCAATCATCAGCCGATCATGGATGGGCAGCAAGGGCTTGGCCCTATGCTTGGTCAGGGGATAGAGGCGGGTAGCATAGCCTGCCGCCAGGATAACTGCTTTCATTTTCTTCTCCTTTGCCCGAAATATTGGTAAAGTGTGCACTTGATCATCCCATTATACAGCTTGCGCCTTTTTGTGGCTGGCCGGCCCAAGAGTTCCTCCAGCTTGTCAAAGGGCGTGATCATGAAAAAGCGCAGCTCAGCCTTGGGTCCGCCCCTATCCAAAAAGGTCCGGCCCAGCATCTCGTAAAGCTGCTCGGCTTGTTTTTCATCCAGCATCCTTTCCCCATAGGGCGGATTGCAGATCACCAGCTGGCGCTCCGAACTGGTTTTTTGCGCCAGGACCGGTCCTGTCCAGCTGGCTGCATCCTGGCAGGAAAAACTGATCCAGTCAGCCACACCGGCCTCCCGGGCATTCTTGCGGGCGTTTTCCACTTCCCGGGCGGCGATATCAGAAGCAAATATGAAGGGCTGTTCCGGCGCTTCCAGATCGATCTTACTCCTGGCTTCAGCCCGGGCCTGCTGGAAGACTTCTGCTCCGACCAGAGGCCAGTTTTCCCCGGCAAACTCCCTGGCCAGGCCCGGCGCAATCCCGGCTGCCAGAAAAGCCGCCTCGATGGGAAAAGTGCCGGAACCGCACATGGGATCGAGCAAGGCCTCACCGGAAAAAGGCCGGAAACGGGCCAGCCGGATGATTGCCGCCGCCAAAGTCTCCTTGATCGGGGCCTGGTTGCGCAGGGGCCGATAACCGCGCTTATGTAGACCCTCACCCGATGTGTCAACCATCAGGCTGACCTGGTCGGCAATAATAGAAAACTGGATCCTGACCAGGCCCAACTGGCGGTCTTCGGCCAGCTGGCTGTCCTCTGCCAGGCCCTTTGCTGCCAAAAGCCGGCGCACAACAGCTTTTTTGATCAGGCTCTGACAAGCTGAAATGCCAAAAAGCTTGGACTTGCGTGAATATCCGTTAATATGAAAAGCAAAGCCGGGCGGGATCCATTCCTCCCAGGGCTGCTCAGTGGTTTTTTCAAACAGTTCGGCAAAGGTCAAGGCCGGAAAAGAGGCCAATTCCAATAAGACCCTTTCCGCTGTGGCCAGATTAATATTCAGCCGGGCCACAGCCCTGGCATAATCAGCTCCGGCAGCCAGGCTGAGCTGGCCATCATTGACTGTGATATCCTCTCTGGCATAACCCAGATCAGCCAGTTCGCGGGCAGTGACAGCCTCAATCCCGAACAAGGTCGTCATGATAACATTCAATTTATTTTTCCTTTCCCAGGCAGATGCCTGATCACCGGCCAGGCCGCCAGGCCCGTCAGTGTTCCGCTGACCAGACAGGTCAGGAGCAGGGGCGGCAAGTAGGTCACCAGCAGCAAGGGCTGGGCCAGGACCAGGCCGGCCACAGTCACCTGGCCGATATTATGGGCTGCTGCTCCAGCCAGACTGATCCCGATCACGCTAAAGGCCCGGTCATGCCAGCGGGCCAGCAGCCACATCAGCAAAAAGGCCAAAAGTCCGCCAGTCAAGGAAAAGAGCAGGGTCATCGGACCGCTGATCAAGCCCATGATCAGGCTGCGCGCTATGACTATGAGCACTGCATCGGCAGGCCCAAGACGCAAGATGGCAAACAAGGTGACTATGTTGGCCAGGCCCAGCTTGATCCCGGGCACCGGTACCAGCAGCTCCAGGGGGATCCAGCGCTCCACGATTGATAAAACCAGCGCCAGTGAGATCAAAAGAGCGTCCAGGGTCAGGCGCTGCAGCTTATATTCCTTCATCTTACCACCACATCCGGCTGGTCTGAAGCAGCAGGCGCAGGCCCTTCCAGCTTGATAATCAGCTGGCCCGGCACACAGACAGCGATCTGGCCGGCCCGCTCAATCCAGCCTGTCCGGACACAAACCTTGTCGGGACAGTCAGCTGCTGCAAAGCGGATCCGGCCTTCCTGATAGACAATCTCATAATGATAGCCGGAGAGCTCCAGCTCCAGGCTGCCCCCTGCAGCCAACTGGCTGGCTGTGATCACAGTCAGCTCTTTATTTTCATGCAGCAGGACTGCCCGTGCTGCGGCAGGCCTGCCCAAGCCAGGTAAAACAAATAAAACAGCAGCCAAAGCAAGGATCAGGCCATAAAGCAGCCAGTCACCCCACTTGAGCTGTCTGTACCATTTGTCAACTGGTGTCAGTTTTTGTTTTTTCTTTACTTTAATCGTCTTAATCCGCCAGCCTTTGCTGTTTGCTTATCATTATACGGAAAAGATGCTAAAATGTAAGCACGAGAAGTCCTCTATATCAGGGAAGGTGATTTGCATGACGAAGATAGCAGGTTTCATTGAAAAACTGCAAGACAGTACTGCTGTAGTCACCCTGATGGACAGAACCAAAAGGACAATCTCCCGCAGTCAATTGCCAAGCAATTGCAAGCAGGGTGATTTCGTTGTTCAACAGGATGACAGCCACTTCCGGATTGATCAGGAACTGACTGAAAAAAGGCAGCGTGAACTGCGCCGCATGACAGATTGTTATTTTGAGTGATCTAGTCTTCCGGGTCTGGTTCAGTCGGATCAATTTCGGCTTCAGGCAGTATTTCCAAAATTATTTCAGTTCCGGCAGCTACGGTTTTGCCGGCAGCAATTGACTGCCGGCTGACCGTGCCGGACTGACCTTCAAAAAATTCCTGGGCTGGAGTGAACTCTAGCCTAAACTTTTTCAGCCAACCGGCTGACCTGATCTCAGCTTCTGTCATACCACTAAAATCCGGCAGCTTGTAGGTCACATCAGCTGGCTGGTATTTCAAGGTGATCACTGTGTTTTCATAGGCTTCCTTGCCGGCAGCCAAACTTTGCGACCAGATTTCGCCTGGCAGACGGTCACTGGTTTTTTCTGCTATTAAGATAGGAATAAAACCGTTATTTTCCGCTTCCGCAAGAGCCATTTCCCGTGTCACGGCCCTGTCATAGCCTGAACCGGCTGGTGCCACAAAATCGGGTACATAAACCAGTCTGCCCAAAGACAAGGTGGCCTTAATGGCAGCATCAACTTTGACAAAAACATCCTTTTTGCTTTGATAAATAATTGTGCCGGGAGCAGAATTACTCTGGGTCTGGCTGAAGCTGAGTGTTAAGGCAGCACCTTTTTCCTTATGCTCTTCAGCCCACATCTCCAGGGCAGAACGCGGCTGGCCGGTAAAGTCAGGCAGGAGAATCTT
>CAZZGG010000154.1:0-4812 GCA_964654125.1 uncultured Oscillospiraceae bacterium
ACCCTTCAGTTCAATAGAGATGGTATCGCCTTTTTTTAAATCAAGTTTATCCATCCAATCTTTGCGGACCAACATTGTCAGGCCAACAGGAGCTAACTCTGTGACTTTATATGCTTTGATATGTAGATTACTAAACCAATACATATTTCCGTCTGCTGCTGTTGTTAGTTTCGGTGCAAAGGGATAAACCTCAGTATACATTCTTTTTATGCTACCATTGCTGTTTTCATCAATTAAAGGATTAAGATCCAGTATTATACCTTGCTGAGCGAGATTAAGAGCTGTTACATTGTCCAGTGGGGTTATGTTGGCTACATCCGGCAGATTACTCGCCGCAGCCATTCTTGTTTGTATGACTACTGGATATTGTTCAACTGGAATAATCTCGAATTCCAAATCAAGATTTGCTGCATCTATCATTTTTTGTAATTCCTGCCAAACAGGATATTCTTCACGCTCTTCGAATTTTATAAACTTTGCCGCTGAGCCTGGGCTGCTTTGACCTAGCAGTGTAAGCTTCATGCGTTCTTCACCGCTGCTTTCAGTTTTGCTAGCTGCTGGCGAGGTTGTTTGATCGCCACCTTTTGAAGTGTCATCCCCGGCCTTTTGAGTTGTTTTAGGACTACACGCAGAGAGCAGGGAAAGCAATAAAGCTATCACTACAAAAAGCACTACTGTTGTTCTGGTTCTTTTCCTCTTCATCATTGTCTTCCTCCCATTTATTGTTATAACTACTCAACTAGCTTACCCAGTCTCACTTGCGTTATTCTTTCAGAGAACCTAACATTGCACCTTTAATAAAATATTTTTGGAAAAAAGGATAGGTGAATATAATCGGTAACGTTGTAAAAATGATAATCGCATATTTTAACTGCGTGTTCGATAAGATTTTCTGGATAGCTTCTTTTACATCCTCCATAGGAAGCTTTGTTAAATCGACTGTCTGTTGTACTAATACTCGAACCAAATACATTTGCAAAGGGTGCAGTGTTTCACTGGGCAAATAGATCATGGCATTGAACCAACTGTTCCAAATCCCGACAATTGAATAGATGCCAATAACAGCTATGATAGGTTTTGAAATAGGAATGTAAATATTAAATAGAATCTTTAAGTTACTAGCCCCATCTATGAAAGCAGATTCTTTCAATGAAGTCGGTAGCGTCATAAAGTAAGTTCTCGTCAAAATAATATACCAAATACTGACTGCGCCAGGGATGATAATAGCAAATCTATTGTTATACAAGCCTAGGTTATTCATCAATAAAAATGTTGGGATCAAACCTCCCCCGAAATACATTGGGATAATCAAATATCTGACTATCCATTTGCGTCCTATCAAATTCTTGGCGGTTAATGGATATGCAGCCATAACTGAAGTCAAGCATACCAATGCGGTTCCACTCACTACATAAATAAGCGTATTGAGGTAAGCCCACCACATTTTACTATCTCGAACAATTATTTTATATGAATCTAGGTAGAATCCACGTGGCAATAGGCTTACTCTGTTTGCTGCAACTTCTATTGGATCACTGATTGACATAATCAACACGTAATACATAGGGTAAAGAGCAACTAGACACAGCAATCCAGCGATAATGTACAGCACGACATCAACAGCCTTAGAACCATGCCTAATCTTATTTTTACCTTGAACAGCTACAGAACCAAAATTATCTGGATATTCCATTTTGTATTACTCCTATAACCTTTACCAAGACAGTCGCTAATTACCACAAAGCATACTCACTACGCTTGCGACTGATTGCATTTGCAACATATAGTAAAGCAAAGTTGATCACTGATGTAAAAAGGCCTACTGCGGTACCGAAGCTTAGGCGCCCTCCTAGCAAACCGTCACGATAAACATAAGTCCCAATAACATCGGCCTTTTCATAAATAGCAGGATTATAGAGCAGCAAAATAAATTCGGTATTAGCACCTAATAACCCACCTATAGCAAAAATAAGTAGAATGTAAATAGTCGGCATTATTGATGGTATTGTAATATACCTCATTTGGTGGAACCTGTTACCTCCGTCAATCCTTGCTGCTTCATACAAATTTTGATCAACACCAGCTATAGCTGATAAATATAAAATACTGCTCCACCCAAATGATTTCCATATGTTTGTTATTGTATATATTGCGGGGAAGTATTTAGGTGTAATATTAAAATTAATTCTTTTACCACCAAAATATGCAATGACATTATTCAAGATACCATCGGTATTAATAAACGATACTACCATACCAGCCACTACAACAGTTGAAATAAAGTGAGGCAAATAACTAGCTGTTTGAACAAACTTTTTGAAATACCCTACCCTTAATTCATTGAGTAAAAGTGCAAACACTATAGGTATCCAAAAACCAAAGACAAGGCTGTAAAAGCTCAGAATTAGAGTGTTTCCAAACACTCTTTTGAAATAAATTGATTTAATAAACTCAATAAAATGCTGTAATCCAACCCATTTTACACTTCCATCGAATGCAAGGAATGAACTGCCTGGTAAATAATTTTGGAAGGCGATGACAATACCATACATGGGTATGTAGCAAAAAATAAAAATATGCACCAAAACTGGTAACATAATCAGATATAGCTCAATATTCTCTTTTATGTTGCGAGCTTTTTTCATCTTCCTTAATTCTTTTGTCATTTTGCTACTCCTACAATCAATATCGTTGCAGTTCTTTTTATCTTTTTTTGAATTAATACAAAATCAAAATTTTAGAGAATACTTTTGATAAGCAAGTAGTCGATGTTAGCGAATTAACCCTTACAATAAATAAAATGATTCATTGACTTTTCAATTTGATTTTATTCACAGTTACAATCATATATTACGAATGTTTTTTGTGCAATAAACATAATTCTTAAGCAAACATTTTTTTCCAATGCTCTTTTTATCTACATTTAAGGCTCTTTCCGGCTTAAATACGCAAATACTTGGTATAAGCGATTGCACTTCATATTGTCTATCAAAAAAGCTTCTAGCAAGCTTTTTGAGAAATTAAAGTTAAATTAAAACTGAATCCTGTATCATTTTTCATAGAAATCATATAGATAAAACCTTTAAGGCAAACTGCAAAGACATGAACTGCATGCTGGAGAAATCAAAAAATATCTGTAGCAAGTGACGAGTGTGCGCCACTTGTTCTGATTGCCCCTGCAAAAAAATAAGTCTATAATAGCAGGCAGTAGATTTGTAATGAATATTAAGAGGAGAACTGCCATGTATCAGCCTATTCCTGTCACCTTAAATCCCCAGCCAGCCGTCAAGCCGGCCCCTGATGCCAAGCTCGGTTTTGGCCAGCTTTTCACCGATCACATGTTTATCATGGATTATGCCAGCGACCAGGGCTGGCTCGATCCCCGCATTGTCCCCTATGCCCCGATCAGCCTGGATCCTTCGGCCATGGTCTTCCATTACGGCCAGGCCATCTTTGAAGGCCTCAAGGCTTATCGCCACGCCGATGGCAGTGTTGCCCTTTTCCGGCCTGAGCTGAACTTTGCCCGGGTCAACCAATCCAACGCCAGGATGGTCATCCCGCCAGTTGATGTGGATTTTTGTGTCCATGCTTTAAAGGAACTGATCCAGCTGGAACAGGACTGGGTTCCTTCCACTGAGGGCAGCTCACTTTATATCAGGCCCTTTATTATAGCCACCGACCCATTTTTAGGAGTGCGGGCCTCCCATACCTATAAGTTCATGATCATCCTCTCGCCTTCCGGGGCTTATTATCCCCAAGGCATCAATCCGGTCAACATTTATGTCGAAGATGAATATGTCCGGGCAGTAAAAGGCGGTACCGGCTTTGCCAAGACACCTGGCAACTATGCTGCCAGCCTGATCGCGCAAACCAATGCAGCCAAGGCCGGCTATGTCCAGGTGCTCTGGCTGGATGGTGTTGAACGGCGCTTTGTCGAAGAAGTCGGTTCCATGAATGTCTTTTTTGTGATTGACGATGTTCTGGTCACACCCCAGCTAAATGGCAGCATCCTGCCTGGCATCACCAGAAGGACTGTCCTGGAACTGGCCCGGGACCTGGGCTGGCAGGTCCAGGAAAAAGCCCTCGACATTGATGAGCTCTGGTCCCTGGCCCAGCAGGGCCGGATCAGCGAAGCCTTTGGCTCCGGCACAGCAGCAGTCATCTCGCCGGTTGGTGAGCTGAAATATAAAGATCAGACAATTATTTTTAATGAAGGAAAAATCGGGCCGAAAAGCCAGCAACTTTATGACACAATAACCGGTGTCCAGTTCGGCAAACTGCCAGATAGCTGGTCCTGGCTGGTTAAAATCTAGTAAAACTCCAGCCTGGGTCAGAGCAGCTCTTGCAGATTTTGCTGGATAGTAGCCAGCATGCCGCTGAGCTGTTCGTCCAGGCCGGCTAGTTTATTCCTGGCGTATTCAATCGCACCCTCACGGATCTGGTGGGCCGCATGATTGGCAGACTCAATCGTCTGGGCTGCCTGCTGCCTAGCCTGCAAGGTGATCTCATGTTCATCAATCATGGCAGCCATGCGTGACTCAGCTTCCCGGACCATGGTCTCGGCCTCACGCCGGGCCTGGGCAATCAACTGGCGATTTTGCTCCAAAAGCCAGCGGGCCTGGCTCAGTTCAGCCGGCAGATTCTCCCTGATCATGCTGATCAGGACCATCATTTCTTCCTTATCGACCAGGCAGCTGCCGGAAAAAGGCATGGAGCGGGCTGTAGCAATAGCGTGCTCCAGGCGATCAATCAGATCAGCCGTGCTATCTTCCTGGTCTTTGGCCGCTTGTCTATCATACATGGCTTAGCTCT
>CAZZGG010000155.1:0-4773 GCA_964654125.1 uncultured Oscillospiraceae bacterium
AGTTCATCTTGTGGATCTTCTTAAAGCCGGGTGGTGCTGTTCTTATGCCTTGCCTAAGATTACGGTAAAAGAACTTGTAGCCTCTTTCTATCCGTTCTGCTAAATCCTGGATAGCTTGGGATCCCAGATTGTCAATGATCATCAGAAATGTGCCAGTGTGATCATCAGGAATGTGCCAGATCAATCTTCCTGTGCAGGTATTTTCGTTTGCCGCTATACAGTTTGTAGGAAAAGGTTTTCAACAGTTAAATCTCCATGTGTGATATTAGCAGTGAATACCATCTTGTCCGTTAAGCAATCAAGAACTAATGTTCTTAATATTATTGTTCCAGAAACAGCAGTATGATGCAACATGCACTGCTGCCTTATATCCCCATAGTTAAAGCAAGGGCTATTACGGCAGATATTGATAAATATTCTATTTTCACAAACCATCAAGTTTAGAGGCTGGACCAGCGACAAAAATAAGGCCAGTCGCTTTGTTTGCAGATTAAATGACAGAGTAATATAATGGATTCTAACAGGTAAGGGAGGCTAAAATGACTAACCGGCTTAGTTTGCCAGCTCATTTTCAATCCGGTATGATTCTGCAGCAGCAGCTGGCCTGTCTTCTGCAAGGTACTAGTCTGCCTCTGGCGGAGGTCAGGCTTTTTGTTGAGCGGCGCCCTTTTGATGGCCGGGCTGTTTCCCCCCTGGATAATAATTATGGCCTTATCTATGAGCAAAAATGCCAAGCCAACCAGGCTGGCAATTTTCAGCTTGAACTGCCGGCCTTTGCCGCTTCCTTTGATCCATACACAATCAGTTTGATTACAGGTGATTTAAAGCTGGTCCTGGAAGATGTCCTGATCGGTGAAGTCTGGCTGGCTGCCGGCCAGTCCAACATGCAAATGCCCCTGGCTGCCATTATGGAAGAGGAAGCAGTGGCTGAGCTGGCTAATTTATTTTATGTCCGTGTCCTGGCCCAGGCCACCTTGGGCCTGGCCAGTACAGCAGATCACTATGGGCCAGAAGCGGCCAGCCAGCTGGTCCAGCCTGTCTGGCTCAGGGGTGATCAGCCCCAGGCCATGGCCAATGTTTCAGCAGTGGCCTTTGCCTTTGCCCATAAGCTCCACCTAGACCTGAAGATCCCCATCGCTATTGTAGAAACAGCTCTGGGCGGTAGCTATATTCATGCCTGGCTGAGCCGCGCTGCAATTGAAGCTGGACCGGAATTGGTCCAGCATCTGCAAAAGATCGGTTGTTACCGCTCCTTAAACGATTGGCAGCATGAGGCTGGCTGGGAGGATGGCATGCACCAGCCGGCAGCTCTTTATAACAGTAAGATCGCCCCTTTAAAAGGCCTTGGCCTGCGCGGGGTACTCTGGTATCAGGGTGAGAGTGACTATACTTATCCTGAATATTATGAGCAGGCCTTCAAGGCTCTGGTGCAGGATTGGCAAGCTTTATTCAAGGCTCCGGGCAGCCGGGGAGTGGCCTTTTATCTGGTCCAGCTGGCGCCTTTTTATTATGGCAGCAAGGATTTTACAGGCCTGGCCCGCTTTAATGAAATGCTGGCCCGTCTGGCCAAGGAACTAGACTGTCCCAGTGCTGTTTTGCCTGTTTATGATCTTTCCTGTGCTTATGACAAGGCCAGGGAGGACTGGCTGCATCCGATCCACCCGCAGGTCAAGCTGCCCCTTGGCCAGCGTCTGGCCTTGCTGGCCGAGGGTATGTTCTACCAGCGTAAGGCACCTGCCGCAGCACCTGGCTGCAGCAGCATGGAAGTGGTCGGGAACAAGCTCTTACTGTCTTTTTCCCCCATCGGTGATGGCCTGCGCCTGAGCGGCAGCCAGCAAAGGCTGCGTGGCTTTTGCATCTGCGGCAGCGACCGGGTCTTTCATCCGGCCCAGGCCCGTATCCTGTATGGTGTGCGGGTTTTGGTCTGGCATGACCAGATCAATGAGCCGGTGGCTGTGACCTATGCTTTTTCTGATCTTAACCAGGAGTCGAACCTGATCAGCCGGGATGGCCTGCCTGTCCTGCCTTTTCGCTCCGACAGCGTGTCGTCGACTTACCTGCCACCCGGGGAATGGCTCTTTACGGATGACCTATTGGTCTGGGCCACCCCTGATGCAGCTGATGTTTTCCAGACCCGCTTCTACGAGCGCTGGCGGATCAGCCGGGGCAGTGGCCGGATTGAGCTGGAAGCGGCCAACAAAGTAGATGGCGACGGATCTTTATTTTTGCGTTACAATACAGATGGCAATAACTCTTTTGCCCTTGAACCAGAACTGGGCCTGGCTTCACTTTATCCTCCCTTTGATCTAGCTCCTTACAGTGCTGTCAGTGTGCAGGTCTTTAATGCAGAACAAAATTTCAAATCTGTCCAGCTGGCCCTGGCAACGGGTGATGCTAGGCAGGAACTGGTCTATCTGTCCGATCCGCAGACAGTTGTGCCGGCCTTGCGCTGGCAGAAATTCCAGTTTGCCATTGATAAGCTGGCAGAGCGGAAAAAAACCTGGCGCTTTGTTTTTATCTTTGGCGACAAGAAGAAAAAAGGCGAGTTGTATTTAGACGGGATCAAGCTGATCCTCTAGATTTGAAAGTTAAAGGCAGCTTTTTATGCAAAGAATAATAAAAAACAAGCTGGTCCGGCAAAGGGGCCAGGCTGGATTTAAGTTAAAAAGTCTGCTCCTGGCCTTGAGTTTACTGCTGGGGATTCTAACCTGGACTGCCTGCCAGCCGGTTATCAGCACTAGCTCCCAGCCCACTGTGGTTGTAGTGACCAGCAGTTCTACCAACTCCAGCAGCAGGCCTGATCCTACTGGGCCGGACGGTGACCAGCTGGAACAAGTAGCAGTATATGGGGAATTTAGCAGTGGCACAGCTTTACAGCTGCCGGCCGGCCAATGGCTGGACACATCTGCTGCCGGCCAGCTGGCGGATCTAGTTGATCTGCTGATTGAATCTGCTGGTCCCGGCAGCCCTACCCTGGCCCAAACCCAGGCCGGCCAGCCTGTGCTCAGCCTGGAAAATTGCACTAAGCTGACCTTTCGCCGCATCCGTTTTACGCAGCTTGAGCAAAATGACGGTGTTGCAGCCGCCTTGTTGCAACTGATCAATTGCCGTGAGATAGTTTTTGAAAACTGCGAGTTTTTTGCTGGTACAGGCGCAGGCTTATTGCTGGATAATTCAGAAAACATCCGCCTGCTCAACTGTCTGTTTTATGATAACGCCGGACCACCCATAAAAAGTGGAGATTCCTGGCAACCCAGCCAGATCCGGGCCAGCAACTGCCTGTTTGAGTCGACAGACAGCGGTATGCTGGAGCTTAATCTGCGTGCATCCCGCTTTGAGGAATGTGAATGGATCGGTTCCAGTGGTTACCTGATCCCGGTCACTGCTCTGGATCAGAGTCTGGCTGGCCAACTGGCCGGGACTTTGGCTGTTCAGCTAAAAGAATTCAGTGACAGCTCTGGTGATATAGTTTTAAAAGATAATACTTTCAGCAGTGATGAAATCTATCAGCTTTACAGTAATATGGCTGCTGATCTGCCCAGGCAGATACCCAGTGGTTTGGCAGCCTGGTCCATCAGCGGGCAAAAAAAGGAAGAAGCACTGCCCGGAACCGGTCTTGATCCGGCTTTGGGCCTGCGTCTGGAATTGCAAACTTATACAAATGAAGCGCCGGCAACCCTCTACAGCAGTGAGCGTTTGGCGGCTGACCTGGCTGGGCTGGCGGAGCTGGCTGCGACTTATGATCCGCTGCTTAGTGCTGAGCTGGAGCTTTTATTGACTGATCAGCTGGGCCAGGACCTGCTAGAGGCCAGTTTGCCCCTGGCCGATCTGGCTGGACTGCTGGAAGATTTTGATCTTATGGACCTGCTGGCTGCGGGCCGGTTACTGCTGCTTAATCCTGCTTTGGAAGCAGATGAATTCCTGGTCCGGAGCGGGGAGCAGATCACAGCTTTAGCCCTTGAGGAAAGATTAATAGAAAATCTTTGCCTGGAGCTTGATCCCCAACTGCTTTATCCAGTAGACAGCACATGCTATCTCGCCACTACAATAGATTATCAGGGCACTGAGTTGACGGAGGCTGCCACCATCCATAACTTTTCTATCAAGGTGGAACAGGTCGCTGCCAGCCAGCGCAATCTGCCTGAGGAAGATACTGTCAGCTTTGAGTTTAGCTTTGCCATAGATGCCAGCAGCCAGGACTGCTGGCTGCTGGCAGAAAGCGGGCCACAGCCCTTCATCCTGCCCGGGCTTGACCTTTGCCCGGTGCTGGAGGCTCTGCTGGCTGAGCCGCTGGAAATGGCCGGTCCAGACGAGGCAGGCATCCTGCTCCAGCCGGCTGGAGCCTTTTCTGAACAAAATTTCAGCCTGCCAGTCTTTTTACTGGTCCAGGAAGAAAACTGGTATACCATCCAGACAATTCTTTTTGATCCTGATTGCCGGATGCACCTGGTCCAGCTGGACTTGATCCAGGAAGACAGCGGCTGGCAGCTGGCTGGCGGCAAGCTGGTGCCTTGATGCAATCAAGCTCGCTAAAATACTAGTTTTGTATCCTGCAGGGCATTGGTATTACTAGTCTTTCATAATGCTGAGGATTAGTGATTGAGCAGGTCATTGTCTAATGTTTTCAGTTTAATTTGATAGTTAATTGATTGACTATCTTGTGCATGATGCCAGAGAAGATGAGCTTGAAAGTCTTGCAATGAAAACGTTGTGCGCTGGTAACTGTTCAGTCGCTTTGTAATCTGACTGTAATGAAACTGTAACATGAACTTA
>CAZZGG010000156.1:0-4742 GCA_964654125.1 uncultured Oscillospiraceae bacterium
TGTCCGCTATATCATGGATAACACCAGGATACCAGTCCTGGGCCATGCTGATGGTATCTGCCATCTTTACCTGGACCAGGCTGCTGATCCGGCCATGGCTATCCAATTGGCTCTGGACAGCAAGACCCAGTATGCTGCTGTCTGCAATGCAGTGGAAACCATTCTCATCCATGAGCAGCTGGCCCGGGAGCTGCTCGGGCCCCTGGCTGCAGCTCTAGAGGAAAAAGGTGTCGAGATCTTTGGCTGTCCCCAGGTTTGTCAAAATCTGGGCTGTGCCCCTGTGCTTGATTGGCGCACCGAGTATCTGGATTACAAGGTGTCACTGAAGATTGTGCCTGATCTGGCTGCGGCTATCAGCCATATCAACCTCTACGGCTCACACCATACAGATGCCATTGTGACAGCAGATGAAGCTGCCGCCCGCCGCTTTTTACTGACAGTTGATTCAGGCAATGTTTTCTGGAACTGCTCAACCCGTTTCAGTGACGGTTACCGCTATGGTTTTGGTGCTGAAGTCGGTATCAGCACCAGTAAAATCCATGCCCGCGGTCCGGTCGGCCTGGAAGGACTGGTCACCTACCAGTACCGCCTGCTGGGCCAGGGCCAGATCGTAGCAGATTATGCAGCTGGCAGGAAGAATTTTCAGCATGAGACCAGGATTGAAAAATATCCGCTGGCCTGAAAAAAATGAACTGCTCAAAAATACCTGCTTAGTGGTACAATATTAGCGATAAATCGGTGGAGGTGGATAATGAAGATTGCACTTGGCAGTGATCATGCCGGATATCAACTGAAAAAGACTATTATTGAGCATTTGCAGCGCCAGGGTATCAGCTGCCTGGACCTTGGTGCTGACAGCAGCAGCAAGCCGGCCAGCTATGTCTCTTATAGCAGCCAGGTTGCCGCTCTAGTCCAGCAAAAGGGAGCTGATCTGGGCATTGTCATCTGTGGCACAGGTTTGGGTGTTGCCATGACCGTCAACAAACATGCCGGGATTCGCGGCGCACTTTGCTGCAATGAATATATGGCCCGGATGGCCCGCCAGCACAACGATGCCAATGTCTTGGCCCTGGGTGCCCGGGTGCTGGGACCGGCCCTGGCGCTGGCTATTGTGGACAGTTTTTTAAGCGAACCTTTTGAAACGGGTGGCCGTCACCAGGAACGGGTCAATGAGATGGCTGCAGTGGAAAAGAAGCATCTACTTGCCACAGGAGGCAATGAATAATGGATAATGTTTTCGTCTTTGATCATCCGCTGATCCAGCACAAGATTTCCTTGATGCGGGATAAAAAAACCACGACAAAAGATTTTCGTGAGTTGGCTTCTGAAGTTGCCATGCTGATGGGCTATGAGGTGACCCGGGATCTGCCTTTGGAAGAGGTGGAGATTGAGACACCGGTGGCTGTGGCCAGGACCAAGGTACTGGCCGGCAAGAAGCTGGCTCTGGTGCCAATCCTGCGGGCCGGCCTGGGTATGGTCGATGGTATGCTCAGCCTCCTGCCCATGGCCAAGGTGGGTCATATCGGCCTTTACCGCGATCCCAAAACTTTAGAGGCGATTGAATATTATTTCAAGCTGCCTGAAGATGCCAAGGAAAGAGAGATAGTGATTCTTGACCCCATGCTGGCCACAGGAGGCTCGGCTTCTGCCGCTGTCACCTTCCTCAAGCAAAAAGGTATCTGCAATATCAAGTTCATGTGCCTGATTGCCGCACCGGAAGGAATCAGCAGGCTGCACCGCGACCATCCTGATGTGCCGATCTTTTGTGCAGTCCGGGATGAGAAATTGGATGAGAACGCCTATATCGTGCCTGGTCTGGGCGATGCTGGCGACAGGTTGTTTGGCACACGCTGAGAAAAACAGCCATACTGCGGAGGGTGTAAGATGGGGCTTTTGGCTGTAGTGGCAGCAGTTTGCTTTTCCATGCAATCAATAGCCATGCGCAAGATCAGAACAGATGGTCAGCGTCAGGCTATTTTGAGGATGACGCTTATAGAAAGTTATGGTAGGCGAATTGGGAGCCTTCTGTAATCAAGGCTTTTGTTAAAAAAATATTTTGCACTAGGAGACAGATGATGAAAGTACTACCACAGGCACCTTTTTTTGAGACCAGCGTCAAAGGTTATATTTACGGTGACGATGTACTAAATTATGCTAAAGCAGTTGATAAAGCGGCTATTAAACATGATGTAGATGCTCTTTTTATCGCACCATATACTGATATCCGCTGGATCAAAGAAAATACAGAACGTTTGATAGTTATCGCACCATATATGGATCCGATCAAGCCTGGAAGAGGTATTGCAAGCGTCTTGCCAGAAGCGCTTTATGCTGCAGGAGCCAGAGGTGTGCTGCTTAACCATTCTGAGAAGCCGATGACTCTGGCTGGCATCCAGGCAACGATTGTGAGAGCCAATGAGCTTGATATGTTTACCTTTGTCTGTGCTGATTCAATTACGGAAACCAAGGCTATTGCCCAGTTAGGACCAGATATTATAAATCCTGAACCTTCTGAACTGATTGGTACAACCGAAGCCAGTGATTTGAGCTATGTTAAAGATACATTGGAGATTGTCCGACAAATAGCACCGGGCATACTGGTTGAACAAGCTGCGGGCATCACCACTGCTGAACAGATTTATGATTTTATCATGATTGGAAATGATGGAGCTGGTTCTGCATCTGGCATCTTACGTTCGCCAGACCCTATTGCCTTGCTTAACGAAATGGTTTCAGCTGTGCGGCAGGCAAAGGCAGATCGCAAAAAGCAAGTTTGATTTATCTTGCCTGAGTTATGTTATTTACATTTATTATTTTGGAGGAAATTAGATGACAACCTTTTCAGCTTCATTTACCGTTCAATCAACCGGAGGGCGGCCGACATTTCATGCAGTAACCGACAAGGTCAAGCAGCTGGTTGATTCAGCTCAGATTACAACAGGGATTTGTCTGGTTTTTTCGCGGCATACGACATGTGCTGTCATAATTGAGGAGGAGTCTTTTGACAAATCATATACCGGCTTAACCTACCTGCAACAGGATTTAACTGATGTTTTTGAAAATATCATTCCGACTTGCCGCAAAGAGGGTCAGTATATGCATCCCGGTCCTGAACTGACAGAGTTTGCTGCCCGGCACGGCGAGGATAAGCCTGGCACCCTAAACACTGATGCCCACCTCCGCTCTTCAATCATGGGACGCAGCGAAGCAATACCTATTATTGACGGAAAGCTGGAGTTGGGTGATTTTGGTCATATCTATTTTATTGATTTTGATCATACGCGTGCCCGGGAAAGAAAAGTCATCGTTCAGATTGTTGGTGACTGATCAGTAGCTGGTTAAAGACCCTCTCATATTGGTGTGATAATGCGGATAAATGCTACAGAATATTATTTCTGGTGCAAATAAGGAGTAAGCAGGCTATGTCCAGCAAAGTGGAAAAGATGCGGGTTGGTATAGTGGGCATGGGCAGGACAGCTGCCTTTATGCAGCCGGTCGCCAGCCACCCTCACGCAGAGCTGGCAGCTATTTGTGATCTAGACCCCGTAGCCAGCCAGGCTGCAATGCATAAATATCAAATTTCTCTGCCCGCAGAACGTGTTTTTACAGAATATTCAGACATGATCGAAAAAGGCAATCTGGATCTAGTGATCATTGGTACTCCGGTGTTCGAGCATGTGCCACAAAGCATTATAGCCCTGGCTGAGGACATCCATGTATTTTCTGAAGTGCCAGTCACCTGGTCACTAGATGAAGCAAAACAGCTGGTCAAAGCTTTCAAGACCAGCAAAGCCACCTATATGATGGGTGAAAACAGTTGCTACCACCGTTCAATAATGACTTTGAAAAATATAATTGATGCAGGCCTGCTCGGCTATGTCCACTATGCAGAAGGTGAATATATCCATGAGTGCCTGTATTTGTTAGCATCTACACCCTGGCGGGAGCTTTTGTTTGGAATAAATGGCTTAGTTTACACAACACATGAAATTGGACCGATCATGTATTTGTTTGACTGGGACAGAATCAATCGACTGTCAGCTACCGGCAGTGGTTCTCACTTTTGCGACAAAAATGGCATGCCCTATAAACAGGAAACACGCCTGACTATGCAATGTCAGACCGAACAGGGCCGGCTGATCCGGATCAATCAGGACTTCCAGTCGCCAGGCACACACTGTCATCATCGCTATGTTGTCCAGGGAGTGTCAGGCCGTTTTGAGTCAGGCTCACGTGAATACCCGGACCAACTGATGGCCGCTTCATTGACCGATGATAAAGGTCAAATGATCTGGCGAAACATTCAGGATCTGGAAGAAAAGTATCTGCCGGATATTTGGCGGCGCTGTGAACAGGAGGCCAGAAAACACGGTCATGGTGGATCTGATTATGTCCTGATTTATGACTATTTGGATTCACTATGGGAAAAGGAGCAGGTCCCCATTGATATCTGGCGCTCGTTGGATATGTCACTACCAGGTATAATGAGTATTGATTCTTTGCAACACAATGGTGACTGGGTTGATGTGCCTGACCCGCGTAACTGGTAAGGACAGCTGCCCAAACTGTCTGAACACACATAGAACGGAGGAGCAAAATGTCACTGTTTCCAGTTAAGGATGTAGATCGCAGATTTTATCAGGAGAAACTCGCAGGTTTCTTGCCGGACAAAATAATCGATGTGCATACCCATGTCTATCAACAAGAAGCATCTAAAGCGGAGAGACAAAGAACTGTATCCT
>CAZZGG010000157.1:0-4649 GCA_964654125.1 uncultured Oscillospiraceae bacterium
AACTGACCAGGCAGCCGGTCCATCTGGCCATCCATGATGCTGGCCAGATTGTCTATATTGAAAAGATTGCCAGCCTCATGTCCATGCGCATGTATTCAGAGATTGGCAAACGCAGCCCACTTCATTGTACAGCCCTGGGCAAGGTACTTTTGGCCGGCATGAGCCAGGCCCAGGCCGACCAGGCCCTGGACCAGGAGCTAAAGCCCTACACAAAAAACACCATCACGGACAAGCAAGAGCTTCTGGCCACAGTGGAACAGGTCCGCCAGGCCGGTTTTGCCATAGATAACAGTGAGCATGAAGAGGGTGTTTATTGTCTGGCTGCGCCGATTTATGATTATCGCGGCCAGGTTATAGCGGCTGTCAGCACTGCCGGTGGCCGCCATGATTTTATCAGTGATAAAACAAGCTTAATGATCGGCTGGTTAGAGGAGACAGCTGCTGCCATTTCAGCCCGACTGGGCTGGCAGCAGGATAAGGCATAATTTAGGGAGGTATCTATGCAAAAAAAGATTGTTACATTCGGCGAAATCATGATCCGGCTCAAGACCCCAGGCCACACCCGGCTGGGCCAGACTGATCTTTTGGAGATGACTTTTGGCGGCGGCGAGGCCAATGTGGCGGTCTCTTTGGCCAATTATGGCCAGGCGGCGGCTTTTGTCACAGCCTTGCCGGATAATGAATTGACCGATGTCTGCCAGGCAGAGCTGCGCCGCTTTGGGGTGGACAGCAGCCTAATAGTGCGCCGGCCAGGCCGCTTTGGTGCCTATTATGTGGAAGCGGGCTCCGGTCAAAGACCTTCCAAGGTCTTGTATGACCGGGATTATTCCAGTATTTCCCAGGCCGGGCCAGCTGAATTTGACTGGCCTGCTATCTTTAGTGGCGCTGATTGGTTCCATATCACGGGTATTACGCCGGCCATCTCCCAAGCGAGTGCTCTTTTAACTAAAGAGGCGATGCTAGCTGCCAGAAAAATGGGTCTTAAGGTGTCTATGGATTTAAATTTCCGGGCCAAGCTCTGGCAGTGGGGTAAGACTGCACCGGAAGTAATGCCGGAACTGGTCCGCCTGACCGATGTCCTGATTGCCAATGAAGAGGACTGCCAAAGGTCTTTGGGTCTTACGGCAAAAGCGGATGTCGCGGCTGGCCAGATCGATGAACAGGCTTATCGCGAGCTGAGTGAAAAAGTGCTAGAGGAATACCCCAATCTGGAGCTGGTGGCCATAACTTTGCGGGAGAGTATCAGCGCTGATCATAACAACTGGTCAGCCTGTCTTAATGACAAAAAGGCTTTTATCAGGAGCAGGCGGTATGAGATTACAGATATAGTTGACCGGGTCGGCGGTGGCGATTCTTTTTGCGGCGGCCTGATCTATGGCCTGGTCAGCGGCCAGAGCAGGCGGGAGGCCCTGGAGTTTGCTGTTGCGGCCAGCTGCCTGAAACACTCCATCCTGGGTGATTTTAACCGGGTCAGTCCAGCGGAAGTGGAAAAGCTGCTCCAAGGCGACGGCTCCGGCCGGGTCGTGCGTTAGGAGACAGGCTATGGTCAAGACGAGCTCTTTTAGCGACCTAATCAAAAAACACCGCATTGTGGCCATTTTGCGCCATCTGCCGGCCGAGCAGCTGATTCCTGTTTTCACCGCCCTGGCTGAGGGCGGGATCAGGCTGCTGGAAATCACGCTTAACACAGCATCTGCCCTCCACATGATTGCTAGTGCCCGGAGTTATTTTAAAACTGACCTGCTGATCGGGGCCGGTACTGTCAGCACCCCGGCCCGGGCCAGCCAGGCACTGGCTGCCGGGGCCCAGTTTTTAGTCACCCCCAATCTGGACCTGACAGTCCTGGACCTGGCGCAAAAGGCTGCCTGCCCAGTCCTGCCCGGGGTCTTGACCCCGACTGAGATGCTGACGGCTGTAGGAGCAGGTGCTGATGTTTTAAAACTTTTCCCGGCCAGTCATTTGGGCCCTGCTTATGTCAAGGATGTCCTGGCACCTTTGGATGATCTGCAGCTGGTCGCTGTCGGTGGGGTAACCCGGGCAAACGCCCAAGCCTGGCTCCAGGCCGGTTGTATAGGAGTAGGTCTGGGCAGCAGTCTTTTTGCCAAGGAATTGCTGGCCGAAAAAGATTATAATGGGATAACTGCCAGTATCAAAGCATTCAGCACTGAGCTGGAAAATTATTAGGAGGTCCTTAAGATGCGTTATGTTCGTTACTTACACAGTGACTTGGAGTTTTGGGGTATTTTATTAAGCGATGATCTGATCCAGCCCATGACAGCCGCACCTTATGCCAAGGGAGTGCCCCTGGGCCAGCCGGTACCCCTGGGTGCTGTTAAGCTCCTGCCACCCTGCCAGCCAGGCAAGATTGTGGCAGTGGGCAAGAATTACCAGGACCATATCGATGAATTCCAGGGCCAAAGGCCGCAAAATCCGATAATTTTCCTGATGCCGGACACAGCCCTGAGCAGCCCGGATGATCCGATCATTTTACCGGACCGGCAGCTGGATGATGAAGTGCATTTTGAAGGGGAGCTGGCCCTGGTGATTGGCAAAAAAGCCAGCCGGATCAAGGCGGCAGATTTTGCAGAGTATGTCCTGGGCTACACCTGTGCCAATGATGTCACCTGCCGCACTATCCAAAAGCAAGATGGCCAGTGGGCCCGGGCCAAGGGTTTTGACGGTCATCTGCCAGTCGGACCCCTGCTGACAGATGAAATCGATCCGGCCAGCCTGATCATCCGCACGAGGCTGAATGGCCAGATCCGGCAAGATGCCAACACCAGTCATCTAATCTGGTCAGTGGGTGAGCTTTTGGAATTTATCACCCAGAGTATGACCTTGCTGCCCGGTGATCTGCTTCTAACCGGCACACCGGCAGGAGTAGGTAAGCTCAGTCCCTCTGATGTGGTGGCAGTCAGTATTGAAGGAATCGGGGTCTTGCAAAATCCAGTCAAGGCAGGCCAGTAGGAGCAGTCGCTTTGGCTTTCTTCTTGCGGGCCTTGGCAGCATACATCAACTGGTCCACATGATTGATGAACTGTGCTGCGCTCATTGTGCCTGCACTGTCGTAGATCGCAGCTCCCATGCTGACCTGGAGCTGATAGGGAGCCTGCTCCTGGCTGGAAAAATGGGCAAAAACGTTTTCGATCTGGCGGACCTTTTCCTGCAGGACAGTATCGTCGTTAAGGTCGAGTAGAATATAAAATTCATCACCGCTGAAACGAGCGATCAGATCATCCTGGCGCAAGACCTTGCGGAAGAGCTGGACAGCCTGCAGGAGGGCTGCATCGCCGGTGCTGTGGCCATAGGTGTCATTGACCTGTTTGAAGTCATCCAGATCAGCAATAATCAAGGCCAGGCCGTAGTGGCTGGCCCGGCTGATCTGGTAGTTGATGATTCTTTCAAAATGGCGTCTGTTATAGGCACCTGTGAGAGGATCTGTAAAAAGATTGCGGCTCTGGACCCGGATAAAAAAGATCAGGATTGATAAGGTCACTGAGGGCCAGTAGAGAATCAGGCCATAAAAGATGCTTTGCAGGACAGTGCCGATCAGGGGCGGCAGGACAAAAAACAAAAGCGAGTTACTGATCAGCGGATCTTCTTTTTTCTTATTGGCCAGGATATAGTAAACAGAAACTACTAAAAATAGATAGTGGGGCAATAAGTGCAGGGCAAACAGAGGTCCGCGCACATATTTATTAGCAGCATTTATTGTGAAGTACCAGCCGGTTTGCAGTGAGAGCAGCACCAGGATGAGGTTTGTCAGCCAGACAGGTGAAAAAAACAGCACCAGACGGAACATTTTTTTTCGGCTGCCTGATAGATTATAAACTACATAAAGCAGCCAGATCAGGGCAGGTGCCGGGGAGAGGGAAAAAAGCAGGAGATTGATGATTTTATTGAGCAGGAACCAAGCTTGGCCTGGCCTGCCTTCGCAGTACCAGCAGAAGATATCGAGCAGGGTTAAAACTAGGGTGAAGTTGACCAGGATGATAAAAAGCCTGTTACCAAGGCGCTGGTGCTCAGTGAAATTATTGGGCACAAAAGCCAAAATCACAACCAGAACGACAACAGAAAAGATGTTCAGGTCGACTGTTCTGATTAAATCCACGACAGCTTCAGGCAAGATAACACCTCTGCAATATGATTTTTTTTTATAAGCTCATTATGGCATAATCTACCCGAATAAATCCAGCAGATTTTCCTGCACTTAAGCTGCCGGCGCTGATGCGGGCGTTTTCTAGCTTTTAGTATCTGCCAGGACAAGTCCGGCAGTAAAAGCTGACGTTAAGGCACGAGCCTAATCAAGCAAATTTAGTTCATACCCCAATTATAGCAGGTATGTTGCATATAGCTGCAGATGTTTTGTTTTTTTATCTGCTCTTGACTAAATGTGTCTCAACTGGCCCCGCCCTGAAAAAACTAGCTCTTGTCTAGCAGCTGAGCCTGAATTTGCTCAGGTGTGATCTGCTATACTGCTCATAAGAGGCAAGAGCGGGTAAAGAGCAGCTTGCTGCCGGATATTTTTTGGCAAGAAAGCCAGACAATAAGGAGGGAGTTAAGCAGTTAAGCAATATTTATAAAAATCTAAAATAACTAAAGTATTTCATGGCTATCGTGTTGATTCAGCAACTGCTTGCGTGACGAAC
>CAZZGG010000158.1:0-4645 GCA_964654125.1 uncultured Oscillospiraceae bacterium
ACGCCTAAAAGATAGCCCATGATCACCTGACTCAAGGCTAGATGGCCAAATAAGACGATCGTGTCCTGGTTGTTTTGGGCGGTTTGCCACAAGAGGCCGTTTTTTCTATAACCATAAGAGCCCAGCAACTGATCGATCCCATTAATTGTCTCCTGATAAATCTCAGCTACATCACCTGTTTGCATCAGGTCATGTTCTAACCAGTTATCCTTGTCAAATAAGAGGGGACAGCGGGTCCAGTATTGGGGGGCCAGATTCCAGGGGATCGCCTTTTGGGCACTGGCAGGATTGTAGATAGTGCCGCGAAATTCAGCCAGCCAGGATAAAACAGTGGCCTGGCGGCCTGCTTTTAACAAAGTGGGGGCGGCAGTGTCACGGGCCCGGCCCAAAGGTGAGCAGTAGATATCTCTTATCTCCAGCTGGCAGAGTCGCTGACTAAGCAGTTCAGCCTCGCGCCAACCTTTTTCAGTGAGGGAATCTAACTCGTAATCTGGTTCAGCATGTCTGATCAGGATAATTTTCATCTTTCATTCCAAGGGCAGGGATGCTGCCTCCTCCTTAAAAATTCCTTATGCATTGTAGCACATAGCCTGGCCACTGGACCAGCTGCTTGGCTTAATTGCCAGCTTGTTCCAGATATAAGCCGGCCCGGCTGATTGCTTCCTGGCCGGCATAAAGATGACTGGTGTCACCACTAGCGATACAGCGGAAACTTGCTGTGCCCTTAACCCTTTCTTCTGTGATCAGGCAGCTGATTGAAGCAGGCGGCAGATAAAAGCTGTGCCATAAAACAGGAGCGGCCACACCTAATAGGTAACCCATGATCACCTGGCTCAGCCCCTTGTGGCCGAACAGGACGATGGTATCGCTAGTGCCTTCGGCACACTGCCATAAATTGCCGTCTTTTGTATAGCCATGCCCAGCCAGCAGTTCATCCACTCCCCGGTATGTCTGATCCAGGATCTCTTTAACAGGTCCTGTCCGCATGAGGTCATGACTAGCCCAATGATCTTTATCAAAAAAAAGTGGGCAGCGCGTCCAGTACTGGGGCAGGAAATTCCAGGGAATCCTGGGTGGGCCGCCTGCTGGTGGATATACCCGTCCGGAAAATTCAGTTAGCCAGGGTAAAATAGTGGCAGTGCGGCCTAATTTTGCTAAAGTGGGGGCGGCAGTATCGCGGGCCCGGCCCAGCGGGGAACAATAGATGGCCTTGATATCTAGTCGGCTCAGCCGCATGGCCAGCAGCTCAGCTTCACGCCAGCCTTTTTGGGTCAGAGAATCAAGCTCATAATCAGGGTCACCATGGCGGATCAGGAGAATTTTCATTGATATTGCTTTAAGCGGCTTAAAATGCCGGTTGCTCCTTTCAAAGCTAGAAAAATCTTCTCATGCATTGTAGCATGAGAGCTGGCTTTGTGGGCATTATTAGGGCTCAGCGCTTAATTTTGCCTGCCGAGCCAGCTAAGACCCTCTTAAAAAACCAGTCCAGCCAGGTCATGTCATGCCTCAGATCCGCCTCCAGCAGCTGGCGCAGCTTCAAAAGCTGCACAACTTCCTGCTCCAGAGGCTGGTGCTGGCCAAAAATAAGCCGCAAAATAGGCCAGAATTGGCTGGATAAATGCAGCTTGGCTAAACGGGGGTCTGTTTCAATGCGCCTGGTGAATTCCAGCAAGGTCTCACCTTTTACTTGCACCAGGCCCCAGCAGGCTAGCTGTCTTTTGATATCCTGGCCTGCAGCCAGAAGGCAGGGACCAGGCTGGGGATGAAGGCGCCTGAAAAGGTCAGGCTCGATCCGGCGCCGATGGCGGCGCGCCAAGCTGCTGGCCAGGAGGAAGAGGGTCAGGCTCAGCAAAACAAGGCTGCCCGCCAGGTAAAGCCCTAGACGGGGCAGTTGACTAGTGCTTTCCTCTGTCTCTTCCGGCTCAAAGGGGGCCGGCTCGGTTACGGAAGGCTCGGGGCTGATGGTAACTTCTGCTGCACCAGGATCAGGAGCAGGCTCAGGCTCGGCAGCCGGGGTCGCATCAAAGACCAGCCAGCCCAAGCCGGCCAGATAAATCTCTGTCCAGGCATGAGCTGTTTCCGAAACAGCCTGATAGCTGTCCGGCCTGCTCTTGTCAGGCTTTAGAGCAAAACCTTCGACATATCTGGCTGGCAGGCCGATAGTGCGGGCCATGACTGTCATGGCACTGGCAAAATGCACACAATAACCCTGGCCGGTGTGGAGAAAGAAGTTAACAAAGTCTTCGTCTTCGGGCAGGATCTTGGCCGCTAGTGTATAGCTGTAATTAGCCAGTAGATAATCTTGCAGTAAGGTAGCCTTGGCATAGGGATCGCTGGCAGCACTTGTTACAGCCAGTGCCTCCTGCTGGACAAAGGCAGGCAGGCTGTCTGGCAGCTGAAGATATCTATCCTGCACAAAAGGCCAGAAAGGATCGGCAGCCGGATCAAAATCCTGCCAAAACTTAGCGACAGCATGGGCAAAGCCGGGCAGATCCTCTTGATAAGAGGCTAGTGTAAGAGAATAAATTGGGTCTGCGGGCAGGCTGTTTTTCACAAATAAGTCACCATCCCAGTTAAAAAAGGGCGGGTGGAATTTGCGGTCAGGAAAATCCAGTTCCAGCATTTGGCCAGCCTGGAAGATGCTTGTTTGCCAGCGAGTTTTTGGTGTGATCTGGATACGGAATTTGTCCTGGTAGCGGTTGGCCAGGCTGCGCCCGGCAGCTCCAGCCGGCAGCTTGCGTAAAAACACCTGGCTTTCCAGCAGGCGCCAGAGGGGGCTGCCCAGACGGTAAGCCTGCCGGACCGGGCTTTGCCAGCTGCTCCCAGTATAAACGCTGCGGGCAGAACCACGCAGCAGCAGGGGTCGGGGGCTGTTAACTGTTAAAAATACCTGATCATTTAAAACAACAGGTCCACCCAGACGGGTGCTGCTGGCCGGATAGCCTGCCACAGAGATACTGAAATAGTCCAGACCTCCAGCTGCATAATCAGCTTGGAAAAAATCTGACCAGTCCTGGAGCAGGTTGAGCAGATCCTTTTGCACCCAGCGGCTGGTGTCTTGCGGGACCAGCTGCTGGCTGGCCAGGACACAAAGGGCTGCCAGGGGCAGGGCCAGCCATTTAGCTGCAGCTGGCCGAATCAGTGCCGAGCCGTTTTTGTTCAGCTGCCTGGCCAGGCTGGCTGGCAAGAGGGCAATCAAACCGGCCAGGCCCGGCAGCAGGGCAGGCAGTTCCAGATCGGTAAAGTAAAGATAATAAGTGAAAGTGGCCAGCAAAATGAGGCCGGCCAGGCTGCTGCTGGGTATTTTGCGGACCAGGAAGAAAAAGCCGGCTGCCAGTAATAAAGCCAGGAGCAGTTCTAACAAAAAGAGCCAGTAGCCTGGCCGGACCGCCTGGCTGCCCTCCAGTAAGAGCTGTTCAGCCCAGATTAAAAAGCCCAGTACTTTTTGCCACAAGAAAGGCCAGAGCCGCAGGCGGGTCAGGACCAGGCTGAAAGGTGCGGCCAGGAGAATTAAAAGGCCAGGCAGGAGCCACCAGCGCCGGCTGAGCAAACTGACCAGCAGCACAGCTAACAGACTACTGCCAATGCAGGAGGCCCAGCTGACAGACCAGCCCCTGCTCAGGCAAAAGGGCAGCAGCTGGCCCAGCGTGAACAAGGCGGCGATCAGGCCATCGGCGGCCAGAGTAAGAGCTTTCTGGAAACTATCCTGCTTCATTGTCCGGCCTCAAGTTGGGCTGCCAGATCGCTGGCGAAGTGGATGAGCAGGGCGGGCAGTTTTTGAGCTTGATAATGCTTTTCGGCCTCGTTGAGAAATAGGCTGTCCCGGGCCGGAGCGGCGATGATCAATTGTATGTTACCAGCAAAGGAGAACCTTTGTAATAGTTGCGCAAGGTCTGGCTCAAAGCGGCTGGTCAAGATCAGCTGGCTGCTGCCGGCTGTTGGCCGGATCTGCTGCACCAGGCTGCTCTTTGCTGTGAATCCAACTGTAGCTAGCCACTTATGAAAGGCCAAAAAATCAGTCCGGGCTGCCAGGGGGAAATGGGTCAGCTTTTGGGCGCAGGCCTTGACCAGGACAGGCCGCTTTTGCCCCAGCAGGTAAAAGACTACAGCAGCTGCAATTTCACAAAATATATCCTGGGCCTGGCGGGCGGCCAGTCCTTGATAGTCGGCCGCATGCAGATCAAGCACCAGTTCCAGGCCTGATTCTGCCGGACTGTCATATAGGCGGGTCAGCAGGGTGCGCTGGCGCGAAAAGGCCTGCCAGTGGATCTGGCTTAGCCGGTCACCAAACTGGTATTTCCTGGTCATGGCATAGGGATATTGACTGTCATCTTGCATCTGCCGGCCTGGCTTGGCCGAGCTGGTCAAACCCGGTAGATTCAAGCGATTCAAACGAGCCAGCTGGGGATAGACCAGCAGTTCTTTGGGGCGGTAATAAGGTAACAGCCGCATCTGGAAGGGCATGCGCCAAAGACCGAACAGGTCGACAAAATCAATCGCAGCCAGGCCAACCTGGTAGTGACCGCGGTGCTGGCAGGGGACTTCAAGGCTAAAATCAACAAAGGCCCGGGCGGCCAGGCCGAAAGAGAGTTCCTTACTCTTGTTTTCAGCCAGATTGATGCGGCAGCGCAACAAGGGGAAAGGA
>CAZZGG010000159.1:0-3846 GCA_964654125.1 uncultured Oscillospiraceae bacterium
TGCGCAACTGGCCTTTAAGCTCCGCGACGGTGGCCTTGAGCGGGCGCGATTTCCATTTGTCTCTTCTTTCGATAGCTCGGCCTTTCCAGCTTGTCTTTAAACCGAATACCTGTTTAAACAAGGAAACAGCGAACACTATTATAAAAGTAAATATCATGAGAGGAAAAAATATAACTGCTGATAAGCGGTAACAGCCTATCTGTGAGGTTAGAAAACGCAATATAAAAACCCATGCTATATATAATAGCGAGTATAGCAGCATCCAAAGCAGGATCCCCTGACTCGCAGCGGCCAGCAGATAAAGAGGAGCAGAAGCCAGTGATGTTACCCATAAAAAGGTCATGATCAGTATCAGTGGAGGCGTTTTTGAGGCCCCGGCCGACATATTTTTAGTCCAGCCCTGTAACAGGCTTCTGAAGCCGTCCGGATACATGCGGTAAGCGATATCCGGTTCCCCTACGAAAAGCTGGTAAGGGATACCGGCATCCTTAAGTGATTGCCCCAGAGCCATATCTTCAATAATGCTATCTTTTACTTGCTCATGACCGCCGATCTTGTTATAGTCCCGCTTGGATATCAGAATCACCGGCCCGTAAAGTCCGACGTTAATAGGTTTTGCTAATGCTGTGCCGTTGGCTGCAGTCTGTATAAGATTGAAAATCATAGAGAATTGTTCATACAGCTTTTTAGTTTTGTGATAAGGCTGAACCGAGATAGGGCAACCTGCATCTGTATACGCTTGCATGAGTCGCCGCAAACCGTCGGTTTGCAATCTCACATCTGCATCCAGAAACAAGAAAATTTCGCCTTTGGCCTGACAGACTCCCTGATGGCAGGCCCAGGATTTTCCGATCCAATCTCGCGGCTTTTTGGCTGAGGAAATCACTCTGGCACCGTAGGAGCGTGCTATCTCAGCCGTCTCGTCCCCGGAGTCATCGTCTACGCAAATGATTTCAAAGGCCCGTAAACTTTGCTGTTTTAAGTCCCGGAGCAACAAAGGGAGCGTGTTTGCCTCATTGCGGGCCGGTATAATTACAGAAACAAGAGGATAATTATTTTCCTGTTCTCTGATTTCGGGCAATCTGCGGTGGTGTCCACTGTGGCAGGCTGATTTCTGCGACTGACAAAATCCGGCTTGCGTCTTTCCATACCGACGCCCCCTCCCATACCGGCGTTCGCTCCCATACAAACGCAAGTCCTGAATTGAAATTACAGGTAAAAAAAGAAAGGTGAGTTCTGGCCTTTTCTGCCGGATCTCACCTTATTAATGATTTGTATTTTTTGGTGCTTAAAAATTCAATTCGTGCTTAAAAATTTAAGCTTTCAATTATTACTTCTTGGTCAGATTATAACTGGGAGCAAATTCACTGCCCTCCAAAGATAAAGTGCCGTCACCAACAGTATATTCGTAGACATTTGGTGATTCCCACAGTTCCATATCGATGGTAACGTTATCACCGGCAATTTCATAGGTGCCTTCCTGGTCGAAAAAATCAGTCGACAAGGAACAACCGCCTTTGCCGTCAAATTTCCAGGTTGTCAGGCCGAAATCCGGATCATCTTCCGTCCAGGTGCCTGCCAGCACGTCTTTGTTTCCTGAACCACAAGCAGCTAAAGCAAAAAATAAGCTGAGAGTGAGCAGGAGCGTCAGAATTTTCAATAGATTCTTTTTCATAGTAATCCCCTTTTCATAATTCAAGTAGAATAAAGTACCGGTCGCTTTAATTGAATAATAGCTACAAGATATTTTTGCTTACCTGGAGTTTATTCAGACTTGTCTTTAGTGCAATATATTAGAGCACAACTCCAGTATTAAAACAATAAGCAAATTTATATTTCAGGCAAAAACTATAACAATATATTATGAAAATCATTCACAGCATTGAAACCAGCAGTTTCACGCAGTCTGTCTTTATACAGCGACAATACTTCCCCTGAGGTCAGCATCGACAGTTCCGTGTCTTTCCAGATATTTCTTCAGCGCCTCTATAGCATGGATATCCAGGTTTTCCCGCTCATGTCCATATTTGTCCGGAACGCCCTGGCTGGTCACATACACTGCCCGGTAAATTCTGTCTTTATCTACTGGCCGGCCCTGAATAAAGAGTTTTTGAATTCTTTGTCCGGGTGGATTTTCAATCTTAAAGTATAAATTGAGTCCCAGCGCCCGCTTGACGTAGCCGCCCATCTGCTGATAAGGATCGGCGGCAAAGGTTCGTTCCAGGTTTTCCTCCATCATATCCCAAATTTCCCGGCCGCTAAGTTTTACCAGAGAGACCGGAGGATTGACAGGAATTATGTTCCAGAGGTCGTTGACCGTGATCGCGCCCTTAGGAATGGGCGCGCCGTATCGCCAACCGTTGGAAAAGGCCACTTCTGCGCCGGTCAGGTCAATCAGGCTTTTAAGCAAAAAATTGTCCATGGTTGCTTCCAGGACCGCGTATCTGTTTAAATCTGTATTGGTTTTGCCCACTACCTGATTTAACATTTCGCGATCGGCCTGCAAAGCCTGGTCGATCTTGGCTTTCATGGTCTGATCTTCTTTGATGCTGTCGTCTAACACGACCAGCTTGTGCTGGTAATCGACGATTTTTTTATCGGCAAGGGTGAGATCAATTTGCCCGATAAAAGATCCGTGGCAGCCGGATTGAAAAATGATAGTGTCATTTGTTTCGGCGGCTTTATAGATGCGGTTGTGGGTATGGGCGCTTAAGAGTATGTCGATGCCGTCAACTTCCCGGGTCAGCTTTAGCTCCTGCGGATAACCCAGATGCGAAAGAACCAGAACCAGGTCGGCTTTTTCCTCGTTTTTTACCTGATCGATATACTGAGGAAGTTCTTGATTGCCCAGAGTAAAATAAAGTCCCCGGCTAAAGTGAGGGGGCATGGTTTTATCAATAATGGTGGCTGCAATACCAATGACGGCGACTTTTACGCCGTTGATTTCCCTGATCAGATAGGGATCATAGACCAGCTCGTCGGTTTCTTTGTTATAGCAATTGATGGCCAGCATGGGATAGTTAAGAGAAGCTAAAAGGCTGTCAAAAACCTTGGGCCCATAAGCAAAGTCCCAATGAGCCGTCATGGCGTCGATTCCCAGACTGTTTAAAAAGGGAACCAGCACCTGGCCCTGGGATTTTACGACCGGATAAGTGCCGTGAAAAGTGTCGCCACCGTCAAATAAAAGCAGATTGCCGTCTTTTTCAGCCCTGACCTGATCAACATAGGATTTTATGCGGGCAAAGCCGCCGGCCCTGATGTATTTTGCATAGGCGCCGTCCCAGAAATGTTCCCAATGTTCTTCCAGGTAACCGTGAGTATCATTTATTTGTAGAATCGTGATCTCTTTCTTTTCTGACATTTAAACCATCCTTTCTCGAAAAACGAAATGACTGCTGACGTCTTTAAAGTTAGTGCTCTTATTATAGAGATTATTGTGTGGCCTGCTTGTATCTTTAAGCCTTGGCCGGATTTGGGCTTGATGGAAAAACCGGGCAAAAGTGGGATACAATAAGAGAGAAATCAAAAAGATGGGGTTATTTCTTATGAAAAGGACAATTACAGTAACCGGAGAAGCTAAGGTGTCGGCTAAGCCCGATTTGGTGATACTCTCCCTGTCGCTGGAGGCACTGGACCAAGAATACGAGCAAGCAATGAAAAAGTCAGCCAGGCAAATGGCGGACTTAGATTCTAGCTTAGCTGCTGCCGGGTTTGAAAAAGATGCTATCAAAACTACAAGTTTTCAGGTTGAAACAGATTACGAACGCATCCAGGATGAAAACGGCAATTGGAAAAATGTCTTTAATGGTTATAAAGTTTATCATCGTTTGAAAGTGGAATTTGATT
>CAZZGG010000159.1:3856-4618 GCA_964654125.1 uncultured Oscillospiraceae bacterium
CCTCAATTGTCGATCAATTTCACGATCAAGGATCCAAGCGAGATAAAGGAACAGCTGCTGGAATCACTAACAAAAAATGCCAAAAGGAAAGCTTTAGTATTATGTGAGGCTTCCGGTCTTTCTTTGGGCAATCTTTTGACTATAAATTATAGCTGGGGTGAAATTAACCTTGTTTCGGATACGGATTTCAGATTGGAAAACTCAAGAACTGCAATGCTGCTGGAAGAGAGTATTGATATTCGTCCGGATGATATTGATCTGAGGGATTCGGCTACCTTTGTGTGGGAGATAGGGGAGTAGTAGCGCTGCTGGTTTAACCTGTTTATACAGTTAGCAATTTAATTTTCTTATTAAGTATAAGTGGCATCGACTCCGTGTACTCTAGTGAGAAGTGTCTTAAGATAGGCGTTGTATCGAATTAGTTAAAGTTGTTATATTAAGATAAGTAATTCAGCAGTTCTGATATACTGGATTATGAATTTGTGATACAGACAGGTTTAGAGAACTATTAGATAAAATTGAAATTAGTTAACGTATTTTAGGCACAAAACATCTGGATTTAGTAAAGCATTTTAGAAAAGAAGATAAGATAATGGCTAAAGAAAACTCTACAAATAAAAAAATCTGGTTAGCCTCACCTCATATGAGTGACGAAGGCTATGAAATGCAATATATTCAAGAAGCCTTTGACACTAATTGGATTGCCCCCCTAGGTGCCAATGTAAATGGCTTTGAACGTGAATTAGCGGCCAAGGTGGGAGC
>CAZZGG010000160.1:0-2520 GCA_964654125.1 uncultured Oscillospiraceae bacterium
TGGTTAAGTCACCACTCTCATTGGCCAGCATGACAAATTGGGCATGCTGCATCTGTACGATCACAATACACTCCGGAGCTCGCCTTTGCAGCTCCTTGATCAGGCGAATCCGGCGGATCTCAGCATTGGCCAGATCATTTGCCAGCAACTCAAAACAGATTACGCGACTGGGTGCGCCCAGCTGTGGTAAGTACTCTTTTACCAATTCTTCGTCTTTTTTGCTGTAGGATTCCTGGACCAGCAAACGGGTGAGTAGATTTTTCTTGAAAATATCTCTTTCCTGCTCAATCTGATTTTTTAAAGCCTGCTTTTCACTGATGGAAGCCCGGATCGTTTCTTCCAGGGCCTGATACTCATTACCTTGAAAGGCGTTTGCTTTTGGTGCAAAAATCTGCAGTAACTTCCAGACAGGCTTTGTATGGTAAACTGCAAAGCCAATGCTGGCAATCAAGCCAATCGCCAAGGAAATCAGAATGAAAAGGCGATTGAACATGGTTATGGGCCGGAGCAGGTCATTGATGTGACTATTGGGAATACTCAGGACAACACTGACCCCCAGACTGTCGAGGTAAACGTCAATATCTGCATAAGCTCCAGTGGCAGACTTTGCCGAACTTGTGTATAAAACAGTGCCCGTATTACTCACGATGGAGAACGTGGATATTGTACATATTTCATCAGTGCGAAAAAACTGGAGCAGGTCAGTCTCTCTCATCATCATCCCATATAAGGCGCTTTCTGAAGTTGGTTTATATGTAAACAGAAGGTGAGGTGCCTGTTTAGAGTTATTTACAGAAATTGATCTGGCGGAAAGCTCACCCGCCTGAGTGGCAAGCTCCTTTATGGATGCAGCCGCATCCAAAGATTCGATATTTAGCACAGTAGAGAAATAATCATTCAGATCTGTATAAAATTTATCATTGGTCAAGACTGCGCCATTACGCTGGAAGAGACAAAAACTCGAATTAGGCATTTCCATCAAGAAACACTGCTGGCGGAACAGGGCCTGGAGCTTGATTAAGCCATAATGGTTTTTCAGCTGCAGGTTTTGAGCCAGGCGCAGCTCTCTGTAGTAGTCCAGGTGATTCATGGTGTAGGACATGGTCTTGAAGTTCTTTATTTGCTGCTCAAATGATGCAGCACTGGATTCAAGATGGAGTTTGACTTGTGACAGATAGCCATCCAGGGCAACATCTTTTGCCCGATAAGAAACAGACAAGAGTATGGATATCATTATGATGACAATGATAAAGTAGGTACAGATTAATTGGAGAAAGAGGGGGGACTTTCTAAATGAGCCGTGTTTTTGATCAGCTTTTTTTCTGCGATGAATAAGATGGCTAAGGCTGCCTTTCCCTGTCATTTTTTCACCTCACTTCAGCCGGCTCTAACTAGAGCTATTACTGGCTTGGTTGTTCATCAGCTTTAAACTTAGGCAGGAAACCCTGCCAGTTCAATCAGGTTTGAACTGGCAGGGGCTGCTGTGTTTTGGCATTGAGCTGGCAAGACTCAGATCAGGTCACCCCGTCTGTTCTTTTGCCAGGGATCTTTACTCCTGAAGCTGTTTTTCATCTTACCGACACCACGTTTTTCCAATTCAACCAGGCAGCTTCTGTTACAGATAGCCGCATAGCGGTCCGGTTTGCCGGTCGGGTGGAGCCGGTTGGTCATACCACCATTGGGACATTTTTTACAAAGCTCAAAGTTTATCTCTGCCACTGTAAAGGTTTTGCCGCAGATGGTTTTTTCGATCCGCTCGTCTTGGCTGATCGCACCCAGGGGGCAGGCTGCGATGCAGGCGGCATCACACTCGTCACACAGTGAGGCTTCCAGCAGGGGATCGGATTCTAGTTCAGCATCGGTTATGATCATCTGGAAACGCTGCCTGTGACCTAGTTCCGGGGTCAGGATCTCCTGGTTGAGGCCCAGCACACCTATACCGCAGGCAACAGCGGCATAGTCAAAGTCCGGAGTGACGTTGGGGGCCGGCCGGCCTTGGGCAACAGACACACCCATGGCAGTAGTAGAAAGAGGGTTGGGGAAAATCGGACAGGCTTCCCAGCCATTATCTTCGATAAAGCGCACCATGTCATAGGTTGACTGGGCCACAAACTGGTTGTCCAGCCAGGTGTAACCGAAGTTGCTGTAGGAATTGACACCAGTGCCGTCTTCCACACCACGCAAGGTGCCGCGCGGGATCATACGTCCGACCAGGATAACTGTTTTACCTTCCGGGAAAATGCTGAAAGGATCATGCTGGGGATCAAGGCCGACAAAGCGGTCCTTGGCAGCAAAACCGATCAGGTCTATTTTCAAAGCATCAGCTTTTTCTTGGATAGCTTTTTTAAATTCATTCATGACAATCTCTCCTTAACCTGGATCTGGTCAATATTCATTTTTCCGCCAGGACGGATCGCGCCTGTCTAGATATTCTTCACGCCAGGGATTGATCCGGCCAACTTTTTCCTGCTGCTGCCAGGGCAACATCCAGAGCTTGCGTTTGAAGAGGGGGTTTTTGAA
>CAZZGG010000160.1:2620-4605 GCA_964654125.1 uncultured Oscillospiraceae bacterium
AGGTTGGGCAGATCCTTTTTCAAGAAAGGAGAAATCCGGTTGTTTAGCCCATGATGGGTCATGGTGCAGCGGCCCATATCGACATCACCCCAGTGGATGTCAACACCACCGACATCAATATGGATGTCCTTGTCGATATTCTTGGCAGGCGGGATAGCCTTGCCTGGGCAATCAACCACACAACGGCCGCACTGGTTACACAAAGTGCCTGGTTCAATGATCGGATCCGGTTCCAGCTCAGCGTCTGTCATGATCATACCCAGGCGCACGCGCGGGCCAAATTCCGGGGTCATGAAGACCTTCGAGTGACCCATCTCACCAAGACCGGCACCAACGCCCATGATCCTGACGCTCATGGCCACGTTAGGCAAGCGACCCGGCGCTACCGGCTCTCCTTCACCCATGCGCTCACTAACGGCAGGATAGTGGGGGATGGCCTCCCAGCCCATATCTTCAATAAAGCAGGCCATGGCATAGGTCAGCTTGGGCCTGAAGACTGTATTAAGTCTGTTGTAGGAGTAGAAAGTATAGTTATGCCAGTGGGTTCCTTCAATGATACCGCGATAAGAACCGCGCGGGATGCGCATGGCCAGCATAATAACAGATTTGCATTCCGGGAAATAATTGGATGGATTCATCAAGGGAGGAGCATCTTTAAAGCGCTCAATGTTACCGATCGCAATACAATCGATACCTAGTTCCTTCGCCCTGTCCTTGATCATTTGTGATGTCAGTTTCATAGCTGGCCTCCTTCAACGATTTCAACGGCTTCGCCAAATTCGTTCTTACCCCATGCCTGGCGTTTGCGGAATGTTGTGGCAAAGGTGTTATCCAGCACTTTAGCTTTATCAAGCTCATCGACACAGGTCCTGACGCACAAGGCAGCCAGGCGGTCAACACCGTTACTGTCCTTGACTGCCCCGTTTTTACAAATGGCGCATTGCCTCAGATCACAGGCTGCCACAGGCATGACTTTGCCGCAGATCTCAATATTTTCAATTTTTTCGCTGTCAAAGGCTGCCAGAGGGCAGATCGCCAGACAACGGCCGCACTGGGTGCAGACTGGCTTGTCTAAAAGAGGATCATCGGCCAGCTTTGCCTCTGTTATGATCATGGCAAAGCGCTGACGGGGACCGAAGCGGGGAGTCAGGACTTCACCGCCCAGGCCGATTTCACCCAGACCGCAGGCCACAGCAGCATACTTGAAGTCAGGTGTGACGGTCTGGCCGACATCCGTGACAGCCAGCTGTTTTTCCGGCACAACCGGCATGGCCTCGTAGCCAGCCCTTTCTACAAAAGCTGCCAGTTCATATGCTGTTTCGGCAATGAATTCATCTGCCAGCCAGCTTTTACCGAAAGAACCATAGTCACCGGTATTGATGCCTTCTTCCACGCCACGTAAAGTACCGCGGGTTATGCGGCGGCCGATCAGGATAACTGTCTGGCCGGATGGAAACAAAGTAAAGGGATTCTTTTCCGGTGCCAGCTGGGCAAAACGCTCGCGCCCGGCAAAGCCGACCATATCAGCCAGAGCAGCTTGGGCAGCCTGCCGGATCTCCTGTTTTAACTGAAGCATATACTCCTCCTCTCAAAGACAAAAGCTTGGTTTTTATGTTTTATTGTCCTTGATTAACAAATTGTGAGCCTTGTTCGTTCCTATTTATTTGTATTGTCTCTTATTCGTTCGACAATGATGAATGTTTGTTAGATTAATTGCTCATTATCAAACAATGCCATTGTAAAGTAGAAAAGAGCAGGCGTCAACAATATTTTGTAATATTTCAAAAGATAGTATAATGCTGTTGTAACATATGATTGGAGATCAACCGGCACAGACATCAATAAATAAAAAAGCAGCATAACACTGCTTAGTTAAATTCGGCATCTTCAAGCTGCTTCAGAGTTGATTAATTTATATAATAACCTCTAGATAAACATCCGCAGCTTGGCACTCAGCACATGTGGAGTTGACCTGATTGCATTAT
>CAZZGG010000161.1:0-4544 GCA_964654125.1 uncultured Oscillospiraceae bacterium
GTTCATCGCGCAGTTTCAAGATACCAGCCAGCATATTCTGGGTATGATCGGATTGTCTATACTGACCCAAGCAGGCTATATTGACATAAGCAAAATCCTGCTTGCTGCAGTAATCCTGCATAAAAGACAAGCATTTGGGCTCTGTAATGTGGACATGGCTGTCTATCACCGGCACATTAAACTCTTTCATCATCTTCCTCCTTATTCCAGCAGGGCTGGATATAGGGCACTCTTTGCATGAAGATACTCTCCACACTGGCCACTATCTCACCATCCACATGGGAAGCTTTAAAAGCTTCCTGCCAGTCCGGATCCGCCCGGAAGGCGGCAAAAGCCTGGTCCCGGCTGGTCATGTCAGCGAACTCACAGACATAGTAGATGGCTTCCTGGCCTGTGGCATCCTCGTAAAAGTCGCACACCCTGATGCCATGCTTCTTAAACAAGGCCAGGGTGACATCCTTAAAACGCTGGTGGATAGCCGGCAGACGTCCCGGATGCATCTTATAGATTCTTAGTTCATACAGCATATTTACCCTCCTTGTTGCTGGTCAGATATAGATCAGTTCTGTATACTCAATTATAACAGCAAAAAGCACTGCTGCCAGATATTTTGGAGGAGACTGTCATGCTGAAAATACTCATTGCTGAATTCCAACACGAATCAAATAACTTTTCCAACCAGCTAACTGACCTGGCTGCCTATCAGGGCCGGCTCTACTTAGAAAGCCAAGCTATGATTGATGTCCTGACTGGGACAAGCACGGAGGCAGGCGGTGCCCTGCAGGTCTTTAACGAAAAAGACGATCTCTTGCTGCTGCCAGTGGTGGCGGCCTCAGCTATGCCCTCAGGACCGGTCACAAGCGCAGTCTTTAAGCAGGTCAGGGACATGATCCTAGCTGAGCTGAAAGCCAGTGCACCTGTTGATGGTGTCCTTTTATTCCTGCACGGGGCCATGATCACCCAGGACAGCGAAGATGGCGATGGTGACCTTTTAGAAGCAGTGCGCCAGCTAGTCGGACCGGCTGTACCTGTTATAGCCACCCTGGACCTGCATGCCAATATAACAAAAAAGATGGCCCTTAATGCCACAGCCCTGATTAACTACGACAAATACCCCCATACTGATATGTATGAGCGGGGCCAGGAAGCAGCCAGGCTGCTTTTAGCCAGCCTGGCTGGCACAATCAAACCAGTCATGGCCTGCTCTCATATCCCCATCATACTGCCACCTATGGCTACTGCAGAACCCCTCATGCAGAAAATATATGTCCGCATCTTCGAGTATGAAAAGGCAGCTGGTGTCTTGACTGTCTCCCTGGCCCATGGCTTCCAGAGTGCCGATATCTATGAGCTGGGTATGACAGTGGTGGCCGTAACCGACCAGGACCAAGCTCTGGCTGAAAAAATAGCCCGGGAATTGGCCGATTATATCTGGGGCCTGCGCCGGGAACTAAAACCCGACTATCTGGGGGTTGAAGATTCAGTTAAAGCAGCTCTGGCTGCTAAAGAGGGCCCGGTCATCCTGGCCGACCAGTCCGACAACCCGGGCGGCGGCTCCAGCTGCGACGGCACCCATATCCTGCGCGCCATGCTGGAAAATGAGGTCAAAGACGCCGCAGTAGCCCTGATTATAGATCCGGCAGCTGTGGCCGCCTGCCATGCGGCTGGCGTGGGTGCCAAGCTGCAACTCAGTCTAGGCGGCAAGGCCCGGCCTGACCTTTTGGGAGCACCTCTGGAATGCACAGCCTATGTCAGGCTGCTCAGCGATGGCCGCTATATCAACCGGGGCCAGATCAATGGCGGCATCCAAGTCGATTTACATAAAAGCGCTGTCATCCAGATCGGCGGCATCCAGGTGATCATTGCCAGCAATGTAACCCAGCCCTATGACCTGGAGATCTTCTATGCCCATGGTATTGACCCTGTCCAGCAAAAAATCCTGCTGGTTAAATCAACCATCCACTTCCGGGCTGCCTTTGCCCCGATTGCCAGCCAGATCATTAATGTGGCAGCTCCTGGTCTTTTGATCATGGATCCGGCCCAGGTCGACTATCAGCGCAGCCGGCGGCCGATCTATCCTCTAGATGATATTTGAACAAGGGGTGGCGCATGCCAGAAAAAACACAGAATATAAAGCTGCCTGCCGGCCTTGGTTTGCTGCCTTTGCGGGCCAGACCTGAGCTGCTGGACCAGGCTGCTGCATGGTTCCATAAGATCTGGGGCATTCCCCTGGCTGCCTACCAGGCCAGTATGCAGGACAGCCTGAAGACTCCTCTAGCTGTACCCCAGTGGTATCTGGTCCTGGACCAAGCGGACCAGTTAGTTGCCGGCGCCGGCCTGATCGCCAATGACTTTCATCAGGCGCCAGAACTGACCCCCAATGTCTGTGCAGTCTATGTTGAACCGGCCTGGCGCGGGCAGGGTCTGGCCCGGGCAGTGCTGGACTTTATCCGCCGGGACAGTCTAGACTTGGGCATTGATAAACTCTATCTTCTCACAGACCACACCGATTTTTATGAAAAATGCGGCTGGCATTATCTGGGCCAGGTGCAAGAAAATAGCGGCGGGACTAGCCGGGTCTACCAGCTAGAATGCAATATAAAAAAGGAAGGCGAGGAAGAATAGATGGGCAATGATCAGCTCTGGGACGATGGTCTGGACCTGAACCAGTTCTGGCAGGATAACGCAAAAGCATCCATGAATAACTGCTTTAATGATGGCAGCAGTATAGCCCTGGGCATTCACATGAACGATGAGTGTGTCTTTGCTGAGTTGGGCATCACTAACATCCATCCCTGGCAGGTCCTGGAACCGGCTGTGCGAGCGGAATTTAACCGGCGCTACAATGACAAGGCAGAAAAAATCGTGGGCCGGCGCTTTTTAAAGGAAGAATATCTGCCGGCAGATGCCCACTTTCCCCCTGTGAAAAGAATTGGCGAAGTCTTTGGCGGAACTTATAACTGGCGGGGCAATTCAGAATGGCTGGACCAGGGTATCTTCAGGTATCAAGAGCTAGAAGAGGTCCTGGACCGGGTCGAGAAAATGGACTTTCGTGAGTTCATGTTGCCGCCAGACTGGTCTGCAGTAAAAACATATATCTACGAAAAATATGGCTTGCGCCCTGCCCCTTTACGTAGCATCCGTGGTCCGATCACTTTGGCTTCATCTGTCATGGGAGCAGAAGACCTGATCTTTCTCATCCACGACCAGCCTGATCTGGCCCGGCGCTTTTCTGCTGCCATCAGTTATGCTGTGCTGGAGATGGCCCGGGTCATGGATGAAGAAGCGGGTTTAACTGAGCCACTCAGTGGTTTTTCCTTTTTTGATGATAACTGCTGCCTGCTCACCCCGGAAATGTATGAGCTGTTCGGTTATCCTATCTTAAAGACGATCTTTGAGCACTTCAGCCCTTTGCCCGGGCAAAGACGTTATCAGCATTCCGACAGCGATATGGGCCACCTCCTGCCTCTTTTAGGCCGGCTGGAGCTAAATGGTGTCAACTTCGGGCCCAATGTCCTGATCCCCCAGATCCGCCAGCACCTGCCCCAGGCCAGAATTGAGGGCTGTATCGCCCCTTTCACCTTCAGTCGCAACGATAAGGCTGAACTGGTGCGCCAGACCAAGCGCGATTGTCTGGACGGCCTGGCCCATGGGGCTGGGATCAGTATTGCCACAGCCGGCTCGATCAATTATGGCAGCTCTTTAAAGAGCCTGCGCCTCGTCATGGCCACTATCCAGGAATATGGGAGGTAAGATAAAGATATGGCTAAAGAATTATTTGACAGGGTCCTGATTATTGGAGTGGATGGGGCTGGCAATGCTGTCCAGCAAGCAGATATACCTAATCTGGCAGCCTTTTTTGCCCGCGGTGCGGTCACCTTCCAGGCCCAGGCTCCTTTCCCGACCATCAGCGCTGAATGCTGGGGCGCGCTCTTCCATGGTGTAGGTCCAGAAAAACATGGCCTGACCAATCAGATAGTCAGCCAGAAGCGCTATCCGGAAGATTCGCCCTATCCGTCCTTCGTGAAGCTGGCCCGGCAAAAATGGCCCCAGGCTGAGCTGGTCTCCTATTGCTGCTGGAACCCGATCAACCATGGCATTATTGAAGTGTCCTGTGCCAGCCGACAGGAGACAGGCCCGGATGCAGAACTGGTGGCCAGATTGCTGGAATATCTCAGGCATAATGATTTCAAGCAGCTCTTTGTCCATCTTGATGCGGTGGATGGAGCCGGCCACAAACATGGCTACAGGACTGCTCCCTATTATGAGCAGATCAGTCAGACCGACCAGCTGATCGGCCAGATCCTAGCTGCGGTGGAAAAGTTGCCCGGTAAGACACTCAGTATCATCTGTGCCGACCATGGCGGCGGCGGTGCTAATCCCAAAAGCCATGGCAGTGCCCATCCCCTGGACAGCCTGGTTTTCTGGAGCTGTGCTGGACCTGGCATCAAAGCACAGACAATAAAATCCCAGTTTCTGCTCCAGGACACCGCAGCTGTAGTGGCCTGGGCCCTGGACTTACCTGTGCCGCCTAGCTGGGAAAG
>CAZZGG010000162.1:0-4446 GCA_964654125.1 uncultured Oscillospiraceae bacterium
CCCACATCTCCAGGGCAGAACGCGGCTGGCCGGTAAAGTCAGGCAGGAGAATCTTGTCACCTAAAGAATAGACCAGCTCTAAAACATCACCCGGCTGGTAGATTGAACCTGCGGCCAGGCTCTGGCTGATAAAAGCCGCTGCCGGCCTTTGCGAGTAGCGTTCAGATAAGCTGGTGGCGATGCCCAGTTCGCCCGCCTCAGCCAGGGCTCTTTCCTGGGACAAGCTGCTCAGGTCCGGCACCAGGATCTTTTTACCCGCAGAAACAGTCACCAGGATTGTGCTACCCTGGGCTATTTCCAGTTCAGCTGCCTTGTCCTGGCTGATAATCAAGCCCTGGGGCATCTCAGCGTCATACTCAGTTTGCGTGGCCAGCTCCAGTTTTTCCGCCTTGGCCAGGGACCTGGCCTCAGCTAAAGCAAGACCTGTAAAATCAGGCACCTTGACCAGGACCTCTTCCTGCGGTTCTTTACCCTTGGAAACAAGCACATAAACCGGTGTATCCCGCCTGATTTGATCCAGGATGGTTTCATCGTTAATTTCGTGCCTGATCACCTGGCCGGCCGGGACGCTGTCGCTATATTCTGTGACCAGCCGGAAGCGGGTCAGGTAATTGTCTTTGGCCCAAGCTTCTATTGCAGGAAGCTCCATTTGAGAAAAGTCCGGCAGGGGCAATCTGACTGAGAGGTCATGGCCTAAAGAGACAAAAATTTCAAGGAAATCTTTTTTTTGTAATACCGCTCCAGCCTGGGGCTTTTGTGCAAAAATCAGCTGGGCCTCATAGTCATCATTATACTGTTCGCTGATCTTAAGATGTAAACCGGCATCACTGGCCCAGAGCCTGGCGTCAGTCAAGCTCCAGCCGGCCAGGTCAATCACTGTGACGCCGCGGCCCAGCAGGAAAAATAAAAGCAGAGCCAAACCGGCCAGGGCCAAAAGGACTGCTGCCACTAAGGCCGGTTTTCTGCGGGAGCTTTTTTGGGCAGGAGGCGGAGCCTGTTTTAGTAAGGCAGTCTCCTGCCAGCCGGCAGGCAGGCTTTCTTGCGGGTCTTGCTCCTGGCTGACCTTGGCCTGATAGTTTTTTAAAAATTTATTTTCTTCCATATGCTTGCTCCCGGCTATCCCCTAGTTGGTGATGTCACGCTTGTTGAAAACCAAAGTGCTGGCAGCTGTGAAAATAAAAGAAATCACCAGCAAGATCATGATGCCAAAACCCAGGCTGAGCTGTACACCCCTTTCGACCAGGTTTTGAATACTGGAGTAGCTGGTAAAGAAGGCAGCCATCTGCATGAAGGGTACAGGCGTGTAGGTCAGCCAGCCCAGCCGGCCTGTGAAGGCGATAATATTCATGGTGATGAAACTGGCCACATAAAACACGATCGGCAGCGAAATAGCCACAGCAGTATTCTTGGCTATAGTCGATAACATGAAGGCTGCCGCAAAGGAAAAAAGCACTGGCAGGAGGCAGGCTAAAAGACGAGGTGGATAAAAGGCAAAAAAGCTGATCTGGCTGTTGACGGTGTAGTTGGGGAAGCTGAAGTCAGCAAAGCCGTGAAAAACACCATTTAAAACTAGATTGGCTAGATGGCTGGCCAGGGCCAGGCCCAGCCAGACAGCAACGGCAGCAGTGAACTTGGCCAGCAGGATGGTTGTTCTTGTCCTGGGCCTGATCATGAGCAGACGGATGGTGCCCTGCTGGTATTCACTGGCAATCAACCAGCCGCCTAAAAGGACAGCAAAGAGCAAAATGGCTGCACTGTAGTCTAAAAAGTTTACAGTCCTGCTTCTGGCCCCGTAGGGTACAAAGGTCATGTCCGGCCGGTTGCTGTCCAGGGATTTTTGGGCAACCACTATCTTTTTGTTGAGAGCGTTCTGCTGTCTTGTTATGCTGGCCACATACTCGGCATAGGTCTGGCTTTGGGTCGGCCGCCCGTAATAATCGTAATCAGATCTGTTTTTTTGCCATTCTTCTTCTGAAAGGATGACCAGGAAAGCTAACTGGCGGCGCGAGTTTTCAATCTCATTGATCGCATTGTTTTGCCAGATATCCCGGCCCGGAATAATATTATGACTTAGTCTGTATTCTAAAAGCGGGATTGTATTAGTCCTGATATCTTCAATCTGGCGTTTTTGGCTGATGATCTCCTGGTTGAGATATTCTTCTTGCTGGGGGTTTTCCACGATGTTTTTCTCCAGGATCTTGATTGCGTCTTCGATCCTGCTGATCTCATCTTGGTACAGCTGGATCCGGATGGCAATATAGGCCGGGAAGTCATCCTTGTCCAGGATCTGCTGCAAGCTGGCCAGGTTGGACTGGGCCTGGTCCAGGGCAGCTTGGCGTTCTTTTGGGGAAGCGTTCAGAAAATGTTGCTGGATATATTCTTCATCCAGCCCCTTGCGCCAGCCGCCGATTTCCGTTAAAGCTTCCAGGCCGGAGCCAAGATGCTCAAAGAAAAATCGTTCATGCAGGCTCTCTATCCCGTAATAGGCCAGTTCTGTGCGGTAATCTTCATAACCACTGATTTTCCTGGCAAACATTAGATAGTAGCTGATCTCTTCATCCATCAGGTCAAGCAAGAGTTCCCTGGCTGCAGCCGAATTGAAAATGCCTTTTTCGGTGCTGATCATCTGTTTTTCATCCTGCAGCGATTGCAGCTCCCAAAAAAACGGGTTGTCACTGTAGATAGTCACACCGTCAATAGTCAAGGAGTCGCTATACTCCCTGTAGATGCCTTGGCCACCGATCATAGTTTTATCTACTGTCACAGCATAGGACACAGCCTCCTGCCTGATTGTCTCCACTCTTTTTTCTGCCAGGTAGTTCAGCAAGGGCAGAGCAAGAGATCCTGCCAGGATGACCAGGGCGATGATCATGATAAACTTGACTTTCAGGATATTTTTTATTTCAAATCTGACCTGACGCAAAAAGCTCATTGCAGATGACCTCTTTTCTTTTACTCAATCTGGTTTTTCGAGCCGACTGTCATGGACAAGAAATCCTGTTCCAGACTATGGTGGGTCTGGTTGACCGCATAGATGGCGACATCACGTTCCACCAGTTTTTTAATCAAACTGGGAATCTCACTGCGCCGGGCCACAAAACTGATCCCGTCTGCGGTCAGGGAGCAATCGAGCTCCATCTCTTCTAGAAGAGCAAGTGCAGCCTGGTCGTCTGAGACCAGCAGCAGATAATCGTGTGACAGGTCATCTGCAACATCCTTATTGTTAATGGCCTTTTCCCCGATCATGGTCCCATTGTCGATGATATAGATGCGGTCACACATCAGTTCCATCTCGGCCAGTAGATGGCTGGAGATAAAGACACCGACTCCGGCATTTTTGGCCAGATACTGCAGCAGATCGCGCAGCTCCTTGATCCCTAGAGGATCCAGGCCATTGGTTGGCTCGTCCAGAACCAGTAAACGTGGATTATGCAAAAGAGCCTGGGCTATACCGACCCGCTGACACATACCCAGTGAGTAGGTCTTAACCTTATCATCAATCCGGTCCGCCATTTTAACCAGCTTGACCACTTCATCGATATTCCCTTTGGGCACATCCTTATGCATGGCAGAAAAGTATTCCAGATTCTCCCGCCCGCTCAAACGTTTATAAAGATCAGGGTTTTCCACGATGCCACCCACATTGGCCATGGCACTGGTAAAATCTTTGACAATATCATAGCCGCAGATACTGATCCGGCCTGCTGTGATCCCAAAAAGGCCTAGGATCATCTTGATGGTGGTTGTCTTGCCGGCTCCATTTGGACCTAAAAAGCCAACGATTTCACCGGCATTGACCGACAAGGAAAATCCTTTGAGAATTTTTCTTTTTTTAATGGTCTTTTCCAAACCTTCTATTTTGAGAAGTTCCAAACACATCAGCTCCTGTCCTGTACTAGCTATTAGACGTCGAAGTATGCTTAATGTTTCTTTAGCAATAATTAAGTATAGCATGCCGGTCTGCTCTTATACAGCAGCCCTGGCGACCAGGCCCGATAAATCTTTCCAATCAGCACCGAGATCACCTCAACAAAAATCAGTGATTGACAGCCCTTTGACCTTCCCCTAAAATAAGTGTGCGTCCGGTCCCGTAGCTCAGCTGGATAGAGCGTCGGTTTCCTAAACCGCAGGCCAGAGGTTCGAATCCTCTCGGGATCACCAAACGCAAGCCGCCAGGCAGGTAGTCTGGCGGCTTGTTTTTTTTAGACGCTTTAAAAAGGGGTCTAAAAATGCTCGAAGATACCACCTGGTCTGGGTGGGAAGGCCCTGAAAAAATCATCTGCCGCACTCTTGATTTCGACACCCGGGATATAAGCCAAAGTTTGCCGGTTATAGTTACCATAGCCATAAAGGACCGGGCACAACCTGTCTATGGGCACATGGATATCATAATCATTTGCATAAGGCAGATGCTCTACCACAGCCTGCCTGTTCTTATACTCAACA
>CAZZGG010000163.1:0-4379 GCA_964654125.1 uncultured Oscillospiraceae bacterium
GCTTTCCACAAAATTGCCGACATAACCCTGGTGACCCTCACCTGCTTTAACGCGAGAGCTCGCCTGTTCTTTCTATTGCTTTGACCATGTTGGCCACTACAGTGTAGATCAGCTCAAGCCTGCTCATGTTTTTAAAGCTGGATGATACCATCAGGCTGTCCATCCGCTTGTTCAAGCCGCTGATTTTCAGCATTTTTGCAAAATGCTGGGCCAGGTCTTCCATCTCTTCCTTGATCAGGTCCCGGCCAGTTGCTGTCCATACTCATATAGCCTGGCCCTGAACCTGTTCAGGCTGCGATCACTGACTGGCTGGGCAGCAAAACTGAAGGATATTGGTAACGCGCTCACAGCCCACAGGGGGGCCACCAGGGCCATGACAGGCCATGACCGGCCATACCCAGGCCGATTTTCCTAATTGACAAAGCTACTGACCTATGATAGAATTCGTTTGCTTGTCCATACATGGGTCTTTTTTTTATGGAAAGACTGCAATGCTAATAGGCGGAGGTGACAATAGATGGCAAAAGTAGGTGTGCGTGAAAAAATTACTCTTTCATGCTCGGAATGCAAACAACGTAATTATGACACAATGAAAAACAGAAAAACCAATACTGACAAGTTGGCTATGAGCAAGTACTGTCGGTTCTGCCGTAAACATACTGAGCATCGGGAAACTAAATAAGCGGCTGTTGTCGGTTTTAGTGTTTTCTTTGCTGAAAGGATGTAAAGATAGTGGCCAAGAAGGTTAGTAAAGGTAAGCAGGATACGCAACAGCGTAAGCAGCTAGGATTTTGGCAAAAGTTGATCTTGTTTTTTGTTAAGACAGGAAAAAAGATCAAGGTGTTTTTTGGCAACCTGAGAGCTGAATTAAAAAGGGTTATCTGGCCGGATCGCAAACGCTTGATTCAGAGTACAGCCACTGTCTTGGCTATTTGCCTGATGTTTGGCCTGATCTTGTTTTTCATTGATACCGTCCTGAGCGGGACTCTCAATGCGATCGGCTTTTATGAGCCCAAGCCAACCACTGTTGCTACCCAGCCTGCTACTACTGAAAGTGTATCAGCCGAGACAGAACCAAGCAGTTCTGAAACCACCACTAGTGAAGAAGGCTGAGCAGTTTGTCGCCCGGTCCATCTGGGCAAAGGAGATTATCTGATATGACCGAACAAAATTCCGTCGAAGCCCAGTGGTATGTTGTCCATACTTATTCAGGGTATGAGAACAAAGTCAAAGCCACCTTGGAGCAGATCGTGGAAAACCGCGGCATACAGGATTTCATCCAGGACATTTCTGTACCCACCGAGGAACAGGTGGAGATCAAAGATGGCAAAAGGAAGGTAACTCAGCGTAAGATTTACCCTGGCTATGTACTGGTCAAGATGAAATTGACTGATGAAATCTGGTACATTGTCCGCAATACGCGTGGTGTAACAGGCTTTGTTGGCCCGTCCAGTTCCAGACCAGTTCCTCTGACTGATGAAGAACTGATGCTGATGGGTCTTGAGTCAGGCTGGGAGCCTGTCATTGACTATGAGATTGGCGATTCAGTCAAGATCATCAACGGTCCTTTGGAAAGCTTCATAGGTACTGTTGAAGAAATAAATCTAGAAAAGAAAAAAGTGCGTGTTCTGGTTTCCATGTTTGGTAGGGAAACACCTGTAGAACTGGAATTAACTCAGATCTTGCGCTTGTAAACTGCTGTTTCGCAGCCGGCTAGGCTGCTGCAGATAAATAAATTGGGAGGTGGCCAAAAATGGCAAAAAAAGTCACAGGATATGTAAAATTGCAGATCCCGGCAGGCAAAGCAACGCCAGCGCCGCCGGTAGGACCAGCCCTTGGACAACATGGTGTCAACATATCATTGTTTGTCAAGGAATTTAATGAAAGAACAGCAAAGGATGCCGGTTTGATTATTCCGGTTATCATCACAATATTTGCTGACAGATCCTTTACTTTCATTACAAAAACCCCACCGGTGCCGGTGCTGCTTAAAAAAGCATGCAACATTGAATTAGGTTCAGGTATTCCCAATCGGGAAAAAGTAGCCAAGATCCCCTGGTCTGAAGTAAGAAAGATTGCCCAGATCAAGATGGTTGATACGAATGCTGCTGACCTGGAAGCTTGTGCTCGTCTTGTTGCTGGAACCGCCCGCAGCATGGGCATTGTTGTCGTAGACGATTAGTGCCGGGAGGAGGGTTTTAAATGAAAAGAGGAAAAAGATATCAGGAACTGGCCAAGCTAGTCGACCGCCAGACCCATTACGACCCAAACCAGGCACTGGAGCTGGCTACAAAAACAGCCTCAGCCAAGTTTGATGAAACCATAGAGCTGCATGTCCGTCTCAATGTTGATTCACGCCATGCTGACCAGCAAGTGCGTGGTGCAGTTGTTTTGCCTCATGGTACAGGCCAGACAAAACGTGTCCTGGTCCTGGCCAAGGGAGCCAAGGCTGATGAAGCTCTGGCTGCTGGTGCTGAATTTGTCGGCGCTGAGGACATGGTGGACAAGATTCGCAACGAAAACTGGTTTGATTATGATGTGGTTGTAGCCACACCGGATATGATGCGGCTGGTCGGACAGCTGGGCCGGGTGCTTGGTCCTAAAGGCCTGATGCCCAACCCTAAATCCGGTACAGTCACGATGGATCTGGCTCAAGCTATCAATGAGATTAAAGCTGGTAAGGTTGAATACAGATTAGACCGGGCTAATATTATCCATTGTCCCATCGGTAAAGCTTCCTTTGGTCCAGAAAAACTGCAAGAAAACTTGAAAGTTCTTATGGATGCAATAGTCAGAGCCAAACCGGCTGCGGCCAAGGGTCAATACCTGCGCAGCGTCACAGTTGCTGCCAGCATGGGACCTGGAATTAAGGTTAATCCAGCCAGGATCTAATGTCTGGATCTATTTGACATGTGATGTTAGAAAAGTTAATATAGTCAAGTGCGCCTAAGACAGCAGGATCCCTTTGGGGAGTAACTATTCGTCCTGCCGAGGTTGCAGAATAAAGTGACTTGATGTGAGCTTATTTCTGCCCTTTGTTGTCTTTGGCGATGAAGGGTAGATTTTTTTGGAAGAAGGAGGGATTAGATGCCCAGCGAGAGAATTTTAGCGAAGAAAAAGCAATTCATTGATGAACTGGCAACCGAATTTTCTGGTGCCCAGTCAATCGTTTTTGCCGAGTATCGCGGGCTGACAGTTGCCCAGGATACTGAGATGCGTACAGCCATGCGTGAGGCAGGAGTTGTCTACCGGGTGATCAAAAACACCATGTCGGTCAGAGCTCTGGCTCAGATTGGGATTGAGGGACTGGACGAGGTCCTCAAAGGCCCGACAGCAATTGCTTTCAGCAAGGATGATATGATCAGTCCGGCCCGCTTGCTCAAGGAGCATAGCAGAAAGTATGACAAGTTGAAAATCAAAGGTGGCATCCTTGAGGGTCAAGTGATTAGCCTGGAAGAGGTCGACAGACTGGCCAGCATTCCCAGCCGGGAGGTCCTGCTCAGCCAGCTTGTTTTCACTTTGCTGTCACCGATCACAGGATTGGCTATTGCGCTTAACGCTATCAAAGATAAAGATCAAGAGCCAGCGGAAGCTGAGCCGGCAGCTGTTGCAACTACAGCAGAGGATGCTTAAGAGATAATCAGGGAGGAAATATAAAAATGGCAAGTGAAAAAATTAGTAAGTTTATTGAAGAAGTAAAGACACTGTCAGTCATGGAACTGGCTGATCTGGTCAAGGCACTCGAAGAAGAGTTTGGTGTTTCCGCAGCCGCAATGGTTGCCGCACCTGCTGGTGGTGCTCCAGCTGCTGCAGAAGTAGAAGAGCAGACAGAATTCACAGTCGTCCTCAAGGGCGCTGGTGCCAGCAAGATCGCTGTTATCAAGGCAGTGCGTGAACTGACAGGCTTGGGCCTCAAGGACGCTAAAGACCTGGTTGACAGCGCTCCCAAGGAAATCAAAGAGAATGTCAGTAAGGAAGAAGCCGATGAGGTTGCTAAGAAACTGACAGATGCCGGCGCAGAAGTTGAAGTAAAATAATTCAAATCAGTTTGCGGTCCAGCCGGCCAGGCCGGCTGGACCGCTGACTCTTACCAGTAAAAGATTATTACGATCAGATATTTGTTGTTCTTACTTAATGAGAGCACTATTATTTGATTTGCCCAGGTTATCACTATGAAAGTGTAAATATTTTCTGAAAATAGTTACAAACAAAAAGGCGATAATCTTCGCGAAATAACCTTGACAAACCGTCCTGTGTACTGGTAGAATCATGTAGCACCTTGAGAATGAGAAGTTTAAGGCATGGCGGCGTAGCTCAGTTGGCCAGAGCATTCGGTTCATACCCGGAGTGTCGTTGGTTCAAATCCGACCGCCGCTACC
>CAZZGG010000164.1:0-4374 GCA_964654125.1 uncultured Oscillospiraceae bacterium
GAGGCTTTCCTGGCTGGCTGTACAGTGGCGATGCAGCAAGCTCTGACTGCGGATGTTCTGGAGCAAATTTATGCAGCCGTTGCTGAAGCAGGTGATTTTAGAGAAATCCTTGATCTTAAAATGTATGGCTCACGCGATAAAAGCAGTGGTGAAGAGTTTGCTGTCGCTATTGTTACCGCTCAGTATGAACACAAAAGGCTGATTTACACCTTGTCTTTCACTAAACAGATGAAACTGGCCGGTTTTTACTATCGTTAGGAGATAAACTATGACTAGTCCTAATATTATCTTGGTCAACTGTGATGATCTAGGTTATGGCGATCTGGGCTGTTATGGCTCAAAAGTCAACAAAACCCCGCTTCTGGATAAGCTGGCCCGGGAGGGTCTTTTATTAACTGATTTCTATATGGCTGCACCAGTTTGTTCGCCCTCGCGCGGGGCCATGTTGACTGGCTGTTATCCAGCCAGAATCGGCTTTGCTGACTTTGACGGCGCCAGTGTCCTTTTCCCTGGAGATGCCCTGGGTTTAAGCCAGAATGAAACCACAATCGCCACTTTGCTGCAGGAACAAGGTTATGAGACCATGTTGATCGGCAAATGGCACTGCGGCGACCAGCCGGAATTTATGCCCACTAGACACGGTTTTGCCGGCTATTATGGTCTGCCTTACAGCAATGATATGGGCCGGCAAGCAGGGCCTGGCCATGAATGGCCACCTTTGCCGCTGCTGGCCGGCGAAGAGGTGATCCAGCAACAGCCGGACCAGCGCAGCCTGACTGAACGCTATGTCGAAAAAGCCACTGGTTTTATCCATCATAACCGGACCAGGCCCTTCTTTTTGTACCTGGCTCATATGCATGTCCATTTACCGCTTTATGCCGCCGAACGCTTTGTCCAGCAGTCCGCTAACGGAGATTATGGTGCCTGTGTCGAGGCGATTGATTGGGCTATGGCCTGCCTGCTCCAGCAACTGCAAGCAGACCAGCTGCTGGAAAAGACTCTGATCATTTTCACATCTGACAATGGCAGTCGCGGTGATAATGGCGGCAGTAACAGCCCGCTGCGCGGCAACAAGGCCAGCACTTGGGAAGGCGGCCAGCGCGTGCCCTGTATTTTTTACTGGCCGGGCCAGATCCCGCCGGGAGCCAGCTGCAGCCAGCTGGTCAGCTCACTGGATTTCTTGCCCACCATCTGCCGCCTGACCGGTGCCCGGCCCCGCTCCAGTGTCCAGATAGACGGGTTGGATATCAGTTCTTTGCTGCAAAATCCTTTAGGACCGCCTGTCCGCCAGACTTTCTTTTATTATTTTAAGCACCAGCTGGAAGCAGTGCGCCATAAAAACTGGAAACTGCATGTTCATAAAGGCAAGCAAAAGATGCTGGCGCTTTATGACCTGGCCACTGATCCGGGTGAACAAAATGACCTAAGCCAGGTCCGGTCGGATCTGGTCAAGCAGCTTCAGGGCCTGCTTGATACCTGCCGGCAGGAATTAGGCGACAGCCTGACCGGCCAAAAGGGCAGGGCAGTACGCCCGGTCGGACGAGTGGCTAAGCCTCAACCTCTGACCAGCTACAATCCGGATCACCCTTATATTGTGGCCATGTATGATAAGGCCGAAAAGGGCTGACTGGTAACAAAAATCCTGCAGTAGAGCAGGTGATAATGGTATACTTGTTTAAATTATTGCAAAAGAGGTGGCAGACAAAATGAGCCGGGCAGATGAAATATTTAAAGATAATTGCCGCGATATACTGACCAACGGATACGATGATAAAGACAGCGAAGTAAGACCGCGCTGGCAGGACGGCAGCCCTGCTCATACAATTAAAAAGTTCGGTCTGGTCAACCGCTATGATCTTGCTGCTGAATTTCCCATCCTGACCTTGCGCCCGATCAACTTTAAGGCAGCTGTCGATGAGCTCTTTTGGATCTGGCAGAAAAAGTCGAACCAGATAGCTGATTTAAACAGCAGGATCTGGGACCAGTGGGCAGATGCCAATGGTACAATCGGCAAAGCTTACGGTTACCAGCTGGCCCAAAAACACCAGTACAAGGAAGGCATGTTTGACCAGGTGGACCGGGTCTTATTTGATCTAAAGCATAATCCTGCCAGCCGCAGGATTATGACCAACATTTATAACCATGCTGATTTGCAGGAAATGCAACTCTATCCTTGTGCTTACAGTGTAACTTTCAATGTCAGTGGCAAACGGCTCAATGCAATCCTCAACCAGCGCTCCCAGGATATGCTGGTTGCCAACAGTTGGAATGTCACCCAATATGCTGTGCTGGTTCATCTTATGGCCCAGGTCAGCGGTCTGGTGGCCGGAGAACTGGTCCATGTCATCGCCGATGCCCATATCTATGATCGCCATATCCCGCTTGTTGAGGAACTGATTAAAGGAGCTGCCTGGCCGGCGCCAGTTCTGGAGCTGAACCAGGAAATCACTGATTTTTACGAATTCAGGCTGGCTGACCTTAATTTACGTGACTACCAGCATGGACCCAAAACCGGCCGGATACCAGTGGCTATTTAAACAAATCTAGTTATTTGAGGTTAATTATGAATCTGATCGTCAATGTAGACCTTGATTGGGGGATAGGGCAAAAAGGCCAACTGCTGGTCAGCCTTGCTGCTGATATGCAGTATTTTAAGCGGATCACCACAGGCAAGACCATTATTTTAGGCCGAAAAACCTTACTTACCTTCCCCAAAGGCCAGCCTTTGCCCAACAGAACCAATCTCATCCTCAGTAAAAACCAGAACTTCAACCTGCCTGGTGCTGTTGTTTGCCATAGCCTGGTCGACCTGGGCCGTTATATAAAAGAGCATCCGGACCAAGAGCTGATAGTGGTCGGTGGCGAGCATATTTACCAGCAGCTCTTGCCTTACTGCCAGCTGGCCTATGTCACCAAAGTCCAACATAGTTTTGCTGCAGACCGGTTTTTCCCCAATCTGGATCTAGCTGAAGGCTGGACCCTGCTTGAGGAAGGCCCTTTACAGAGCGCTAGCAACCGGATGGACAGCCAGCAGCGCCAAGTGAGCTTTAGTTTTTGTGTTTACCGGCAAGAAGCAGCACATGATCCAGCTGGTTTATGTCAGTTGGCTGATTAAGATGAAAAGCAAAACAAAAATTAATCCCTTAATATTACTTTTACTGATCTGCCTGCTGGCTGCCAGTTCCTGCCAGACCACAGCTCCTTCATTTCCTGCCCTGGCCGGGCAAGGCCCCCTCCATACAGGCCAGCCCAGCCCTTTACCTGAAAACCCGCTGATTGACACTGAAACAGCAGCAGTCAGCCTGGAGCTGGCTGTGCCTTTCTCCCAGGAAACAGCCCAGGCTCTGGGCCTTTTATTTTTAGCCAGGCAAAAAGGTGAGCTGGTTTTGGATAGAACTGCTTTGACAGGACACACCCTGGACCTGGGCCGGCTGGCCCATCTTGATGGGCTCATCCAGCTGACTGTTTTAGAGGTGCCAGCCAACTCTGGCATCAGTCAGGAACAATTAGCCAGCCGCCAGGCAGCCAATGCCCTGCCAGATATTATCTATTGTGCCGCCCTGGCCAGCCGACCTGGTCTGGACCAGGTGCTGGCCCTGGACGAACTGCTGTTTAGCAATGAGCTGATCACAGCTGAGTATGTCTGTGCCGGTGCACTCGACAGTCTGCGTCAGGCTGGTCAATTGCGCGCCCTGCCATATTTAGCCTCGACACCCCTTTTACTGCATAATAAGGAGCTTCTAGAAAATTACCATCTGCCAAAACCTGCAGCTGAATGGAGCTGGGCCGCCTGGGCCAGTTGGTTAAGGGAAATTGAACGGCAGCTGGCTGAGCAGGGCGTCAGTGCCGGCCCGGCTGCTCTGGCAGAACTGGTGGTCCTTGAGCCTGAGCTGGCGGAAGAACATCTGGCCAAGGCCATTTTGCCCTATCGTGATCTAAGCCTGTTTTTGCCCTTTGTCGCACCAGCTTTGAACCCTGCCGCCGGCTGGGCCATGTGGGATGGTTATAAACTGGATCTGGACAGTCCGGCTTTTCAAAGCTCGGCTATCTTTTTACGCAGCCTGGCTGGCCTTGACCTGGCCCATCTGGATGAAGAGCAGCTTGCATTTTTAAAATTAGACCAAAGAAATGCTTTTTTAGGCCAAATAATCGATTCGGCCAGCCAGCCAGAGCAGGGCAGCTATCTTGCCAGCCTGATGCCTGCTGGTCCACTGCAGGAAAAAACAACGCAGCCCAGCCGCCTGCCTGCCCGGATTCGCTGCCTGGCAGTGACCAGGAACAGCCGAGAGGCTCAGCTGGCTGCTGATCTGGCTGCCTTCATCGCGCTTGATCCGGACGCCCTGCTGCTGCAGGGCCGCTTCACCAGCTATAATG
>CAZZGG010000165.1:0-4157 GCA_964654125.1 uncultured Oscillospiraceae bacterium
GCCAGGATAGTCCTGAAGATCTTTGATTGGTATGAGCAAGGCTGGAGTATCGTAAAGATCAAGAAAGAGCTGGAAACCCTGAAGGTTCCCACACCAACGGGCAAGAAGAAATGGCCGGTGAAGACGATCGAGAACATCCTCACCAATGAGAAATATACCGGCACCTCAGTCTATGGAGAGACAGAGTCTGCAGATTTTCCTTCAACTAAGAGAACGGTTCGCGACCCGTTCGAGGTCCATCGGTCACGCAACCATCACATCCCCATCATCCATGAACGACAGTTCAAACGCGTACAGAAACTGAAGGCAAAGCGCTCCAACATCGAGATCGATGAGCACGGTAACAAGGTCAGAAAGAGCACCCATTACAGCTCCAAGAAGGCTGTGACCAGGACGAAGAAAACCACCAAACCCCAAAACTAAATGGCATATTAATCAACGGTATTGTTGAAAATACGAGTGTGCGTATCTTTGGTAAAAATTGACGAAATTGAGTAGTCTAAATTAATAAAAAATCCTGAAAAACTGGTAAAATAACGAAAAAATAAGTGTTTACAAAACAAACACTTGCATAGGGTAATCTTGTATCATGGGCAAGTTGTCATTGATGATTTATAGGTTAAATATCTTTATCCAATGCAATGAAATATTCCGTTATATGTTTTATAGAGGATTGGCTGTGCTATTGTAGTGTTTATTATAAACCAGTTTAATACCACAAACAGGGCATAGAAGACAAACTAACAGTTCATGGGAATGCCATAGTTTTCAATGTTAAGACCGTGTGTTCATTTGACTCAGCACATATAGTCAAAAGAGTGATTAGACTCCCAGGGTTTATCTTGCATGATGTCAAAGAACTCCTTTGACCCTTCTTCTACAAAGCAAGATTTAACCAACTCATGTTGAAATCTGCCATTTTCTAGAGTCACACAGGACACAAACCACGGTTTAAGAGCCTGATCATTCACATCTCTTGTTCTAATAATAAGTTTTCTATTAAAAATGGTAGATTCAACAGTAATATACTTCGTGATTGATGTTTCTAAAAAGACAGTTCCGTACTGGAGCTTTTTTTGATAGTTTTCCAAGGATCTCTCTTCGTTGTCGGAAGGACAGCATGGATAGACTTTATCCACCTTTCTATGTTCCATGGTATCTTCTTTAGGAGGAAGATATCTTGTTTGATAAACCCATTCTCCAATTATGCCTCGTTTTTTTGAAGGCCCAATCTTTGAATTCAAAGCCCAATTCATAAGATTTTGATAGCAGTTCCGGCTTTCCTCAGAGTTCACCTTTCTCATCCAAGCTATATTTTTCGACACCTTATAGTTTTCCAGTATTTTGGGATTTTGAATTATCTCGTCAATGGTAAGTCCTGTTAGCATCTCCAGATTTCTACAAGTTATTGGGTTTAGAAAGACATTCTCAAATCTCGTAACCCATCGCAGATTTCCCGGAGTATTATCTTGCCGATTTGTATTGATGTGATCCACAACGTAATTACTATCTTTGGGACTTCCAAGAAAAGCAGTAGCAATAATTCTATGAATTGGGATGCTGCTAAATTTGAGATAACCAGTTGTTTTATCTCCAACTCCAAATGTCCACTTATTGTCTAACTTTCTTTTCCGATAGTTTTTCTTCGAAAGACGCATAACAGCGCCATTGTCTCGGACAATATACTTCTCACCTTTAAATTCACATTCACGTTCGTTGACATAGGTATCCACAGTAATCATTTAATTACCTCCAATCGTTTAGGAATTTTATATCTGTGATGTCGTTGTTTAGTTATCTGGCATAACGCATATATTCGTCTACCAGTGCCTTTGCCATGCTTTCTATACTTGGTTTACGAGTGGCATTGAACGACAACATGTCATTCTTATCAGCCTCTGTGGAGAGTCCAATCTTCAATGCGGTTATGTCGGCATCAAGTTGCACCAAATTCCCAACAGTATCGAACTTAGCAACTCCTCCACCATATTCATATGTGTTGAAATCTTCTATACCGATTTCTAGAATAAATGTTGCTTGTGATAGTAAAACGGCATCATAAAAAGCCTTATACTCATTTTCTGCAGCATCAACCAGATCGAATTGATCTGTGGTTAAAAATACGTTGATATTCCGTTTCTCAAATTCGTTCTTCACGGATTCTTCAACAATCCTATTCCATAGAAAATTATTTGCATTACTCAAGATCCAAACAGTGTCCGTCTTTCTATATCCCTGTGAATTGATATTTGACGAGGCTGCATAGGTTGAATATTCCTGAGCAAACACAAAATTCGCCACCAAGAGAACAACAATGACTGTAACCGCTTTCTTAATTCTCATGATTCGGCTCCTTAATTCTTTTGAATGTAATGTATTGATCAATAAGGCTTTTCGGAACATTAATTGTCTTGTACCCAGCATCCAGCCAAGATTTACAATGCTGATGTTGTCCATTGGTGTTGTTTGCCCAAAATGATGCGTATTTATAAGCACTTGCAGGAAGAGAAAATCCTAAGCACTGCTCAATGTCAAAGAAAGTTAATGTTATCTCTTCTTCTTTTCTACCTTTCAATCTATCAAATAAAGGCTTGTACTTTTTAAGCTCGGATGAATTCTTAAACACATTTCCATTTTCAGCCATAAAACACCTGATTGCACTGTCTGCGGATTCATCAATAAAGACTGTATCTGCACTTGCTCCGGCGGATTCATATAGTCTGGAAAGGATTTCATAGAGCGCAGGACCGGGAGAATTGATTATAGCAACATTTGTTTTCTTCTCTCTGTTTTCCACCCATAATGAATAACCAGGACATTCCTCATTAACTGACTCCAATTCAAAAATATAGAAGGAAATTTCGTTGTTATACTGAACAACGTAGCTGCCAACGACCTCATCTTCCGAGACCAGCTTTTGACCATTCCTCTTCCATAGAAGTTGGCTAGTATCGGTTAAATACAATAGTGTTTCACTAAATAAATACAGTCTCTTCTTATCTTCATTAGCGAACTTGGTAAAATCCGAATAGATTAATGAATCAATAGATACTTTGAACTTTGTTGAAGTCTCGACGAGCAAGTCAATCAATGGCATGGAGGATAAAGAATCTTCTTTGGACAGGCGAGAAACATATCCGGGAGAAACTCCTGCATCCTTTTCCAGAGCACCAATCTTATAGTCATACCATTTAGTTAAAGTCCGAATATTGCTTGAAATCCTTTTCTTGAAATCCTTGATATTCATCTCGAACTCCTTGATTGAAGAATATTTGTACTTGAATAAACTTTCAATAAAAATTTCGTGAATAACATTCAATATTGAAAAAATGAGATAAGCTTTATCTGATATTTCAAATGAGATGTTTTTATTAATGAGATCTATAAGATGATATCATGTATGTTTCTGCTAATTTGATTTAGATGATTTATAATCAAAATAAATATATACTAATGAAAAAATAAAGAATTTTAGTTATTCATTCTTTGATTATTACTTGCGGATTCTCCAACAGATAGAATAAAATCTGCCATTGTTGTGGCTGCGTTAACTGCTAGTAAAGCATGATAGTCCTTTATATTAACTCTTTTTAAACCCACGCCATGTGAATCACTTCCTTCATTCCTCATTTGTGTGATAGCTGTAACAATCTTTTCTAATCCAGAGAGAAGCATGTTGATTCGCTTGTCCGTGCCTCCATCCTGATGCATGCTATAGAGCGTTTTTACTTGATTATATAGTTTTACGATATCTCCAGAATTTGAAGGGACTTCATTCTTTTTCTCTATCACATAACAGAAGACTTCCTCAAGCATCGTTCTTGACTTGGTAATTGCGCTATCATAGTTTTTTTCATCAATATCTTTTACCGCGCGCTCTCCTAAATCCCTGATGTAACTTCTATCAATCGTTTTTACCGCTGGTGCTGCAACGGCGATTGCGGAACCCATGGGACGAATTAGGAATTGTTTGCCTGCTATACGCAATTCATTGCCACCGAAATATAAAATACTGTTTATATGTTCAAGAACCTTTTCAATAATCATCGCATGAGCTTTCTCGATGTCGGGCGGTGAACAACCTTTCAATTTATCTACAAATTGTTCTTTTGAGAAAAGAAATGATAGCAAATCGGAAATACGATTATTGTCGATAC
>CAZZGG010000166.1:0-4148 GCA_964654125.1 uncultured Oscillospiraceae bacterium
TTTTTAATGATGAGTGACATCAACGAGCCTACGCAAAGACTTGGCCGTGGTGACCTGGGTGGTAATCCGGGCGGGGTGGTCAGCCAGGAGACATTTGCCTGGTGGCAGAATATGGTCCAAAACAACCAGGACAAGATTATCATCAGCGTGCACCACTATATGTTAAAGGATACGACAGTTGCCACAGGAGCCTGGGAAGGCATGCAAAAAGACAGCCAGGGGGATTGGCAGACCTTGTATCATGGCTACAAGGAAAAAGGCACACCTGCAGGAGCATCTTATCTTTATTGGGTGGGCAGCCAGCCTGATGCGCATGCCTTTGAGGATTATTTACAAGCACATCCCGGCTCGATTGATATCTGGCTGGGCGGTCATACCCACACCTATCCGGATGATAGGGTTGGCGGCAAGACTCATATCGAAAAGCGCTGGGGTGTTAACTTCATCAATGCGGCAGGTCTGACCCGCTATCATGTCAGCTATCCCCGCTTCGGTATTCCCATGAGCCGCCTGCTGCAACTAAAAGAAGGTTCTGATGTGGCAGAGCTGCTCTGTTTTTTGCACACTTCTGACTATAAGTCACCAGGCTGGTATGAGCCGGCCAAGAGAACAATCCAGCTCTCTAAGCCATTTGTGCTGGGCTAGATAAAGAGTTTTTAACTGAAAAGAAAAGGGGACTTGATCATGGACATTTGGACGACTAGATGGCAAGATGAACGCGTTGTTACTGTAAAGGCACTGGCTGAGCATATCTTTCGGGTCAGGCTGTCCTGGCGCGATGAGGCAGGCGAGTCCTTGCTCTCCAGGTATGGCATCTTCCAGGATGATCTAGGCCAAAGGTCTTTTAAAAGTAGCGGGGAGAACCAGGCCAGGACGGACCTTTTTACTGTTGCAGCCAAGCAGGATTCCCTGCAATTTACTTCTGCAGATACCACATTGACAGTTGGACTGGCCGGCTGTCAGGGAACTCTTTACAAAAACGACGGCTTTCGCATTGCTGTGCCCCTCTTGGCCGAGGAGCGCTTATTTGGTCTGGGAGATGAGAACCGGACCATGATCATGAAGCGTGGTCACAGGGCGATTATCTGGCAAACCAATGTGACCAGTTATGGTCCGATTCCCTATCTCATGAGTGATGCGGGCTGGGCTATCCTGGTTAACTGCACCTATGGCCATGTCTTTGATGTGGGAGCCAGCGATAAAACCCAGCTCCTGATTGATTCAGATCAAGGAGTGCTGGATTTTTATTTGTTCTTCGCTGCTGATCTGGCCGGGCTTTTAGAAGCCATGACTGCTGTGGCTGGCCGGCCTGTCCTGCTGCCCAAGTCTGCCTATGGCCTGACTTTTGTCTGTAATGAAGAAGAAACAGCCCGGCAGCTGATCGAAGACAGCTTAATGTTTCGTAAGCTGCAGATCCCGCTCGATTACATGGGCCTGGAACCGGGCTGGATGGAAAAACACTATGATTTCAGCCTGGATAAAAAATGGGATCCGGACAGGTTCTACCTGCCCACCTGGGAAAAAGATAATTATAGTGGCAGCTGGTCCTTTTTTTACAATCTGCGCCAGCTGGGAGTCAAACTGAGCCTGTGGCTTTGCTGCAACTATGACTTTTTCTGGGCGGAAGAAAACAGCCAGCTCAACCTGGAAAGCAAGTCATTTGCCGGAGCAGAGATCAAGGACCCGCGTTTTGCCCAGGCCTTTGTCATGGATAAGGTGACCAAACCTGGTGTCAAATGGTTTGAGCACTTAAAGAAGTTTGTTGACCAGGGGGCCGAGGCTTTTAAGCTGGATGGCTCCAACCAGATCATTGAGCATCCTGACCGGCTCTGGGCTGGCCAGTATACTGATGCTGAGATCCATAATATCTACCCCCTCATCTATGCCAAGCAGATGAAGGAAGGTTATGAGGAATATACTGGCAAAAGAGCCCTGCTTAACACACCTGGCCTTTATGCTGGCAGCCAGCAGTATGCCGCTTCCTGGGCAGGGGATACAGGCGGCAAGCTGCCCACCCTGGTCTCAATCCTGAACCTGGCCTTGTGCGGTCATGCCAATCATTCCTGCGATCTAGATATTTCCAGTCTGGCTTCCTTGCACTATGGCTTTTTCATGCCCTGGATCCAGCAAAATGGCTGGCGCAATTGGATGTATCCCTGGATGCTAGGTGAGGAAATCGAAAATATCTACCGTGACTATGCCCAGCTGCGCTCCAGTCTTTTCCCCTATATCTATGCCACTGCCCACCAGGCAGCTGCCACAGGCCTGCCGATTGCCCGGCCGCTCAGCCTGGTCTATCCTGAACCGGCCTATGATGAGATCCTGCACCAGTTCATGTTCGGTGACGCTTTTTTGATCGCAGCCTTTTTGTCTGATGTTACCCTGCCAGCCGGGGACTGGTATGATTTTTGGACCGAAGAGCTTTACCAGGGCGGCCAGACCTTGAGCTATACACCACCGGCCGGCAAGGGCGGACCTGCCTTTGTTAAGGCAGGCTCCATCATTGTCAGGCAGGACTGGATGCCTTATCTGAGCCACCATATACCAGAGCGGCTGTACATCCATGTCTATCCAGGTGCAGACGGCGAGTTCATTTTATATGAAGATGACGGGGAGACCTATGGCTACCAAAAAGGCCAGCTGGCCAGGACCAGGATCAGGCTAGTGGATAAAAAAGATCAGCTGCAGCTCCTGGTCCAACGCAGGCAGGGAGAGTTCCCTGAAATGGCACCAGTCAGCGCCTTTACTGTGCTGATCCACGGTCTGCCCCAGCAGCCTGTCATCAAACAAGCTGGCCAAACTATAGTTTGCAGTTACGACCCGGATAAATCCATCGCAAGCTTTGATATCAGCAGGGCTGAGCATGAAAAGGCTGATCTGGGTTATGAGATCAGTGTCGGATAGCCCATGGATTGGTACGGGGATATTATAATGGTATTTTCGGCAGAAAACAGCATAAGACAAATACTATTATACGTACCGGTAGAAAAACGCTAATAGTCGTATTGTGAGCCAAAAAATCATGAATTTAGAAACAGAGATTATGCAAGATAGTTACTTGTATTATAGGATGCGGCTATTTTGAGCGGTAAGTATACATGCTTTTAATCAAATCAGGTCTGTTCTTAAATAATTGCAGAAGACGTAGAGATGGTCCACTAGGCACATTCTTGCCTGCTTCCCAAGCTTCAACAGTTTTATTAGAAACACCTAGCAAGAAAGAAAAAACAGTTTGCGATATAGAATAGCTTTCGCGCAAATTTTTTATTGCTTGAGCGGACCATTCTTCAATTGGCAGGATAGTGACATCACGCACAGTCAATTGTTTGTTTCCTTTTTCGTATTCTATAAATTCTTGCATGCTTTTATGCAGACTATTAAACAAATCGGACATCCAACCATCTCCTTAAATAAAATACAAATCATATTACATCTATTATTTTATAGTAGTTTCTTCAACTCATCTGCAAGAACATTTAGTTTATGTATTTCCGTTTGCGTTAAATTTAATTTTTTTGTTTTATCATAAACCAACGCAAGATATAGCTTTTCATGATAGCAATAATCAATATAAATTATCCTTGCACCACCGCTTTTACCTCTTTTTAATACATACCTCAGTTTTCTAAAGCCTTTTGTCTGAGGTATTATATCACCAGCAGTCGGATTATTAGCAAGATAATAATCAAGCTGTAAACGATCGTCTTCACCTAAACCAATCTCTACCCATTGTCTATCAAATTCACTGGAAGAAATAATGCATCTTTTCACTTCGGTCACCTGTTCTAGTGCTGCGCCTATCATACCCTACTCAATAGGGCGAGTCAATAATAGCTGATAAATTTGATCTATATGAGCAAATAGGTCTGTTATAGAAATACAATCATCTTTGTTATCAACCCAACAATCTTTTTATCTTTGCGCCTAATAGCTTGAGCATGAAAAGGCTGATCTGGATTATGAGATCAGTGTTAGATAACTTCATGGATTGATAAGTATGGTGGCTGGATCAGTAGCGGCTCACCCTGATCGCATCAAAAAACCGAAGGGAAACTTTGCATACTGACGGGTCACAGCGATGGTATGAGTATAGAGCAGCGTGAACATAGGCTGAACCAACTCATCCCTAGTAGAGTCAGTTGTTTAAA
>CAZZGG010000167.1:0-4136 GCA_964654125.1 uncultured Oscillospiraceae bacterium
ACAGATTTTATCCAGGATGAGTTGCTGGCGGCCATCTTTTACAATGCCTACATCTATGTGCTGCCCAGTGATGTTGAGGGCATGCCGCTCAGTCTTTTGGAAGCCATGAGTTGTGGTAACTGCTGCCTGGTTAGTGATATTCCCGAAAACACTGAGCTTGCAGCTGACAAGGCCGCCTCTTTCCAGAAAGGCAATGTTCTGGACCTGGCTGACAAGCTGGACTACCTGTTGCAAAATCCGCAGCTGGTGGCTGACTTTAAGAAGTCAGCCAGCGCTTATGTGTGCTCAAAATATAACTGGGACGATGTAGTAGCAAAGACCAGCCTGCTTTACAGGTCAAAGGAGGCAAGTGATGCCCGCCCTAAAAATTCTCATGGTTAACAAGTTTTTATTTCCCAATGGCGGCTCGGAAAGCTATATGTTCAAGCTGGGCGATTATCTGGTAGATACTGGCCACCAGGTCGAATATTTCGGCATGGCTGATGAGGCGCAGACTGTTGGCAATAAGGCCATGAGCTATACCAAGAAAATAGATTTTCATTCCGGCCGTTTAGCCAGATTGCTTTACCCCTTCAAGATCATTTACTCCTTTGAAGCCAGGCGCAAGATAAGACGGGTCCTGGCTGATTTTGACCCGGATGCAGTCCATCTCAACAATTTTAACTTCCAGCTGACCCCATCCATCCTGTATGAGATTAAAAAATATGCGACAGCAAACAAGAAAATGATCAGGATTATTTATACTGCCCATGATTACCAGCTGGTCTGTCCCAACCATATGCTGAAAAACCCCCGGACAGAAAAAATCTGCGAAGAGTGCCTTGGCGGCAGCTTTGGCAAATGCACTAGGAATCGCTGTATCCATGGCTCAGGCTTACGCAGTATCTTGGGCAGCCTTGAAGCCTACCTCTATCAGCTGCTCCAGACTTACCGCCTGTTGGACACAATTATCTGCCCCTCTGTATTCATGCAAAAAAAATTGCAAAGTTATCCCCTGCTGGCTGAACGGACCCTTGTCATGCCTAATTTTGCTAATCTGATCCAGTTAAAAGAGGTCAGGAAAGAGGATTATGTGCTTTATTTTGGCCGCTACAGTGTGGAGAAAGGTTTCCGGACCCTGCTGGAGGCCTGCCGCAAGCTGCCTGACATACCTTTTGTTTTTGCCGGTAAGGGCCCGCTGGAGGAAGAGCTTGTCGGCATCAGCAATGTCAAAAACCTCGGCTTTTTAACAGGAGAGCAACTGGCTGAACTGGTCCGTAAAGCAAGATTTTCTGTCTACCCTTCGGAATGGTATGAGAATTGTCCTCTTTCTGTGATCGAATCACAAATGTACGGCACCCCGGTACTGGGGGCAGATATCGGCGGCATACCTGAACTGATTGAGGCTGGCCGGACCGGTGAACTTTTCCGCAGCGCTGACAGCTTGGATCTGCAAAAAAAGATCAAGCAGCTCTGGCAAGACCGGGCTGAAAGTGAGAGAATGGCCCAAAACTGCCGCCAGGCCTGCTTTAATACAGTTGACCAGTATTGCACAAGGCTGCTGGAGATCTACCAGGGCCGGGGAGGCGCATAATGGCAAGAAGAAGCTTGTATGGCACTGTGATTGTCACCTATCGATGTAATGCCCGTTGTAATATGTGTAATTGCCATCTGCAGCCCAGCCGGAGTGATGAGGAGATCAGCCTGGCTGATATCAACAAGCTGCCACAGATGAAGTTTACCAACATAACAGGAGGTGAACCCTTCATCAGGCGGGATTTACCGGAGATTATTGCAGCTCTCAGGCCCAAGACAGACCGGATTGTCATCTCCACCAATGGCTTTTTCACAGACCGGATCCTCGACCTGTGCCGGAGATTTCCCAAAGTCGGCATCAGGATCAGTATTGAAGGTCTGGAAAAGACCAATGATGCCATCAGGGGGATTCCCCAGGGCTTTGCCAGGGCTTTTGAGACCCTGCGCGTGCTGACAGAGCAAAAACACCCTGACATTGGCCTGGGCATGACAATCCAGGATCAAAATGCGGCTGACCTGCTGCCCTTATATAAGCTGGCTGATGAGCTGGGCCTGGAGTTTGCCACAGCAACATTACACAACTCATTTTATTTTAAAAAGTTGGATAACAAGATTCATAATCAGGCCGAGCTGGCCCAAAACATCGCTGAATTAATCAGGCAGCTGCTCAGGAGCAATTCAGCAAAAAAGTGGTTCCGGGCTTATTTCAACCATGGCCTGATCAATTATATCTATGGCCAGCCCAGGCTCTTGCCCTGTGCCATGGGTCAGGACGCTTTTTTTATCGATCCCTCCTGCGATGTTGTGCCTTGCAACGGGATGGCAGAAAAAGCGGTCATGGGTAACCTGCATGAGCAAAGCTGGCCGGAGATCTGGTCTTCAGAAAAAGCCAGGCAGGTGCGGGCCATGGTCCAGGCATGTGAACGCAACTGCTGGATGATTGGCAGTGCGGCACCGGCCATGCACCGGCATATCTGGCGACCGACAGCCTGGGTCCTGCAGCATAAGTTTATCGGGAGGGGTGCTTACATTTTCAGGGAAGAAGATTATCTGGCAAAGAGCTGATCTTGCCTTCCAGGGCCAGCTTCTGGTAGTTGCCCGGAGTGAGGCCAAACTCTTTTTTAAAGACCCGGATGAAGACTGAACTGGAAGAAAAACCAACTTGCTCAGCCACTTCGCTGACGGAAAGGCTGCTGTCCAGCAGCAGCTTTTCAGCTGCCTGCATCCGGCTGGCCAGCAGCGCTGCGCTGATGCTGAGGCCGCATTCGGTTTTGAATAACTTGGAACAGTGGGCCGGCGACAGGTCAAAATGATTGGCGATGGCATTGACATCCAAGGCAGCGTCGCTGTAACGTTCACTGATCAGCTGCTGTATTTCAGCACAAATCCGGCTTGATCTTGTTTCACTGACATAGCTGGTCTGCATACTTTCTAGAATAGTAGCCAGCTTGCTTAAAATGCTGTCCAGATCGTCTAAAATGCTGATCTTCAGCCTTGCTTCCTGGTCCCGGGCCACTTCTGCCAGCAAGGCGTTGGTTTCCGAAATAAAACCCCGCACTGTATCTGGAATAATAGCTTGCTCACCGCTGTATTCTGTGAGCAGGGCCAGGCTGGCACTGTGGCAGCTGCCGCTGCTGCGCAGGCAGGAGAGGATGGTTAAACGAGCTTTTTCCTTGTAGGCATGATTGTAGGCAAATGAGTTTTGCGGCAGCAGTTTATAACGTAGAATTTGGCTGTGGCCAAAAACAAGCGAAAAATCCAGGGCCTGCCTGGCCTGCAGATAAGCCAGATTGATGGCCTGGGGGCCTGTGGCGACATCAGATATGGCAAAAACAGTCACTAAGCCAGCTGTCTGGTCAAAAAAAGTCTTGGCTTGTTGGCTGATTTGCCAGGCTTTTTCTTCAGCATCCAGCAAATGTGTATTGCTGATACAGGCAAAAAGATTGCGTGAAATACTAACTGTACAGCCAAAGCTGGTAGTGCTGCTAAATAGCTCTGCCATCACATTGCCAATAATGGTTTCAATGATTCTTTCTGTTTTACCGGCGTGGATATTGTCAATTATGGCCTTGTCCCAGCTGTCGATCCGGATCATGATCACAATAAAAGCATCAAAATTAAAGCCCAGCTGGTAATTAGTATAAAGCTCAGTTAGATCCTGGTCCAGCAGCCTAGTGCCGTTTAAGAGCTCATGCAGGAGAAGTTTGGTCGCCTTACTGCGGCTGCCGTCCAGCTGCCGGGCTGTATTATCGATGATCTGGCTTATGTCAGTTAACTCATTCTCCCGACTGCTTAGAGCTGCTTGAGCCTGTGGTCCGTCCAAGGCAAAGATCTTTTTGATCAGATGCTGGATGGGCTGATAGTTCTTGTTAAAAAGCAGTAGGGCAAAAAGACCGCCAAAGATGAAGCTTAAGCCAACGTAAAGAAAACTGGCCGAGCGAAAAGATTTTAATTCAGCGGTCACGAAGGCTGCTGGCACCAGGGCTGTGTAGTAAATGGACTCAAAAGTAGATGGGTTGTTAAAGAGGAAGTAATCTTTGCCTTGCAGCTTGATGTCCGAGAAATTGCTAGTCTGGTCGCAGGCCAGATCAGCTGGTTCAAAAAGAGCGGCTGCTTCATAG
>CAZZGG010000168.1:0-4029 GCA_964654125.1 uncultured Oscillospiraceae bacterium
GCTGGATTTAGTTGATGCTGGCGGTAATAAGGCAAGTTACCAGACCTGGCTGCGCATCTCACCGCTACTGGACCTACTCACTTTAGAAGCTGAAGCAGCAGGGATCCCCGAAGCTCAATCACTTTTAAAAGAAACAGCCTCTGCCAGCATGGTGCGTTGGTCCAGTCCACCGCCAGCACTTAACCGGCCGGGTGACTACACCGTGACAGTCAATGTCGCCGGGACAGATTACCAAAGCCGGCTGATCATTGAGGATTCGCAGCCGCCCCAGGGCCAAACCAGGGATCTGGCCGGTTGGGCCGGCGATGAATTTTCAGCAGAAGATTTCATCCTGGAGATCACAGATGCCACAGATGTAGTGGTCAACTTTGCCGATCCACCCGACTTTAACAGGCCAGGCCAACAAGAAATCCGGCTGGCCCTGACTGATGCCGGCCTGAACACCACCATTTTGACAGCCAATCTGGATCTCGTCGCCGACACCCAGCCTCCTATTATCTATGGTGCGCAGAAAACTACCCTTTATATCGGTCAGACCGCAACCTATAAAAAAGGCGTCTACGCTCTCGACAACCGGGATGGTGAAATTGCAGTTGATGTTGACACCAGCCTGGTCAACCCACGCCAGGCCGGCCAATATATTGCTGTATATTCAGCAACAGACCAGGCCGGCAACACCAGTCAGGTGGAAATAACAGTCCATGTCCTGGTTGAAAAAACCAGCCTGGCTGAGATAAATGAGTTAGCTGACCGCCTGCTGGCTGAGATCACCACAGATGCAATGGATGAATATAGCAAGGCCTGGCAGATTTATGACTATGTGAGCAGAAATGTCAGCTACAGCGGCTATTCAGACAAGAGCGACTGGATGAGCGAAGCAAAAAGAGGCTTCACCAAAAAATCAGGTGACTGCTTCACCTCTTATGCCATGTCCCACCTGCTCCTTTCCCGGATCGGCCTGCAGACCCTGTCCGTGGAAAGGGAGCGCCTGCCCGGTGACTCAGAACATTACTGGCACATGGTCAGGTTGGGTGATGACTGGTACCATTTTGATGCCGGCCAACACAGTGTCAAGCTGGAATCATTTATGCTGACCACAAAACAGCTGGAAGAATATTCCGCCAGGGTCGGTAAGGGTGGTTATTATTACCGTTTCAACCAGGAGCTCTACCCCCAGACACCAGACAAGCCGATCAATGATCCAGCTGTGCCCGGCATGCACTGAAGAAATTGACCAAAGGTAAGCCTATCCTTTATAGTGATAGTTGAACTAGAAGAAAGCGAGCTAATTCATGAAAAAAATAGGACCAATCAGCACAGTTTTATTAATAAGCTGCCTGCTTTTAGCTGCCTGTTCCAGCCAGGCAACAACCTCTACTACAACTGCTAGTCTTCCAGCCCAGACAAAAGCTAGCAGCCAGACCATGCCTCTTGCAACAGACCCCACCAACAGTCAGGCCATAGATGAGCCGGAAGCCTACACTTTTATTTACAAAAATCAAAAACTGACCATCGGGGCAGAGGCTGAGCCGATCCTGGCCGAGCTGGGTGAGCCTATCAATTATTTTGAAGCGCCCAGCTGTGCCTTCCAGGGCATGGATAAGATCTACACTTATCCGGGCCTGGAAATAACAACCTACAATGATGAATCAGATGAGGATTTTATTTATTCAGTGTCCCTGATCGATGACACTGTGGCCACACCGGAGAACATTATGCTCGGTCTGGCAGCCGAGGATGTTAAAAATGCCTATGGCAACGATTATACAGAATCACTCAACCAGCTGCTCTACCGCCAGGGCAATACAGACCTGAAGTTTATCTTTGCTGATGACGAACTGGTTTCAATTGAGTATTTTTTAGTTACTGATTAAAGCCAGCAGTCAGGCAGAAGGCACAGAGGTGACCGCCATGATAAGACCAAATATCCTGGTTTATTTTTCCGATCAGCAGCGTTTTGACACTTTGGGCTGCAATGGCCAGAAGCTGCCGGTCACCCCAACTTTGGATCAGATGGCTGGCAGGGGTGTTAATTTCCAATCCGCCTACACTAATCAACCGGTTTGTGGTCCGGCCCGGGCTCTGCTCCAGACCGGGCTTTATCCGACCCAGACCGGCTGTTATATCAACGGGATCGCCCTGCCGCAAAATATCCCCACCCTGGCCAGAAGAATGGCCGGCGCCGGTTACGCAACAGCCTATGTCGGCAAATGGCATCTGGCATCAACAAGCGGCCAGACTGATTACAGAACAGCTCCTATCCCACCGGAGCTGCGCGGCGGTTACGACGGATTTTGGGCAGCATCTGATGTATTGGAGTTTACCTCGCATGGCTATGATGGCTATGTCCATGACCAGGACATGCAAAAAAGATCCTTCACTGGTTACCGCACTGACTGTATCACTGACTTTGCCCTGGATTTTTTAAGTGGGCACAGCCCGGCTGACACGCAGCCCTTCTTCCTTTTCCTGTCCCATATTGAACCGCATCATCAAAATGATCACAACCAGTTTGAGGGTCCTGCCGGCAGCAAAGAGCGCTTCAAGGATTTTGTCAAACCTCCTGAATTGACAGAAGGAATTGGCGACTGGGCCAGCCAGCTGCCCGATTATCTGGGTTGCTGCCGGGCCCTGGACGATAATCTGGCCCGGATTATCAAGCAGCTGGCAGATACTGGCCTGCTGGATAACACCATCATTATTTACACATCAGACCATGGCTGCCATTTTAAAAGCCACATGCATGAACTGGCCGCCCAGGGCGGTGATGATTATAAGCGCACCTGCTATGAAAACACCATCCATATTCCTCTAGTGATTGCCGGACCAGGTTTTACTGGCGGCCAGACCTCTAACCGACTGGTCCAGCTGCTTGACCTGCCCCTGACTATTGCCTCGATAGCTGGAGCTGATACCAGCGGCATGCTGGGCCGCGACCTGCGCCAGGCCCTGACAGCAGCTGACTGGGAAGATGAGGTCTATATCCAGATCAGTGAAAGCTTCACTGGCCGGGCCCTGCGCAATAAAAGATACACCTATTGTGTCTGGGATCCCCGCAGCCACCCCAGCCAGGATATGAATGCAGCTGTTTACACAGAGCGCTTTTTGTTTGATAACGAAAAGGACCCCCTGCAAAAAAACAATCTGGTCACTGATCCGCAATATACATTCCTGCGCCAAGAACTGGCCCAGCGCCTTTTAGTCCATGCAGCCAGGGCCCAGGAGCCAGCCTTTATGATCAGGCAAGCTTAAGCTGCTGTCCTTAAACAAAGATTTTTTAGGCCAGACTTTTCGTCTGGCTTTTTTAACTTGCCCCAAATTAAACTTGACAGAGTTAGACTACAGATGCAATCTGCAATTAGAGTACGGTTGTAGCCTATGAGAAGGCATCTATGACAAAACGAATCAACATAACCGGCGCAGAGCTGGATAACATGAAGGTTTTGTGGGACCAGGGCAGCGCTGGCATGGCTGAGATAATCGCTGATCTGCCCGACAACAGGAACACCTTGAAAACCTTATTCCGGCGTCTACTGCATAAAGGTGCTATCATCAGCCAGGAGAAAAAGTCCCGCAACAGCATTTATCAGGCTGCTGTCAGCCAAGCAAATTACACCAACCAGGCCAGGCAATCATTCATGGACCGGGTCTTTGATGGCTCAGCAGAACAGATGCTGTTCAGCTTCGTCAAAGAAGAAGGTATCTCTGCTGAAAAACTAAAGCAACTGGCTGAGTTGATTGAGGAGGACTAAGCGTGGCTGAGCTGACAGACTTATTAACACAGCTTTTTAGCAAGCTGCTTTTCATATCACTGTCAGGCAGCCTGGCCGCCCTGGTCTGTCCTAGGCGCCTGCCCAGCCGGATAGCTCCCTTCGACCAATCTAAAATCAGCCAGATCCTTTCTCTCACTAGCGCTGGCAGCCCTGTTATTATCAGCTCTGCTCAGCGTCCTGCAAAGACAAAATGAAGCAAAGCCTGCAGCCAGGCTCCTGGGGCTGGCTGACAATCCGAAGAATATGGAAAGAAGGG
>CAZZGG010000169.1:0-3996 GCA_964654125.1 uncultured Oscillospiraceae bacterium
TCGGTCAGCTCAAAGTCAAACAGATTGTCTCCGGCCAGGACCAGGATATCAGTGGCGATCTGTTGTTTTTCCACAGCAAAGCAAATGTCAGCTATGGCACCCAGCCTGTTCTCATTGGTCGTGGTACCATCGTTTAGGACAGTTATCGGCTTGGCTGAGGGATATTGCTGGGCCCATTCAAGAAACTGGGTATAGAAGCGGTCGTTTGTGACTAGATTGATCCGGCTGACCTCAGGAATGCGGTTTACCTTGGCCAGGATATGTTCCAAAATAGTTTTTCCAGCCACCGGCAGTAAGGATTTGGGTTTGTCTTTGGTCAGCGGGTAGAGCCTGGTGGCATAACCTGCTGCAAGCAGTATGCATTGCATATTATCTTCCTCCTCAGGATGAATTCTGGCCCAGCCAGCCACCTGGCAGAAGTCTTTATAGGCCGGGCGCTGCTTTGTGGTTTTGATAAACACTGATCAGTTCGAGGCAGCCTGATCCATAGTTTACTATTGAGCTGTTAGTAGATGCAAGCAGCAACTGGCCAAAGCGTTGCAGATCAACCTTACCCCCAAAGCTATCAAGCTTTAATTCTTAGAGCGTATCTGCTAGATGCTCTTTATACTCATTCATAGCAACCATTTCAGCACAATCAAACCATTATTGGAGTGATTTGTGGCATTTGGTTGGAGTGAACTGTGCTCGCCGGTAAATTACCTTAGTCCAGGAAGTGATGTCTTTGTCGTCAATCGCCAATCTCGTGCAACTTCGGCGCCAACTAACCCCTTTGAGTTTCGACCAGGGCAGTTTGGCGTCGTACTTCAAAACTAGCAAAATCTACTTGGTGCAAGAGGGCACAAATTTATTTAGGTGTGCAAAGCCAGAAATGCATATTATCTTCCGCTTAAGGATGAAACCTGGCACAGCCATTGGTCTTACTAAAAAACACCTGGTAGGAGTCTTTATATTCCGGGTGCAGCTGCGGGTAACGCTGGTCGACATATTCCTTGATTGCCAATTTTTGCTTTGGGTCAGCCAGGCCGATGCAGCAACCTCTGTAACCGGCACCACTGAATCTGGCACCATAAACCCCGGGTGCTGCTTTGAGGATCTGGTAAATACTGATCAGTTCAGGACAGCCTGATTCATAATTTACTATTGAGCTGTTACCAGATGCAAGCATCAACTGGCCAAAGTGTTCCAGATCGCCAGCCCGCCAGGCCTTCACCCCGGCCAGCACTCTTTTATTTTCGCTAAAAAAGTGTTCAGCTCTTTTGGCGAATTTCCCGGGCAGGCCGGCCTTATGCTTATGGTAGGTCAAAGGTGCGATAGCTCTTAATCTGGTTTGGCCCAGGAGCGGTCTTTTTTCGCCATTTAATTTCTGCAGGATCCAAGCAGCCACCTTACATTCATCAACCCTGTTATTGTAGTCTGTTCCCATCAGGTTTGTGCTGAGACCGGAATATACCACGACCACTTCAAAGTCAGGCATGGCAGGGTGCTTTTTGATCAGCTCATATTCACCCGTCTGGCAATCCATGAACATGAGATGCTGTTCAAGACCCAGGATATTTGCCGACTGGTCCAGGATGCCATTGTTGAGACCAATAAAGTTTGTCTCCACCCAGTGGTTATACTGGATCAGTTCGGCTTTGCTGACAGTAAGCTCATTAGCATGGCACAGGGCCAGTAGATAGGCTGTTGTCACAGCTGCAGATGAACTGAGGCCGCCGATGGGATGCTTGCCGCTGATGACAGCATTGATTCCTTTATGCAGCTTAAAATCCCGTTTGAGTGATAAAGCGGCACCCCGCAGGTAGTTGCCCCAAAAGCTGGGCAATAACTCAGGTATATTGTCCAGGTGAAAATAATCCTCATCAGGAAAATCCAAGCTCTGGACCCTGACAAAAGCAGCTTCATTTACGGTAAAGACCATATTGATGCAGGCATCTAAGGTCATCCCTGTCACCAGGCCGTGCTGGTGGTCAACATGGGCTCCCAGGGGACAAATACGCAAGGGTGAAATAATGTGTTTGACAGCACCATTATATTTAAAGGCGCGGCGGAATTGCTCTTTTAGGTTTTCCATAAGAAATCACACCGCCTATTCAACTAGAAGCATTGGCAATCGGGCCAAAGCTAGAGGCCATTTTGCGAGTGTACACCTGCTTGAAAAATCTAGAGCTAGCTTGTTTGCCAGGGATGACTAATCTAATGAGGACCTTGTTCACAGTACAGGCTGTCAGTTATATTGTATCCTAAAAAAGTTATTTGGTGCAATTATAGAAGCTTAACGCAATGAAACAAAAAGGCCAATTACTAAGCTGGACTGCCTCCATTGGTCCGGATATAAAAAGGCAATAGGTGCTGCTGCCAGCTAAATACCTATTGCCTTCACGATGCTTAAGCAGGTCAAAATATAATTTGCTAAATAAGTGATCTACTCCCCCTTGGCCCAGGCATCCAGTTTTTGCCAGACCAGTTCCTTTGTCTTGAGCGACACATCGGGCAGTTTGCCGCCCAGCAGGCCGGCTGCTTCGCTAAAGCCTTTTTCGATTGCGCCTTTCAGCATTTCTAGTTTGCTCTTATCACCGCCAGAAATAGCCTTGGCAAATTCCACTATGTCATCACTGACAGCCTCTGCACTTAAGGGGCCATCCGGGGCAATCGCCGCCGCCGCCTCAGCCCTGGCCTCATTATCCAGTTGCAGGATATCCGGCAGGGTCCCGCAATCATCTGTTGCCTGGCCCTGGCGCTGCAGCAGGCGCAAAACGAGATTGCGCAGGTTGTCATAGGCCTGGTTAACCCCGGCCTTCAAGCGCTCAACTGCTGCTGCATCATATTGGCTGTAGCCAAAACCCTGAACCGGTCGGCTGTTTTCTTGCTCCGAAGGGATGAATTTATCCACTGCGTCAGCTGGCTGATTGCTTTCTTTTTCCTTTTCGACCCGCTCAGCCGCGGCCTTGGGCAGGGCCGGGTTTAAATTACTTCTATCATTTTGGATCTTCATTTCTCTACACCTCATAAGGGGAGCCAAAAGGCTGATCGTTAAGCTGTCTAATTATTAATATCGTGTTAACCAGCTAAAAGATTAATCAGATTTTTCATTTGTGAATTTTTTCAAGAAAGCAATAGCTTCCTGCTCCGGCAGGGGCCGGCTGAAGTAAAAGCCCTGGATCAAGTCGCAGCCGTGTTTATGCAAATAATCGAATTGATTTTTGGTCTCCACGCCTTCTGCCACCGTATGCAAACCCAGCTTGTGGGCCAGCGCAATAATATTGTCTAGGATCAAGTCCGACTCATTGTATTGCTCTATTTCCTTGATAAAGGTCCGGTCAATCTTGATGCTGTTAATGCTCAATTTGCGCAGCTCTGCATAGGAAGAGTAACCTGTGCCAAAATCATCCAGGGCCACAGAGCTGCCCAGCTCTCTGAGCCGGCTTAATCGCTCATTGACGATGGCATAGTTATCGGACAGGACTGACTCAGTCAGTTCAAAGACCAGCCGGTCCCATCTGGTGCCTGTGTCATCCACGACACTCTGCATGGTATCAATAAAGTCTTCTCTGAGCAGCTGCAGGCCGGATAAGTTGACAGAGACCTTCAGGTCCGGATAACCAGCTTGTTCCAGTTGCTGGAGAAATAAACAGACCTCATGGAAAATAATCAGGCCTAAGGAAAATATCAGGTTGCGTTCTTCTGACAGGGGGATGAACTCCAGAGGGGGGACCTCGCCCACACCAGTGATCCTGAGCCGGGCCAGTGCTTCAAACCCCCGGATCTGGCCTGTTCTGGTACAGAGCAGGGGCTGGTAGACCATGGAGAAAAAGTCAGCAGATTTACTGTGGATGACGCCTATGATGGCATTTTCAATTATCTCATTGCGCCGGGGGATCAGCTGCATCTGCTCTGTAAAGATGACAGAATTCTGGCCGGACCCCTTGATTGCATTAATACCTAACCCGGACAAGCCGGAACCAAAAAGGCAAACAAATACCGCGTCCGTAGTAT
>CAZZGG010000170.1:0-3810 GCA_964654125.1 uncultured Oscillospiraceae bacterium
GGCTCGGCCAGAAAATGCTTCGTTTTGTCGCTTCAACAACAACTTGATTTTAGGGCCCATTTATTGCCATGAAAATCTATGATAAGCTCAAAGACTTGATATTTGTGTTTACATATTCTGTGGTAATCAACAAAACCATTGCCACAGGGTACTAGCAAACAGGAGAAGAATGTGAGGCAGATTTTTTTGATCTTTCAGTTGCTTAGCCAGTTTTTTACGCGTCAAGTGATCTGGCAGTTTATGCTGGCCCATGGAGTAGATTTAGCCATCATCAACTACTATCTGGTCTATCGGTGTCAGCTTGCTGTGGCTCTAGATATGACAGCTTACGCTCAGATCATGCTCACACTTGTTTTATGATGCTGGGAATCGAATTAAGAAGGGAACCGCGGTGGACCCAAATGGATGATGTGATCGCTGTTTACTCTAAAAATGCTTGGATTTTCCCGTTCAATCACTTGTTGCTGCTTGGTGCATGGGGGGGTCTATATTGCACAAATCAACAGGAAAAGAGGTGTCTATCTGCCCGCCATGTTGGTCTGGCTGGTGATGTCGACTTTATTTGCGGAGATTTTTGCCTATGTTCAGATAATCACTTTCAGTGAAGCCGGCTTTTTACCAAACATGATGAATCGGTATTGTCAGGTTTTTTGTTACTTCTATTTTACCAGATCAGAGCCGCTTGGATTTTAGCACAGAAGCAGATCAGTTCTAAATGCAATATATTTTGCACCTTATTCATTTATCAAAGTGCTGTCCTGCAAGGCTTGTAGACTTTTCGCTTCTGTTACTTGCCGGATATAGGTTAAAGAAAGGGGTGATTCCAATGTGGGATTGTGACGAAGCAAAAAATCAAATTATACGTCATATGTTCTTGCTTTCGGGCTAAATGAAAGGAGAAAATACAATTCTGGTGGGAACTATGTCAGAATAGTAACGGGCTGGGAAAACTCAGCAAACAATTTCTTTTATTCAATGGCAGTGCGTCCTGCTGGTCGATCACGTAATATTGGATTTAATATCAGTGATTACCATAGGAGGCGCGCTCCCTTGCTTAAACACAGAGAGGATGGTGTGATAATGTAATGAAAATAACAAAAAAAGACTTCAAGATGGCAATAATTTTAAGTGTTGCATTTGGCTTATGTTATGTGATTTGTAAATTGCTCATTCAAGGGGATGCAATCAACCTATATACAACAGAATGGGCAACACGGCACTTTTTTCTCGGTGCATGGATATTGGTGATTATTTTTTCTCTGCTTATAAAACGGATTGCCGCGTTATCTGTATTCATAAGCTGTTTTTTTGGCATTCTACTCGGAGAAGTCGTTGGGACTCTAATCAAAACACAAAACCTGCAAAGACTAGATCAGTTGACTGCTGAGGGAGCATCAGCGGAGGCCATTCAAAGATTATATCACCACCATGGAGTAACAATCTGGATTGCGACCATGCTTATAGGATGTATTATAGGTTTGATGCTTGATAAGTATGGTCACAGTGGGAAGAACAAGAGAAAAGATTCTTAATCTTCAATGTGAACGTGTAGGGATTTTGTATGATCGTGCGTTATTAAAATATATGCAAGAATGAAAGAGGTGAGTCTGGAATCTCAGACAAGGCGAAGACTGATCCATCAATTGGCCCGAAATATCTGTCTATGTGCATTTATAAGGATTATCATGAAAGGGCTTTATCTGATGATACTGGCTTATTAGTTTTTTTCCGATCTTTAGTGGAAGTAATGGACCTGCACGAGACAAGTTTGGCGCATTAACGAATATACTCGCGTAATTCACGAATGGGTCTGGCAGGAATAAAGCTGCCGGGCACCAGGCCTAAGCGGAAAAGGTCACCGATCCATTTGGAATCCTTGACATCATCCTTATTGCCTTTAAGCGCACGAACCCATTTGGGATTGGCGATGGAGACCCGGATCGAACCCTCAAGGATATTGAAAATGGGAATCCAGTATTTACCGCTCGATTCCATGCAGATATCCAGGCAGTTGTTGCTCAAGAGCCATTGCTTAAGCTGCAAAATAGAATTGTTGAAAGTAGAAAATCGCTATCGGGTATAGTGAGGGGTGATTCCAGTCGTGGTGATGATTGTAGCATCGAGATAAGTTTTGTGTATATCGATGCCACAGCAGATGGGATAAACAATTTTCATGGTAAAGCCTCCTTTCGCTCATTGAAAGAAGACAGTGACTGAGCCATCACACATTTACGAAGAGCTAAAATAATGATTAGCGTGCGGCCTCATGGAACCACGCATTTGTGCTTGAAAGAAGGAGATTATATCAGAAAACGAGAAACAACCCCTTTTTCATACCTATTTGTGGCGCCGCTACAGCGGCGAAATGGAGGTTAAGATGGATATAATCATTTTCCAAACAAAAAAGATTGTTGTAACCATCCTAATAGCGAGCCTGGTCCTTTTTAGCCTAGCTGCCTGCCAGATAAGTGCAACCAATATAGAAACCAAGGCAGCAACAACAAAAACGGCGTCCATTACTAGAAGTGAAACAAGCACCAGTGAATCAGTCTCCTTTACCGAGCTTGCTGCTGCCTCCATCCAGACAGTGCTTGAGATACCACTTGGTGAAAATGATGGTGAGCTGAGTTATGGTGATATCGGTGATGATAGAATAGCAGATTCTGGACCGAATGATTTTGCTGTTGCCGACAATGGAGATATCTACATCCTGGATAATTATCATGGTGGAGCTGGCCGGATTGCTATTTTTTCTCAAGGCAAGTGGCAAAAGAACCTGGACTACCAGGGGCAGTTAGCTTATGGCTGTTATCTGACCATCTTCAATGATCAACTTTACATCTTTGATCATAACTATTATCAGGGAGACGCCTATATAGTGCGGCTGACACAAGCTGGCCAACTGGCAGCCAGCTATGTCTACAGCCAGGCTGATAAACCAATTGATGTTAATCGCCTGCAGCTAGTGGATGGTCGCTTACTGGTTGTAACGTATGATGGATGCTTTGAGTTGGATGAAGCAAATAAAAAGGCCGTCAAATCAGAACTGGCAATAAAGGCCGAGTATATGGACAAAAATCACAGGCAGGTGACCTTGGGCAACACAAGCTGGAATCTAGTAGTGGAAGAAGGCCAAAAATCATTGCTTCCCTTGGCCAAAAATAAAGATAACGAGTTGTTTATTCTTTGCGGCGGTAATGATTATGTACTAAAAAGCGCAGCAGATGGTAAGCCGCTGGGCATCTTAAGGCTAGCTGATTTATTAGAGGATACTGTCTTTATGCAAAACCGCTTTTATCTGGCTGCAGATGGCAGCTTTTATTTTATGGTGGGGCATAAAGATGCTGTGCGTATTTATAAGGTCTTTTGGATCTAGGAAATCGGGTTGTGTAACAGGACAAACGCATAAGAACTATAAAAAGAGGGGTAGAATGCAGATCAGCCTGGCAAACTCTTTCTCCTGAACTGTTGTTAACGGCAATCAAAAGTACAGAATATTTGGCAGTCAAACTGCAGAGAATTCGGCAGTCAAAGTACAGGGTTTCCGGCAATCAAAGTGCAGAGATAACAGCATCATGAACTTGACTGCTACATGTAAGTTACCACACAAAATTAATCAGGGCAAGATTGTGGAATAGAGGATCGGCTAGCCGATCCTCTATTCCACAAAGGCTAATCAGGCAGAACAAGATCTGTCTTTTCGGTGTCCAGATCGGTTAGAAAATGCTCAAACATGAAATACACCCTGAATCTTTAACCTAAGATGAGCTCAAAAGCAACACTACAGATTTAGGAGCAGGACCTCTTTTT
>CAZZGG010000171.1:0-3276 GCA_964654125.1 uncultured Oscillospiraceae bacterium
GGTTTATACCGCAAAAAAACATGATCAGGCCTTGGTCAAGCGAACTGATTCAAAAGGCCGCCCTCTGGTCTTGGAAACCCATGTCGGCAAGGGCAAAGTAACCCTGATTTTAGCCCAGGACGGCCTTGTTCAAAATGATAGTCCCTTGACTGATAATCGGCCAAATGAGCCAATCAGTCAACCTTACCGCTGGGCCTTTTTTGTCAAAGAAACTCTAGCTGATATATTTAATGAGTTGCAGCTGATCAGGGTGGACAATCCGGTTCTGCAGTATTGCCTGGCCAGTAAGGATGCTGAAAACTACACCCTGTTTGTTGCCAATAACACTTTTAACAGCGAACATTTTAATATCAGCAGCACGCTGGGAGAAATAAAATCCATCCAATTATTAGAGATCGAAGATAAAACAGAGGAACTGCCGGAATTTTTGCCACTGGGCTTTGCTGAAATGAACCAACCGGTGCAAACAGAAGCTGGTTTACAGATCAAGCCAGGAGACTGCCAGATCTATCAGGTCAGGACAACGGCCCTGCCGGTTGAGCAGCTGGCGGAGAGCTTACCCCGATCCAGGAACCAGAATCTTTTCCTGTCATTAGGCTACAGGCGTGGCTCTATCAAGGATTTTCTACTCCAGCAGCCAACCTTCTCGCATCATTTTGCCGGACTATGTGTTCCAGCTGAGTATTTTATTCGCTTGGATCCAGCTTTAGCAGCCAAAGAAGCACATTACCTTAATTTGCAAAATATCAGTATTTATGTTGACTTTACCCGTATGATCAATCATTTTCCTGACCTGTCCTTGATTGGCAATATCGAGGAGCGCAGTGTAAAAGCTCTTGCAACTATCACGGATGTCCTAGATAAAGCTGCTCATTACAACTGCCGGGGTGCTATTTTTTCAGCTCAACGTAATGCAGAAAACGAATACACACTTGATGAAGCTAAAAAGGGTCTTCAGCAGGCCTTTGCAGAAATAAGTGTTTTGTGTGCAGCCAGATCAATCAAATTCTTGATCCAGAACAGGCCGACCATTATCAAAGCAGCTGAGCTTATCGATTGGCGGGATAGAGCTGCTGACTTTGCGCTTGCTTTAAACAGTGCCAATGCTATCTGCGAACTGTTTTCTTTTGAAGATGTCCTGCATAAGGCAGAACTTATCTTGATCAGTGCACCGCATCAGGACGCATTCGGCCAGCTCTATCCAGCTAATAAGCCCCTGGCTGGCAGTAAATGGCAGGAACGACTGCTTGAGGCAGCCAGGCTGGCCCTGCAAAACCGGATTCCACTTATTTTAAGTGCAGAATATGTAGATTGGGACGCTGTTTACGCTGATCTTGATCTGCTTGCCGAGAAAGGAAATTAAAATGAAAAAGGCTTATGATCATCTTTTTGAGCCGGAAGAGCATCCTGATTTTTTGTTGCGCCATGTGCGCGCTGTTACTAGAGATGACCTGGGCCGCCGGATCCATTTTACCTCAGCCAGACAGTTCCCACCTGATCCTGAGACCTTCCAGCTCAAACCTTTTCAGGATTATCTGGACTGGTATACCAGGATTTATGATCTTGGCGATATTATTTGGCCCAACTATCATTTCCTTGCTGCCCGCGATGCCCGTGCCCTGGTTGATGAAATAAAAAAGCGTGGCCTTTATGTTTTTGACATCTGGGGCTATGTGCCGGGTTCATATTCTAACTTTGTCAGCTGCGGCGAAGTAGATTATGCTCCGCTGGCCGCATATTTGCAAGATGAACTGGGAGAACGCTTTCTTGGTTTTGACAATGGTGAGCAAGACGGCCGCTATATAGGGTCATATGCCACCCTGATGTGTCCGGCCGGGCGCGATCACCAGGAGCAGTATGACAACTTCCAGCATCATTTCAGCTTCATGCACCAGCACCTGCAAAACGATGTTGCCGCTTTATGTTCGCTCAATCTGGGTCACTATTTTCTGAAAGAGCAGGATGTCAAGCTGCTTGGCTCAGAATGTGCCCAAGCCCTGCAAAATGTCAATGTCTGGTATGCTTTTTTACGTGGGGCCGGCAAGCAATATGGTGTCCTCTGGTTTGGCAATGCTTCGGTCTGGAACCGCTGGGGCTGGAAAGACTATGATCCAGCCCTAACTGCCGATCATCATGGTAATGCACCAAACGGTGGTCCAGAGGAGGGAACCAGCCTTTCTTTGTTAAGGCGCATCCTTTACACTCATTACACTTATAATTGTGATATTTTGGGCTTTGAGAGCGGTTTTATGATTTCTCCGGAAAAACCGGGTGATGTACCACAGCTTTCACCGATCGGCCAACTGAACCAAGCTGGACATGCCTTTGTTAAAAAATACGGTTATCCTGGTGTCCAGCATACGCCGGTGGCAGTCTTATTTGACTTCCACAATGGCTGGGTGCCGCCACGCCATCTTTACACAAAGCTGCTTTACCGTACCTGGGGTAATGAACCATATCATGCAGGCGACTACCAGGCGCATGCCCTTTTCACCATGTTATATCCCCAATATGAAGAAGCCGGTTATTACCGTGATGAAACAGGTTTTTTAACAGCCACACCCTTTGGGGATAATTTTGACGTGCTTTATTCAGATGCTGCTTCTGCAGTGCTCGGCACCTACAACAAGCTGATTTTAGCCGGCCATACACCATCTAATCTGGAAGAACTGAATAAACTACAAGATTATGTCCATGCGGGCGGCCATCTGATCATCTTTGCCGGCCAGCTGCTGCGAGCCGAAGAAAAACTGGCTCAATACCAGCCAGGACTAAAGACCTGGTTCGGTCTGGCTGAAAAAGGTGAACTGGTCCAGCACCCGGCGGCAACTCAGGTCAGCCTGGGCGGCCAGCCAGGAAAAAGACAGGGTGTGACCTTTCACAGCCTTGTAGCTGGCCTTGTGACTGAGGCTAATATCCTGGCCCGGACTGAACAGCAGGCACTGGCCTACACAGTGCAAAGACAAAAAGGCAAATTGACTGTGATACTGGTGCCTTTTGGCCTGAACAGCCAAGCCGTGACAGGCCAGCCGGTCATCAACCAGCCCAACCAGCCTATCCCCAGGCCTTACGATTTTCTACCCTTTGTCAAAGAGCTGCTAGGCTCATTGTTTGCAGCAGAACAGTTGGTCCGGCTGGATAATGAGCAGCTGCAGTATGCTGTTAATTTGAAGTCGCCTGATCAGTTGTTATTGACGGTTGTCAACAACACAGCCCAAGCCCAGGCCTATAACATCCTCACAGACGGGCAGGTCAGCTTGGAGCCTGTCTTGGTGC